>JAKFDW010000446.1:0-2285 GCA_036675955.1 Orrella sp. | reverse complement strand
CCGATTCCCGTGGAGGCGCCCGTAATCAAGACCACCTTATTGTTCAGATCATTCATACTGCACTTTCCTTACGCCAGAATACGATTTATAAAATTTGATGAACACAGGCGCCACCCAGATCAGGATGGCGAAGATTCCCAGCCCGCATGCGATGGGACGGCTAAAGAACATCATGAAATCGCCGTCTGCCTTGATCATGGAGAACACGAAGTTTTCTTCCAGCATGCCGCCCAGGACCACACCGAGCACGGCGGGGGCGATGGGAAAATCGTTCTCTTCCATGAAGTAGGCAAGCAAGCCCACGCACAGCATGACGACCACGTCGAAAATGCTGTTATTGATGGCGAAGACCCCGACGATGCAAAAGATGAGGATCAGGGGCATCAGAATATTCCGGGGAACATTCAACACCTTCTTGGCTGCCTTTACGGCCAGATAGCCCAAGGGCAGCATGATGATGTTCGCCAGAATGAACACAATGAACACCGAATACATTTCGACAGGGCTGTTGGTGAATATCATCGGGCCGGGCGCCATGTTCTTCATGTACAACACGCCAATGACAATGGCGGTGATCGAATCGCCCGGTATCCCGAATACCAATGCCGGAATCCACGCTCCGGCCAACGCCGAGTTATTCGCGGCTCCTGCCTCGACGATGCCTTCAACGTGGCCGGTGCCGAATTTCTCCGGTTCTTTGGAAAACCGCTTGCTCACCCCATAGGACATCCATGCCGCGATATCGGCGCCTGCACCCGGCAACGCGCCCACGGCAGTGCCCAGCGTGCAGCCCCGCAATATCGACAGGGGGTACTTTTTTGTCAGTTGCCACATGCCGCTGAAGATATTGCCCACACTGGCCTTGATTTCCACCCGCTTCTGTTCCGAATTGGTTGCGTAGCGCAAGACTTCGGATATGGCGAACATGCCCACCATCATGGGAAGCAAGGTGACGCCGTTCAGGAGGTCTTCATTGCCGAAGGTAAAGCGTGGAAAGGCGGCCGGATTATTCATTCCCACGCAGGCCAGCAGCAAGCCGATGAATAGCGATACGAAACCTTTCAGGGTGCTGGCCGGAGAAATGAAAATGGCGCATGACAAACCAAGCACCACCAGCCAGAAAAATTCGTAAGAAGAAAAATTCAGGGCAAAGTCGGCCAGAGCAGGCGCCGCGGCAATGAGCACAATCGTGCCGAACAAGCCTCCGACAAATGAAAATACGATGCTGGCGCCCAGAGCGGTATCGGCCTGGCCTTTTCTTGTCATTGAAAACGCTTCGTCGGTATAGGCCGCCGATGAAGGCGTACCGGGAATGCGCAAGAGGCATCCCGGAATATCGCCGGACGTGATGGCCATGGCCGTTGCAGTGACCATCATCGCGATGGCCGGCACGGGATCCATGAAAAAAGTAATGGGCACCAACAGCGCCACCGCCATCGTGGCGCTCAAGCCCGGGACTGCCCCGACGAACAGGCCGAACACGGCCGCAATAAAGATGACACCCAGGACGAACGGGTCGGTTACCTGGTCGAATGCCGCGATAAGATTTGTGAATTCCATGATGTCACCACGCAATCGTTTCGAGCAGTCCCCAGGGCAGCGGCACCATGAGAATGCTATAGAACATGAAGTGGATTAGGAAAGAACCGATGATTGCCACGGCAATGGCGATGGGCCACCGCACTCTGAATGCAAGAAACAGCACCAGCAGCACCAGCCCGGACGTGATGAGAAAGCCCAGAAAGTCCGCCACGGCGAAATAGAAGAAGAGCGACGCCGGTATCAACAGAAAACGCAGGACAGAGGCTTTATCCCGCAGCCAGGCGGGCGCCTTCATGGGCGAGTCGGTCTTTCTGTTTCTTATACCCTGGACAATCAGCAGGACGGAACAAATCAGCATCCCAATTCCGATCGCCCGCGGAAACAGGCCTGCGCCAAAATTCTGACCGGGAATGACCGGGAAGGACAGAGACATGAGAAATACGGCGATGGAGAAAATGCCGAGCAGCACGCCCACAAGGGCATCATTGATTTTCATTGGCGCTCACAGGAAAAGGGAGGAAACCGACGCAGGAAAGTATTGCGGCCGGTCCCTTCTTTGGAGGTTGCTACGGAATCAGTTAGCGGGCTCGCGGGCCATGCCAATCGCAGTAATGACTTCGGCGAAGTCGGCCTCGGACTTCTGCATGAAGGTGCCAAAGTCGGCTCCTCCGGCATAGCCAACGCCAAAGCCGCGCGACTTCATGAAATCTTTGAACTCTTTGCTCTCGTTGATTTTCTTCAAG
>JAKFDW010000445.1:0-10656 GCA_036675955.1 Orrella sp. | reverse complement strand
AGTTATACAAAAAATAGCCCGTTCTTCGATTTAGCGTATCACGTGAAACCGGCAGAAAACATAGGTGTTTTCCATTTATGGTTTAAGGTTCTAGCAATTTTACGGGTGATTCGCGATTATGGACAAAAATGGAAACAAAGTCTTTTAGGGGATTCCCTGCATAGACGTCGCATAAAAAGTACCATGGGGTTGAACTTCTGCCTGCGCGCAAAGTCGATTAACATGACAATTGAAACATGCGCAGTTTTTATAGGTGGTCACGTGAACAAGATCCACAAAACCGACGCCGAATGGCGAGAACAACTCAGTCCCGAGGAATATGCGGTCGCCCGCAACAAAGGCACGGAGCGCCCGTTTACCGGACGCTACTGGGACACCAGCCAGTCCGGTATCTATCGATGCATAGGCTGTGGTACGGCGCTGTTCGCCTCCGATACCAAGTTCGATGCCGGCTGCGGCTGGCCCAGCTATTTCGAGCCTCTCGATCCGGCCAATGTGCGCGAAGAAACTGATACCAGCCACGGCATGCAGCGCACCGAAGTGCTTTGCAACGTCTGCGA
Source organism: Orrella sp. (assembly GCA_036675955.1). Classification (GTDB taxonomy): domain Bacteria; phylum Pseudomonadota; class Gammaproteobacteria; order Burkholderiales; family Burkholderiaceae_B; genus Pollutimonas. The sequence goes on along the minus strand of JAKFDW010000445.1, from coordinate 10,096 downwards.
CTCGCATCTGGGCCATGTGTTTCCCGACGGCCCTCCCCCTACCGGCAGGCGTTACTGCATCAACTCGTTATCCTTGAAGTTCGAACCTATTAAATGAAGAAATTCCTTTTCGACCTGTTCCCCCTGATTCTGTTTTTCGTGGCGTTCAAGTTCTCCGATATCTTTACTGCTACGGCAGTCGCCATTGCGGCAGGAATAGGCCAATTCATCTGGCTCAAGGCTACCGGCAAAGCCATCGAAGCCACTCACTGGATCAATCTCACCGTCATCGTCGTGTTTGGCGGGGCCACCTTGTTCTTCCATAACGATGTGTTCATCAAGTGGAAACCGACCGTCCTGTACTGGCTGTTCGCCTGCATTCTGCTTGGCGGAAAATGGTTTTTCGGCCGCAACCTCATGCAGAAACTCATGGGAGAGAAAGTAGCCATGCCGCCCCCTGTGTGGGACAAGCTTAATTACAGTTGGGCCAGTTTTTTCCTCTTTTCGGGAGCACTCAACCTGTATGTCGCATTCTCCGGCGTATTCACGGAAGCCCAATGGGTCAATTTCAAGGTGTTCGGCTTGATGGCCCTGTTGCTCCTGTTCGTCATTGCGCAGTCGGTATGGCTGGGCAAGCACATGAAAGACGAAAACGAACCGGTCGCCGCGCTTCCGGCATCCGGTGAACCAAAAAAGAGATCCTGATGTCTATAGAACGTATGAATCAACTTCGCGAGCGTCTGGAAGCTCTGGCTCCCACCCACCTCGAAGTTATCGATGAATCCCATCTTCACGCTGGTCATGCTGGCAGCAGGAACGGCGCCAGCCACTTTCGTGTCGTGATCCGCTCGGAACAATTTGTCGGGCTGTCTACGCTGGCCCGCCACCGACTTGTGTATGATCGCGTACACGATTTAATGCCTTATCCCATTCACGCCCTGGCAATCGATGCCAAAGCCAACCAGTAAAAGGATCCCCATGAAACGTCTCGCCGTATTCGCAGCAGCTTGCGCCATCGCCGTTCCAGCCTATGCGCAAACCGTCGCCACTGTTAATGGCCAGGCCATTACGCAAGCGCAGCTGGATCAGTTTGTCGCTCTGCTCGTCAGTCAAGGCGCCCCGGACACACCCGAACTGCGCACACAGGTCAAGCAGGAAATGGTTAACCGCCTGGTTGCCGTTCAGGCCGCCGAGAAGGCCGGTATCAATAAGCAGCCCGCCGTCACCCAGGAAATCGAATTGGCGCGCCAAGGCATCCTGGTACGCGCGCTGATGGCCGACTACCTGAAGAAAAACCCCGTCACCGACGCCAAGATCCAGGCTGAGTACGACGAAATCAAGAAGGAGCAAGCCGGAAAGCAGGAATACAAACTGCGCCATATTCTCGTCAAAGAGCAGAAGCAGGCTGAAGACCTGACGGCAGCGATCAAGGGCAAGAAAACCACATTCGAAGCAGCCGCCAAGAAAGACTCGCTGGATCCAGGCAGCGGCAAGAACGGCGGCGACCTGGGCTGGGGTCCTGCCAGCAACTATGTGCCCGAATTTGCAGAAGCGGTCGAAGGTCTGAAGAAGGGCGAGATGACCGCGAAGCCGGTGAAAACGCAATTCGGCTGGCACATCATCCAGGTCGAGGACAGCCGTGAAGTCAAGTTCCCCGAGCTCAAAGAAGTCAAGCCGCAAATTGAAGAGATGTTGCGCCAGCAACAATTGGCCGAATTCCAGCAAGGTCTGATCAAGAACGCCACCATCAAATAAGCAGCAGTACATGAAGCGTCACGCCATCAAACGATGGCGTGACGGCAAAGACCGCCCTGCAAAGACATAAGGCGGTGCGCGGCCCCGGCGCGATGGCTTACGCGATATCCAGCAACGCTTTCAAACCATCTTCGTCCAGCACCGGCACGCCCAGTTCCTGTGCTTTCGCCAGCTTGCTGCCGGCATCTTCGCCCGCGACTACGTAAGCCGTTTTCCTGGACACTGAACCACTGACCTTCCCGCCCGCAGCCAAGATATGGCGTGTCGCGTCGTCGCGCGTCCATGTGGGCATGGTTCCTGTAAGTACCAGGGTTTTTCCTGCGAGACGCTGCCTGCCGGCAGGCGCCGCTTCGGTTTTGGCATGCACGCCTGCACTGGCAAGCGCGGCGATGACTTCACGATTGTGGGCTTCGGCGAAGAATCGGGTAATGGACGCGGCCACCACCGGCCCAACGTCGTTGACCGTGAGCAATTGCGCTTCGTCGGCAGCCATGAGCGCCTCGATGGAGCCAAAATGCCGGGCCAGGTCGCGTGCGGTGGTCTCACCTACATGCCGGATGCCCAAAGCGTACAGCAGCCGCCCGAGGTCCGGCGTGCAGGCGTCCTTCAGCGCCGCGGCAAGTTTTTCTGCCGACTTGCGCGCCATGCGTTCGTAGGACGCAAGCTCAAGCGCATTCAAGGTAAATAAATCGGCCAATGACTTGACCCGGCCGCTGTCCACCAGTTGATCCACCAGCTTCTCGCCCAGTCCTTCGATATCAAGCGCCTTGCGCCCTACGGCATGAATAATGCTTTGCTTGCGCTGGGCGGCGCAAAACAGGCCGCCAGTGCAACGCGATACCGCTTCGTCTTCCAGGCGTTCGACCGCCGAACCGCACACTGGGCAAGTCTTCGGCGTCAGGTACAGGGTGGCGCCTTCCGGCCGCAATTCCAAAACCGGCCCCACCACCTCGGGAATGACATCGCCCGCACGCCGTACTATGACGGTGTCGCCGATACGGACGTCTTTGCGCCGAATCTCATCCTCGTTGTGCAGGGTCGCATTGGTGACCGTCACGCCACCCACGAACACCGGTTTCAGGCGAGCCACAGGCGTCAGGGCTCCTGTGCGTCCGACCTGTACATCGATGCCCATCAGCGTCGTGGTTTCTTCCTCTGCAGGAAACTTGTGAGCGACCGCAAAGCGCGGCGCCCGCGCCACATAACCCAGAACGCCCTGGGCAGCCAGAGAGTTCACCTTGTAGACCACACCATCGATGTCAAAAGGAAGTTGTGTGCGGGCACTGCCCGTCGCCGCGTAAAAGGCCAGAAGACCCTCGGCGCCCTTGACGACCTGCCGGGCATCATTGACCGGAAGTCCGAACTGTTCGAACCAGTCGAGCATTTGCGCATGGGTGGCGCGCGGCATGGAAGGCTGGCCGGCCTCTTGCTGGAACAAGTCTGTGTGCCCATCGTGACGGATGCGGATTTCACCCCATCCGTAGGCAAAAAACCGCAATGGACGGGTTGCGGTAATACGCGGATCCAGCTGGCGCAGGCTTCCCGCCGCCGCATTGCGCGGATTGACGAATATCTTCTCGCGGCGGCGTTGCTGCGCCTGATTCAGGGCCTCGAAATCTTTCCGGTGCATCAGCACCTCGCCCCGTACCTCCAGCACTTCGGGAAAATTTCCCGAGAGCTTCAAGGGCACGGAACGCAAGGTCCGTATATTGCGGGTGATGTCCTCACCGGTTTGCCCGTCGCCACGGGTGGCCGCCTGCACCAGACGCCCCTGCTCGTAGCGCAGGCTTACGGCCAGGCCGTCGAACTTCAGCTCGGCGACGTACTCAACCTGGCCATCGTCGCTGGCCAGGCCCGCCACCTTCAAGGTGTCGGACACCCGCTTGTCGAAGGCCAATACATCTTCAGGCGCAAAGGCGTTGCCCAGTGATCGCATGGGAACGGCGTGCCGTACGCTGTTGAAGGCAGCCAGTGGAGCCGCGCCCACCCGTTGCGTCGGTGACTCGGGCGTGATGAGATCCGGATGGGATTCTTCCAGCGCCACCAGCTCTTTCATCAGCCTGTCATAGTCGGCGTCGGAAATGACGGGCGCGTCCTGCACATGATAAAGATGATTATGACGAGCGATTTCAGCGCGCAAGTCATCCAGCCTTTGCGCAACAGAGCCGCCCTCGGAACCAGTGCTCACGAAAAGACCCTGGCCGTGCGTTCGGTTCCGGCTTCGAAACCGGCCTCTTGAAGGCGCGCATATAAATCCAGGAGCTGCTTGTCGATCGCGTGATCGGTGCCGTCGGAAACCGGGTTGCCCTGGTCATCCAGCAGCACGGCATTCAGGCGACCCGCCAGGTCGCGTCCCACGCTGGCCATGCGGCTGAACGCCTGCTCGTCCGGCGGGCTGTTGGGCAGATCCAGCAACAGGTCTATACGGTCGACGCCGGCCGACTGCACATCTCTGGCGTGAACGCCATCGAACAGCACGGTAAACCGCGGAACACCGGTATCGGCCATCCATGCCAGCTGAGATCCATAGGGCAGGAAACCGACATCTTTGAGAACCCGGGTGATGTCGCTGACGGCTTGTGTACCGGGCAGGCGCAAAGCCAGGCCTACTTGCGCATCCAGCCGTGCACAGAGCTCGTCCAATTGTCCGGCGCGCACCATCACATGCTCTTGTTCGGGAGCCTCGATTGCGCCGTCGAATCGTTCGGCCAGACGCTGCGCCATGGACCATAGGTGCGACCACTCGATATCGGTGAGCGGCCCGCTGCGATTGGCCAGCAATATCGACAGCTGCATCGACACATAGCTTTCGTTGGGCCGCAACTTTGCCCGGTGGCCGCCGCCTTCGCGCTCCGCGAAGATGCGCACCGGCTTATTGCCCGCCTTGTGCATGGACTGTACCGCGGCCTGCAGCTGCGCGGTGCTGACCGGCTGCGCAAAATTGATGTCGATGACGACCTCGCAACCTGGATCCACCTCGGCGGGATCATCGGGAGCCAGTTCCTCGACCGGGTCGCGCAGGCCAAAGCCGGGCTCGCGTCTTCCCGCGGCGCCCGGCACGCCACCCATTAGCGGATCCTGCTCGCGCTCTGGGAAATGTTCCTGCATTTTTTGCCGTATGCGCCTGTCCTGCCACCAATTGAACAAGAGTACGACCAGGATCAGTACAACTCCCAGAAGAATCAAACCGATTTGCAAATCACTCATTTGTCAGTCCGCCGTATCACCAAATATTTATGCATTTATGCACGCCCGCAATCAGACCTCAGCAAGCTGCAGGGCTGAATCGATATCTACCGCAACAATACGCGATACCCCTTGTTCCTGCATGGTAACGCCAACCAGTTGCTTGGCCATCTGCATTGCAATTTTATTATGCGAAATAAACAAAAATTGCGTCTGTTCGCTCATGCTGCTGACGAGATTGGCATAGCGCTCGGTATTGGCATCATCAAGCGGGGCGTCCACTTCGTCCAGCAGGCAGAAAGGAGCTGGATTCAGCTTGAACAGCGCGAAGACCAGCGCGGTGGCAGTCAATGCTTTTTCGCCGCCCGACAGCAAGTGTATGGTGCTGTTGCGCTTGCCTGGCGGTTGAGCCATGACCTGCACGCCAGCGTCGAGGATCTCATCGCCTGTGATCGAAAGCCGGGCCTCGCCGCCCCCGAAAAGGCGGGGAAACAATTCGCCGAAATGGAAATTGACCTTGTCGAAGGTATCTTGAAGCAGTTCGCGCGTTTCACGGTCGATTTTGCGAATCGCATCTTCCAGCGTCTCGATGGCGGAAGTCAGGTCCTGATGCTGCGCGTCCAGGAAGCCCTTGCGCTCGCGGGCCGAGTTCAATTCGTCCAGCGCCGCAAGGTTCACCGGGCCAAGTCCATCGACCGCCCGCGAAATCCGTTGCACTTCGGACTGGAGCCAGGTCGTGCGCTGCCATTCGTCCGGACGCTGCTCCAGGAGCTCGCGCAATGCCTGGCGGTCGACCTGATGCGCGTCCAGTTGCTCGGCAAACTGCTCGACAGCCAGTCGTGCGGCCTGCTCCTGCAGTTGCAGCTCCATGATCCGCGCGCGTCTGGGCTCCAGCGAACGTTCCAGCGTCATGCGCTCCTCATCGGCGCCACGCAATGCCGCTGCCAGATTGTCCAGCTGAATGCGGGCAAGATTGAGCGCCTCTTCTCGTTCGGCGCGCAGTTCCAGCGCATCTTGCAAGCCGGCCTGCGATGCCGACGCGTCGAGCTCGAAGAGCTCGCCCTGCAGACCGTCGAGTTCGGCGCTGGCGCGCCTGGCCTGGTCGGCCGCCAGTTGCAAATTGCGATTCAGATCCGTAATGCGTGTCTGCAACGCGCGCTCGGCATATTCCGATTCGTGTACTGCGCGTTCCAGGTCGCGCAGATGCACACGGGCCTTTTCCACCTGCAAGGCAAGCCCTTCTCCGGATATCTCGGCATCGGAGTATCGTTCCTGGTGCTCGGCCAACTGGATGTCGAGCACTTCGAAACGGGCCTCGGCCTCTTCCTTCCCGGCCAACAATTCTTCGGTCTGCAAAGCGATTTCCGCCATGTCTTCCCGGATGCGCGCCGCGCGTTCGCCCGATTGCTCTGCCTGTTGCTGCAGGCGGGAGTATTCAAGCTGCACATCGTGAAGGCGGCGGGTCAGTTCGGACAGGCGCTGGCGCGCCGGGCCCATGGCCTGCGTAACGTGTTGCCAGGCGTTCTCGGCCTGACTGACCGCGGCCACGGCCTGATCGGCGATCAACTGCCGCCCCTTCACATCGCGCCGCAGATTTTCAATTTCCTGCTGCCGGGCAAGCATCCCGGCCTGTTCGGAATCCGGCGCATAAAAGCGCACGCTGTGCATATCGACCAAATGGCCTTCCTTGACGACATACATGCCGCCCGGCGGCAGTTCGGCGCGCAAGGTCAACGCCTGGGCAAGGTCGGCACAGACGTACACCTTGTCCAGCCAGTCGTTCAGCAAGGTCAGGAGATCCGGGTCGGTAAGGCGCAGCAAGGCGCTTAGCGGTTTCATACCATTGGCCGACGGCTTGGCGGCTGACGCCGGCGGGACCTGATAAAAGGCCAGCCGCGCCGGAGGCGCATCGTCGGCGAAGGCGCGGGCGTGCTCCAGCTGACGAACCTCCAGCCCCGTCATGCGCTCGCGCAGCACGGCCTCAAGCGCCGTTTCCCATCCTGTATCGATATGCAGCTTCTGCCATAGCCGCCCCAGACTCGCCAGTTCGTGGCGTGCCAGCCAGGGTTCAAGAGCGCCCTGCTTCTGCACATCATCCTGCAAGGCGGCAAGGGCGGCGAGGCGCGCATCCAGGCGGGCGACCGCCTGCGACGCCTCCTGGGAAGCGGCTTGAGCGGCGCGACGCTGTTCGTCCAGCCCAGGCAGGCGGTCTTCGAGCTCCAGCAACTGGCCCTGGGCCTCCTGCAACTGCTCCTGTATGGCGGCACTATCGCCGGCCAGGCGCGCGATGTTGTCCGGGTCGGGTTCATTCAGATTGCGCAGCTCTTGTTCGAGCCGCTCTTTGCGCAACTCAAGCGCCTGCAGCTGGCGGTCGGCATCGCGCTGCGTTTGGGCAACCAGCGCCAAATCCTGTTCGACGCGTGCCAGCACGCCGCGCAGTTCGTCGCGTGACACGGCGGCAAGCCGCAGCTTGCTTTCAATATCGGGCAAATGCGCTTGCGCGTCTTCGGCGCTGGCTCGCGACTCTTCGGTTCGGGCCGCTGCCGTTTCAAGGTCGGCCTCGGCCTGGGCGATTTGGTCGGTGCAATGCGATTGCTGGTCCGCCCATTCCTGCAATTGCGCCTGCAGTTGATCCCGACGGGCCTGGACCCGGTTGCGCGAATCCACCACGTGACGGATTTCCGCCTCGAGCCGGCTTACCTGCGCTCCCGCTTCGAAAAGCAGTCCTTGTGCCGTATGCACGGTATCGCCGGCCGCGTAGTGCGCCTGGCGCCTTGATTCCAAGGCCGACTCGCCGGCGCGCAGGCTGGCCGTGGCACCTTCGAGCTCGGTTTGGGCCTGCTCTATTGCCAGAAACTTTTCCTGCTGGTCCTGGCGAGCGTTATTTTCTTTCAGCAGCCATAGCGCATGCTGCTTCAGTTCACCGTCTTCCTGCAAGGAGCGGTACCGCTGGGCGACCTCGGCCTGCGCCTCGAGTTTTTCGAGTTGGCTCTCCAGTTCGCGGAGAATGTCTTCGACGCGTATGAGATTCTCGCGGGTGTCGGCCAGGCGATTGCCTGTTTCCCGGCGCCGCTCTTTATAGCGCGACACACCCGCGGCTTCCTCCAGGAAAATCCTGAGTTCTTCCGGACGCGCCTCGATCAGGCGATTGATCATCCCCTGGCCAATAATGGCGTAGCCTCGGGAGCCCAGTCCCGTGCCGAGGAAAATGTCGTGAATGTCGCGGCGGCGTACCTGCTGGTTGTTGACGTAGTAGCTGCTCGCGCCATCGCGGGTGAGCACCCGCCTTACCGCAATTTCAGCATAGGTGCTCCACTGGCCGACGGCTCGCCCTTCTGTATTGTCGAATACGAGTTCCACCGATGCCCGGGCAGCGGGTTTGCGATGGCCGGATCCATTGAAGATGACATCCTGCATGGATTCGCCGCGCAATTCCGACGCCTTGGTTTCCCCTAGCACCCAACGAACCGCGTCGATGATGTTCGATTTGCCGCAGCCATTGGGTCCCACCACTCCAACCAACTGGCTAGGCGTGGGAATGACCGTCGGCTCGACAAATGATTTGAAACCGGCAAGTTTTATTTGGGTCAGACGCACAATAAGCGGGCATTGAAAGGGAGTGGAGCGACACGCCGGATGCGCGATCCCGGCAATCTGAAAATAGGTAAAAGCGTGAGTGTAATGCTTAGCGGAAACCGTCACGTATGATAACGCAGCATGGGGTCGATCGATGCCCAAAAAGAAACTACGCTATGATTTTCAGTTTAGGACATTGGGCCAAAGTTATACTCACTAACATTTTGCCCTTCAGCGCCATCCGGTATTCAACTAAACACTCAATCGAGACTTTCCATTGAAAAAAGGCTTTTATCTGGTCATGATAGCCCAGGCGCTTTCGTCCGTGGCAGACAATGCATTGCTCATCGCTGCCATAGCGTTAATTGCCGACTTGCAGGGCCCTGACTGGATGGCGCCAATGATGAAATGGTGGTTCGCGCTGGCCTACGTCGCGCTGGCTGCATTTGTAGGCGCCTTTGCCGATGCTTTTCCAAAAGGCAAGGTAATGTTCATCACAAATGCGATCAAAGTGGCGGGATGCCTGCTGATGTTCACCTGTCAAAGCTTCAGCGTGGGCAACCATGAGCAGTTGTTCCTGGTGTTTTGCGCTTACACCCTCGTGGGCATCGGGGCGGCTGCATACTCGCCCGCCAAATACGGCATCGTCACTGAAATGCTGCCGCCTGAACTCCTGGTAAAGGGAAACAGCTGGATCGAAGGGCTCACCGTGCTGTCCATCATCGCCGGCACTGTGCTGGGCGGAGTGCTGATCAATCCCGCAGTATCCGAAGCATTGTTGGCCCAACCCTCGATCAGCTCGCTGGTGAATACCCGGACAGAAGCGGCCATTCTGTGCATAGGCGTGGTGTATTTGCTTGCGGCGGCGACCAACTTGCTGATACCGGCCACCAATGTGCGTTATCCCAAGCAGCATAAGAATCCTGTCACGCTCATCGCCGACTTTGCCGGCTACGTGCGGATTCTGTGGCACGACAAGCTAGGACAGATATCGCTTGCTGTAACGACTCTGTTCTGGGGCGCAGGCGCCACGCTGCAATTCATCGTCATCGAATGGGGTGCACGGCATCTGGGCTACCGCCTCGATCAGGCTTCCGTGCTGATGGGTGTCGCCGCCCTGGGGACGGTAGGCGGCTCCGTTCTGGCCGGCCGCGTACCATTGAAACGCGCTTTATCGGTCTTGCCGATAGGCGTAATAATGGGCTTTGCCGTGATGCTCATGCCCATTGTGCATGAGCGCTGGGCCGTATACAGCGTATTGCTTCTTATCGGCGGGCTATCGGGCTTTTTCGTGGTGCCCATGAATGCGCTGCTTCAGCATCGGGGACATGTCCTGCTTTCGGCGGGCCATTCCATCGCTGTGCAGAACTTCAATGAACAATTGAACATCCTGCTGATGCTGGCCCTTTACAGCCTCATGCTATGGCTCAATTTGCCCATCAATGCAATCATCATCATCTTTGGCTTGCTGGTCGCGGCTCTCATGCTGTTATTCATACACTGGAATCGCTGCAACCATCGCGCCGACCCCCGCCTGGAAAGCACCATAGGCCAACACGGGCACGGACAAGCGCTAAGGCATTAATGCGCCGGCTGTCCG
>JAKFDW010000444.1:0-1556 GCA_036675955.1 Orrella sp. | reverse complement strand
TGAGATAGGCATTGGCCAATTCCGCCACGAGCGACAGCTGCACGGCATTGCGCGCCTCTTGCGTGGCAAGGTAGCGCTGCAAGGCCTCATCCTTCAGGCTGCGCACGCGACCAAACAGGTCCAGCTCGTATGCGCTCATGCCGACGCCCGCACTATATTGACGGCTTGTACCTGCCTCGCCGGTAGAGGAGAGATCAGCCGGCAGGCGCTGATTTGTGCCGGAGCCGGACACTCCTATGGAAGGAAAACTGTCGGCGCGCCGGATTTGATACTGCGCGCGCGCTCGATCGATATTCAGGGCCGCCATGCGAAGATCGCGATTATTCTCCAGCGCCATAGAAATAATCTTGCGCAGGTCGGCATCGAGAATGAATTGCTGCCAGGCGATGTCAGCGGCCGTGGGCGCCGCCTCTCCGCTCTCTTGATCATACGCTGGGCCGGTGGGCCATTCCGCGCTCACCGGTGCGGTTGGCTGCTGGTAGCTTGGCGCCATGCTTGTGCAACCGGCCAGCAGCATCACTGCGGCGATCGATGTCAAAGACAAATGTTTCATGTCAGGCCTTCTGTTCGGAGAGCGTTGCCGTGGAGCCGGTAGATGATTCATCGGCCTTCTTTTTTGACGAGAACAGCCGGCGCACCACGACGAAGAACACAGGGATGAAGAAAATGCCGAGAGCCGTTGCCGCAATGGTTCCGCCCAGCACGCCGGTGCCGATGGCGTTCTGGCTGCCCGAACCGGCACCCGTCTTGATGGCCAGGGGAAGTACCCCCAGACCGAAAGCGATGGATGTCATCAGAATGGGACGCAAGCGCAACCTGGCTGCCTCCAGCGCCGCTTCGACCAGGCCCATGCCTTCTTGCATAAGGTCCCGCGCAAACTCGACAATCATGATGGCGTTCTTCGCGGCCAGCCCTATTGTTACCAGCAGCCCCACCTGGAAGTACACATCGTTGGACATTCCCCGCCCGGTGGCGGCGAGCAGCGCCCCAAGCACCCCCAGGGGCACGACCAGCATGACGGCGACTGGAATGGACCAGCTTTCATACAAGGCGGCCAGGCACAGAAAAACGACGATCAAGGAGATGGCATACAAGGCCGGCGCCTGGGAACCGGACATGCGTTCCTGATACGACAGCCCCGTCCATTCAATACCGAAACCGGGCGGCAATTGCGCCGCAATCTCTTCCATCGCGGCCATGGCGTCGCCCGAACTTACGCCGGGTACCGGCTCGCCCTGGATCTGCACAGCCGGGATACCGTTGTATCGCTCCAGACGCGGCGAACCGTATTCCCAGTGCGCCGTTGCAAAGGCCGAGAAAGGAACCATCTGGCCCGATGCATTGCGGGCGTACCATTTGTGCAGGTCCTCGGGCACCATGCGAAATTCAGCTTCGGCCTGGGCATAGACCTTCTTAACCCGCCCCTTGTCGATGAAATCGTTCACATAGGTGCCGCCCCAGGCGCTGGAGAGCGTGCTGTTGACCTGATCCATGCTCAAGCCCAAAGCGCCTGCCTTGGCCTGGTCGATCTCGATGCGGTACTGCGGTGTGTCGTC
>JAKFDW010000443.1:0-3991 GCA_036675955.1 Orrella sp. | reverse complement strand
AGCAACAAAAAAAAGGCCACGCGCATTGCACCTTGTGCAATGCGTCTGTGGTCGGAGTGCAGGCCGGAAAGTCGCTGTTTTAAGGTTTTCAAGTTAACGCAGGAACTGCGTGTACCAGGGCATGGACACTTCGAGTCCCTGCACGATGTTATGCACCGGCTCGTATCCCAGCAGTTGCTTCGCTTTACTGATGTCGGCCTGGGAATGCCTTACATCGCCGGCACGGAAGTCGCTGTAAACCGGCGGTTTGTCGTACACAATACCGTTGTTGCCCAGGGCCTTGGCCAGGTACTCGAACAGCTCGGTCAGGCTGGTGCGCGCATTGAAGGCCACGTTATAGACTTGGTTGATGCCTTCGGGCTGCGCCAGGGCGGCAAGGATATTCGCCTGAACCACATTCTCGATAAAGCAGAAATCGCGGCTGGTCTCGCCATCGCCATTAACAACGACGTCTTCGCCGCGTATCATGGCCGCCACCCACTTGGGAATAACCGCCGCGTAAGCTCCGTTGGGATCCTGGCGCTTACCGAAGACGTTGAAGTAGCGCAGGCCGATGCTGCCGAAACCGTAGGAGCGCGTGAACACGTCGGCGTAGAGTTCATTTACGTACTTGGTTACCGCATAAGGCGACAGGGGCCGGCCGATATTCTCTTCGACTTTGGGCAGGGCCTCGTGGTCGCCATACGTGGAACTGGACGCCGCGTACACAAAGGATTGCACTTCCTCATCGCGCGCTGCCACCAGCATGTTCAGGAAGCCGTCGATATTGACGCTGTTCGTGGTGATGGGGTCCTGCAAGGACCGCGGCACCGATCCCAATGCCGCCTGGTGCAACACGTAATTCACGCCTTTCACCGCCTTGCGGCACGCATCGAGATCGCGGATATCGCCTTCCTGGAAGCTGAAGTTGGCCCACTGCCCGGGCGTAACGGTTTTCTGGACTTCGTCCAGGTTGTACTGGTGTCCAGTGGCGAAATTGTCCAGACCGACGACCTTCTGGCCCATGCTCAACAAGGTTTCCAGCAGATTGGAGCCGATGAATCCGGCGCAGCCGGTGACCAGCCAGACTTTGGGGTCGGTCTGCAGGCTTGCCGTGACTTCTTGATAACGAGTACTCATGTTCCCACCTTTAAACTTTCTGGATTACAGCCGCAAATCGGATTCGTTGGCGCTCAATACATACTTAAGGTCGTAGAGCACGTGCTCGGCCTTGCCCAGGGCGCGAATACCCTCGCATCCCATCGCCACAAATTCCTGATGCGACACAGCCAGGATAATTCCATCGTAGGTCCCCGCCTCCAGACTTGCAACAGGTGTAATGCCATATTCGTGCACGGCCGCTTCGGGATCGACCCACGGATCGTAGACGTCGACGTCGATGTTGTACTCGCCCAGCTCGCTGACGATATCGACAATGCGCGTGTTGCGCAGGTCGGGGCAGTTTTCCTTGAAGGCCAGGCCCATGACCAGCACCCTGGAGCCTTGCACCTGGATACGCCGCTTGGTCATGTGCTTGACCAGTTGCGACACAACATAGCCGCCCATGGAGTCGTTCAGCCGGCGGCCCGCCAGGATGATTTCCGGGTGGTAGCCGATGGACTGCGCCTTATGCGTAAGGTAGTAGGGATCCACGCCTATGCAATGCCCGCCGACCAGGCCCGGACGAAATGGCAGGAAATTCCATTTGGTGCCCGCGGCTTCAAGCACGGCCTGGGTATCTATGCCCATTTTATTGAAGATCAGCGCCAGCTCGTTGATAAGGGCGATGTTGACGTCGCGCTGTGTGTTTTCGATGACCTTGGCCGCTTCGGCTACGCGTATGGACGGCGCCTTGTGCGTGCCGGCGGTGATGATCTGGCCATAAAGCGCATCCACCAGGTCGGCGATTTCGGGGGTCGAGCCGGAGGTAACCTTCTTGATCGTCGAGACCCGGTGTTCCTTGTCGCCCGGGTTGATGCGTTCCGGACTGTAGCCGGCGAAAAAGTCTTCGTTGAACCGCAAGCCCGAAATGCGTTCCAGGACGGGCACGCATTCTTCTTCGGTAGCACCAGGGTAAACGGTGGATTCGTAGATAACGATATCGCCACGCTTGAGCACTTTGCCTATGGTTTCGCTGGCGCGAACCAGTGGGGTGAGATCCGGCTGTTTGTACTCGTCGATGGGTGTAGGCACAGTGACGATGAACACATTGGCTTCCGCCAGGTGAGTCGCCTCGCTGGTAAAGCGCAACTGCGCGGCTTCGGCGAGTTCATCTGAATCGACTTCCAGGGTATGGTCCTGGCCGTCCTTCAATTCGGCAATCCGGCGGGCATTGATATCGAAGCCCAGCACCGAACGTTTTTTACCGAATTCCACTGCCAGGGGCAGGCCTACATAGCCCAGACCAACGACTGCAAGCTTGATTTCTTGAATTTCCAACTTATTCTCCGAGGCTATGTGCGTAAAGAAAAAAGGTACGGGAGCGCAGACACAAAAGGTCTACTTGCGGTGGCTGTGGCGGCCCAGCGACGGCAGCAGCAGCCATGCCGGGCCCCGCCATGACACCAGGCGCGAATACAGCCAGATGTATACCCAGACAAAGACGGCCAGGCTGGCGCACAGCGCCCAGGCGTTATCCCAGAAGATGGTGGCAGGCACCAGGCCGATCAGGGCAAGCACCCAAAGATAGGGTGAGGCCATGGCGTTGCACAAGGCGGGCACGGCATGCCGGCCATCACGGCTGAAGGTGACCCGGACCAGGCGCCGGAACACCAGTTGATGCAGGTGCAAGGCATCTGGCTGGTCGACCGGCACCCCGCGTTTGAAGCGGCGGCGCCAGATCGAAAACAAGGTCTCGAACACGGGATAAAACAGCACGGCCAGCGCATAGAATGGCGAAACACTGGGGTTGCGCACCACGAGTTGCACGGCGAGTTCCGCCAGCATGAAGCCCAGGAAGTACGCGCCGCCATCGCCCAGGAATACCCGGCCGAACGGAAAGTTCCAGACCAGAAAGCCCAGCGTGGCCGACGCCAGCGCCGCCGCAATAAGAAAAATGGGGATGTCCTGGACTTGCAAGGCGACCAGGGCAAGCGATATTGCCATCAGCGTGGCGATCATGCCGGCCAGTCCATTCATGCCATCGACAATATTCAAGGCATGCGTACAGCCCCCCACGGCGATCATGGTAAAGAACAGTGAGATGGGCCAGAACGACAGAATCCAGTCGGCCCAGTCCAGGCCCACGCGCGACACGCCGCCCAAGAGCCACCAGGCAATCGCGGCCGAGAGGAATGCCGCCATCAGGCGCTTGCCCGCGCCGACGTCCTTGGTGATGTCTTCAAGCAAGCCAGCCACGAACACCGGCATGGCGGCAATGAACAGGACGGGCCACAACCAGGTAAGCGTCATGTTGCTGGGGCCCAGCACCAGAAGCCCTGCCAGTGTTCCAGCGAGCACCGCCAAGCCGCCCACGCGCGGCGTAGGCCGCGAATGAGACGCCTGCGGCTTGGACATGTCGGAGTCACCGGTAAACGCGCCATGCCAGCGTTCGGACGCGACAATCAGCCCGCCCACCATGAACGCGACAATACAAATATAAAGCCAGGTAAAAGATCCCCAAAGGTGAGGCGAAATCACACAATCCCCAAGAACAAAGTTAGCAATACATTATCGGATGTTTTTGTAACAGGACACCCTCGCAGCGGGAAATAGATGCAACAAGAAATGTTACCGGCACAACGTTGTTTTTGACGCCAACTATCGCCCACGGCATACATTACACAAGGCGCAGAATAAAACCATAGGCCAGAAGACAAAAAAAAAAGCCCAAGATCTTGCGATCTTGGGCTAAATCCACCAAAGGAGGAGGGTGGAGGAGACAACCTTGGCATGTCGGGCTACTAAAGCTTGTACAGCTTGAGACCAGTGTGATTCGGGTTTTCCCTTTGCAATCACGTTTCGACATCCGATAACTGAAGTGTATAGCGTTTATTTGTGCGGCGCAAGATAA
>JAKFDW010000442.1:0-2372 GCA_036675955.1 Orrella sp. | reverse complement strand
TCGCGAACGACGATGTCACCATCAGCGGAAACGCGATCATGGATGTCCGGATTTCCGCCAGCACCGGTTTCGACGTCGCATCCGTCATCGCTTCCGGCATTGCGCCGGAAGACTTCGGCTTCGCAATCGACATGGTCGTCGAGAACAACGTCCTGATGGATCGCGGCCAGGGACTGCAGGCGAACAAGCCCAAGCCGTTCGGCTCGCTTGCCTCCGGCACTCCCGTCGCCTCCCTGTGCGCGCACAACGTCTTCATCGGCTACCAAGGGAACGACACGCCGATGTGCGCGGCAGTAATCGGCGGGAGTGCGATTCCATGAATACACACGGATTCTCCGCAACCAGAACCCCGCGGCACGCACTGCGCATGCCGTTGCTGGCGTCGGCATTCATTTCGATGCTGGGCCTTTTCTGGGCCCAGGCCTCTGCTGCCCGTGATTTCCGCTCAGGGGGGTCGATCGCGCATCGGGACGAACAGCCATCGCGAAAACCCGCCAGGCTCCTCTCGCGCAAGGTGGTGATGGACGCGCCGGGGGTGATTTCCACCTTGCCGGTGGAAATCACCGCACCGGGCAACTACACCTTGTCGACGGATCTCTCCCTCGAGTCCTACCCTTCGGCCACCGCCATCAGTATCAAGGCCAGCGGCGTGGCGGTGGACTGCGGTTGGCATTCGATCCAGGCACCGGCTTATAGCACCGGACGGGCCATATTGATTGCTGACAACCTGGCGGACGTATCGGTCTCCAATTGCGTCCTGGATGGCTTCTACAGCGGAATCCGGGGCAACACCGGGGGGCAGTCACTACTCCTGTTGGGCAACGAGATCCGCAACAGCCAGCAGTACGGAATCTACGTGGGCGGGGATTCAAGCCGGATCCTGATGAACCGGATTGTTGATCTGAGATTGACCGAAGCAGACCCCGGATACAGTGCCTTCGGAATATTCGTGGCCTCCTACGATTCGCTCGAATCGCGTCCAGCGCGTGGGGTGGTCGTGCAGGGCAACCAGGTGGCCGGGATCGCATCCGACAGCGGTGACGTGGTCGGCATCGTCCTTCGCGGAGCCGAGGGCACACAGGTGCTCGACAACAAGATCCTGGACCTGCGACCGGCGTCGGGACGGGTCGGATACGGAATCTGGTTGACTACCTCTCCCCGTGAGGCCGTGGCGCCGGTTCCCACGACCGCCACGGTCATCGACGGAAACGCGGTTCTGGTCAGGACGCGCCCGGGCGGGTTGGCGGCTTACAAGGTGGACAGTGGCTCATCCGATGCCACCGCTTGTACCGACAACCTCACGGTGGGTCTGGTCATGCCCGCGTTCGCGGGTTGCCTGTCGTCCCTGCGCAATGTCGGTTCGGGATCCCTCTACCCCCTCCGAGTCAACGATTCCCAGCCCCGGGTAAGGGGCAGCACGTCGGCATCCAGGCAACCGGATCCGGCCAACGCTTCGAGTGTCACCTCTACCGGGGACAGCGTTACCGGCAAACGCCCGCCCCGAACCCAGCCGCTACCCGCAAACAGGCCAGCGCCGCACCGGGCCAAGTAGGCATTCCCGACCGATGGCGCATTGAGGTTTCTTGCCTCACACCGTCGGGAGTACCTCTCGCGCGGCACTCTAGACACGCATGTTGACCCTAGGGCTCCCGCGGCTTGGGCTTGTCCTTGTCGACGTTCTCGGGGAGCTGTTTGCCGTCCCTGGTTTGATCTTCTCCGGGTTGTCCGCGCGGATCCTGTTGCTCGCGGTAGCCGCTTTCCGGACCCGGTTTGTGTTTCTGCTTGGTATCCGCCATGACGGTGGCTCCTGCGTTCCGGTGTGCCGCAGCTTTCCACGATGCAGGTTCAGGCCGGGTGAGGCGGACAGGGGGAGCGCGGTCCATCGCATGGCCATTCACTCCCCTCCTGATGGCCGGCGATGCGGCGGGCTTGAGGCTGCCTCATGAACAACCGATGGGTTCCGCCAAGCGAATTCACGTCACTTGCTGCCGCTCAGCGCGCCTGATGAAGGGGTCCGTCCGGGAATTGTGACTGGATAGCCAAGATCACCGATGGCACGAAGCTTGCAATCCGTCCTTGATTGCGGGGCCTGGCCTACGCCAAGGAATCCGGACGGAACGGGACAGATGAGAGCAGTACAGACGCGCCGACTTGCCCAGGAGATGGAAGACACCTACCAACGCGCGTTGACGGGTGGGTTCTTCTATGCGGCCGCGTGGCTGGTGGTCGGCCTGTACGGCGGTGCCTTTACCTTCGCGCCGCTGGCCAGCTGGGCACTGCTGGTCGCCTTCCTCGGGCTGGCGACCCAGCGTTTCGTGCACAAGCCCCTGGCCGACGGCAACCAGGCCAGCCTGGTCCGCTGGCTGTCCATG
>JAKFDW010000441.1:0-6272 GCA_036675955.1 Orrella sp. | reverse complement strand
TGTTCATCGGCATTGGCCAGAACCTGCTTGGCTATTCCGAAGCGCAGTTTGATTTCTTCCGCGTCGGGTGTCGGCGTGCGCAACATGGCCGCAATATCACTGGTTATCTGGTCGCCCGCAATGGGCACCACCGCGGTATGCCTGATGGCGCCGCCAGTGAAAATGGCAACGTCGGTCGTGCCGCCGCCAACATCGACCAGCACCACGCCCAGCTCTTTTTCGTCCGATGTCAGGCAGGCCAGGCTGGACGCGAGGGGTTGCAGAATCAGGTCCTGCACCTCCAGTCCGCAGCGGCGTACGCATTTGACGATGTTCTGTGCGGCGCTGACGGCGCCAGTCACGATGTGCACCCTTACTTCAAGACGCAGGCCGCTCATGCCTATAGGTTCGCGTATGTCTTCCTGCGAGTCGACGATAAATTCCTGGGTCAGCACATGCAGCACCTGCTGATCCGTCGGGATATTCACGGCTTTGGCCGTTTCGATCACGCGCGCGACATCGGTCGCAGTGACTTCCTTGTCTTTTACCGCCACCATTCCGCTTGAATTGAAGCTGGTGATATGGCTGCCGGCAATTCCTGTATAGACTTCGCGGATCTTGCAGTCGGCCATCAGCTCGGCCTCTTCGAGAGCCCGTTGAATCGAATTGACGGTCGATTCGATATTGACAACGACGCCTTTACGCATCCCCTGGGATTCGTGTTGGCCCAGGCCCAGTACTTCGAAACGCCCTTCTGGCAATATCTCAGCCACTACGGCCACCACTTTGCTGGTGCCGATATCGAGTGCAACGATCAGGTCCTTGATGTCACGGGTCATAATCTTCTATTTGGTAGGTGGAGTTGAAACAGGGGCCAACGTGATGGCAAATCCGTTGGGATAACGTAAATCGGCATAGCTGATCGCACGACCATCGAGCCTTTGGGTAAGCACTGGCCAGGCATGAACAAAACGCTCGATACGCGCCGCGAACGGCAGCGCCCCCGATCGCCCGTGAGGGTCGGCCATATCGGCGGCCGGATCGCGTCCGAGGCTCAAATGGGTGCCGTCGGACAGCTTGACATCCCAGGCATATCGAGGACTGAGCGTAACTTCGCGCACGCGCAGGCTTAAGGGCGCAAACCAGCGCGCAATTTCAGCGTAGCGCTGAACGACCAACCGCTCGGAACTGTCGGGACCATGGAGTTGCGGAAGATCCGCCTCATCGTCGAGCTCACCCTGGTTCGCGGCAAACGCCTCGCCCCATGTGTTGATCATTTGATCTTCGTTCCACAATGCCAGGGGCTGCTGCTCTTCGATCTGCACGAATAGTTCGCCCGGCCAGACGCGGCGCACGCGTGCATGGCGAACCCAGGGCACCGTCTCGATCAATTCCCTCGTGTCATCCAGGTCGACTGAAAAGAAGTTGCCTTTTATTTTGCTGGCTATTGTCGCCCGAACCGTCGCTGCAGAGACGTAATTCAGTGTATCGGTCTGCATCGGCGCTATCCGGATCTGCGCAATCTGGAAATAGGGGCGCTGCGCAATCCAGACGACCACGCCCACGATCATTGCCAATACGGCCAGCAGTGCCAGCGTATTCGCGATGAAGTTAGTGAGGCGAGGATCGGAAAACACAATAAATTCCTGTTCAGGCGACTGAGGTTTGCTGCACCTTGCAGCGAGCGGTAGACAATATCGCCACGCAAAGCTCCGCATAGGTCATCCCGGCGGCTTTGGCGCCCATCGGGACCAGCGAATGGGTGGTCATTCCCGGCGACGTATTCATTTCCAGCAACCAGGGCTTGCCGGCGGCGTCCAGCATAAAGTCGGCCCGCCCCCAGCCTTCGCATGACAGCGCGACGTAAGCTTGCTCGGCAATGCGCAGAATGGACTCGGTAAGCGACGCATCGAGCTGCGCGGGACAAATGTATTGGGTATCGTTTGATACATATTTGTGTTCGTAGTCGTAGTTGCCGTCAGGCGCGACAATTTCGATGATGGGCAAAGCCCGTGCCGATTTGCCTTTTCCCAGGATGGCTACGGTAAGCTCGCGGCCCTCGATGAACTGCTCGGCCAGGACCTCTTCGTCGTATTGAGCCGCGAGTTCATAGGCCCGACGCAATTCGGCCAGCCCATCGACCTTGGTCACGCCCAGTGTCGACCCTTCATGCGGAGGCTTCACGATAAGAGGCAGTCCGATTTCCCCGGCAACGCGTTCCAGGTCGGAGTCGGCGGTCAGCACCGCGAACGCCGGAGTGGGCAACTGATGCTGCAACCACACCTTCTTGGTCATGATCTTGTCCATTGCCAGGCTGGATCCGAGCGGACCGCTGCCGGTATAGGGCAGATTCAGCAATTCCAGCGCGCCTTGAAGGGTGCCGTCTTCGCCGTAGCGACCGTGCAGGGCAATGAATACACGGTCGAAGCCCGCGCCGATCAAATCCACCAGCGTATACCGGCCCGTATCGAACAGATGGGCATCGATGCCGACGCTGCGCAAGGCTTCGTGCACGCCATGGCCCGACATCAGAGAAACCTCGCGCTCCGCCGACCGGCCGCCGTACAACACGCCAACGCGGCCAAAATTTCCGTTCATGCGAGCTCTCCTACTTGCGCGGGCACGCGGCTGATCGAGCCGGCCCCCATCACTACAACCACATCGCCGTCACGGGCGAAGTCCAAAATAGCCTGTGGAAGGTCAGCCACGTGTTCCACGAATACCGGCTCCACGCGTCCGGCGACCCGCAAGGCGCGCGCCAGCGCCCTGCCGTCGGCGGCAACAAGAGCTTGCTCGCCTGCCGGATACACATCCGTCAACAACACGGCATCGGACGAACCCAATACATGCACAAAATCCTCGAAGCAATCACGCGTACGGGTGTACCGGTGCGGCTGGAAAGCCAGCACGATGCGCCGCTGCGGCCAGGCCCCGCGTGCCGCTGCCAATGTCGCTGCCATTTCCACGGGGTGATGGCCATAGTCGTCGATGAGCGTGAAGCTGCCGCCGCCATGCTGTTGCGCCACGGGAAAATCACCGACCTGGGTGAACCGGCGCCCCACGCCATTGAAGCCGGCCAGGGCGCTTGCTATGGCCGCATCCGGGACGCCCAGCTCGGTGGCGACGGCAATCGCCGCCAGGGCATTGAGTACGTTGTGGCGGCCAGGCAGGTTCAGTGCTATTGAAATTACCGGCAACATGCCGGTCGCGCCCTGGCGCTCCACATCGAATCGCATTACGGTGCCTTCGGCCTGCAGATTGACCGCCCGGACCTGGGCGTCTG
Source organism: Orrella sp. (assembly GCA_036675955.1). GTDB lineage: Bacteria > Pseudomonadota > Gammaproteobacteria > Burkholderiales > Burkholderiaceae_B > Pollutimonas. The sequence goes on along the minus strand of JAKFDW010000441.1, from coordinate 3,010 downwards.
TATCGATGCCATAGGTCGTGACAGGACGCGAAACAAAGGGAATGATTTCTCTGACATTGGCGTCGTCGCTACACAGGACCGCCGTGCCGTAAAAAGGCAGACGATGCGTGAATTCGATGAATGCGCTTTTGAGGCGGGCGACGTCGTGGCCATAGGTGTCCATATGGTCGACATCGATATTGGTGATGATGGCCATCACCGGAAGGAGGTTCAGGAAAGACGCATCGGATTCGTCAGCCTCCACCACAATGAAGTCGCCCTGCCCCAGCCGCGCATTGGCGCCCGCCGAGTTCAACCGTCCGCCGATCACGAAGGTCGGATCCAGATCGCCTGCCGCCAGCACGCTGGCCACCAGGCTGGTCGTTGTGGTTTTCCCATGTGTTCCGGCGACAGCGATGCCGCGTTTCAGGCGCATAAGCTCCGCCAGCATCAGGGCCCGGGGCACAACCGGAATGCGCGCCGCGCGCGCGGCAAGCACCTCGGCATTGTCGTTGGATACCGCCGTCGACGTGACGATGGCGCCGGCGCCTTTGATGTTTTCTGCAAGGTGGCCGATGGTGATGCGCGCGCCGAGCGCGGACAGCCGGCGGGTTACTGCGGACTCCTGTATGTCGGAACCGCTTATGGAATAGCCCAGGGTCAGCATCACTTCGGCGATGCCGCTCATCCCCGATCCGCCTATGCCCACGAAATGTATGCTTTGAATACGATGCTTCACGCACGTCTCCCAACTAGTTGTTCGCACGCGTCAGCAATTTGCTGGGTTGCATTCAAGCAAGCGTGTTCATGCGCGTGACGGGCGACTTCCGCCAGCTGGCCGCGGGTAAGCCCGCGCAACCACTGCGCAAGCCACTCAGGCGTCAGCTCGGATTGTTTCTGCAACCACCCGCCATGGCAGTCGCTCAAATAACGGGCGTTTGCCGTCTGATGATCGTCTATGGCGTGCGGCAGCGGTACAAAAAGGGCCGCGACGCCAACGACCGCCACTTCGGCCACCGCCATGGCGCCCGCCCGGCAGATCACCACATCGGCCTCCGACAGTGCGCCCGCCATATCGTCGATAAAAGCGTGGCACTCCGCCTGGACGCCAAGATTCCGGTAGGCATCGCGCAAGGCGTCCAGGTGTTGCTGGCCCGCCTGATGGGTGACGACAGGGCGTTCGACTTCGGGCACCTGGGCCAAGGCCTTCGGAACCACTGTGTTCAATGCCGCTGCACCCAGGCTGCCTCCTACCACCAGAACCCGCAAAGGACCTTGGCGCTGTGCATAGCGCTGTGCGGCCGGCGCGGCTTGAGCCAGAGCCTGTCTGACCGGATTGCCCACCATCACGGCGCCCGGCAGTGCGCCAGGGAAACCGACCAGGACCTTGCTCGCCATTTTTGCGAGCCAGCGGTTTGCCGTCCCGGCCACGGCATTTTGTTCATGTATGACGACGGGAGTGCGCCGCACTGCCGCCATCAGGCCGCCGGGAAAAGCGACATAGCCGCCCATGCCCAGCACCACATCCGGCTTCACCCGTCCCAGCGCTTTGCGCGCCTGCATGCAGGCACGCAAGAGGGTAAACGGCAGCTTCAGCAAAGCAAGAACGCCTTTGCCCCTGAGGCCGGCGAACCGCAAGGGAACGAGTTCGAATCCCTGGGGCGGAACCAGCTTTCCCTCCATCCGTTCGGGATGGCCCAGCCAATACACCTTCCACCCGCGCGCCTGCATCTCGTGCGCAACGGCCAGGCCCGGCATGATGTGCCCGCCGGTGCCGCCAGCCATGATCATCAGGATAGGAGATGTACTCATGTGCGTTTGCCTCGCATCAGATTGCGATTCTCAAAATCGACACGCAGCAGCAGGGCCATCGCTACCAGATTCATCACAATGCCCGACCCGCCGTAACTGACCATGGGCAGCGTCAGGCCTTTGGTCGGCAGGAGACCGACGCAGACGCCAATGTTGATGAAAGCCTGGACGCCGAACCACAGGGCCACGCCCTGGGCGACCAGGCCGTTGAATATGCGTTCCATGGCGATGGCCTGGCGGCCTATTTCGAACCCGCGCCAGATGATGAAAACAAATACTGCGATCAGGCAACTGAGACCGATAAAACCCAATTCCTCGCCTATCACGGCAACAATAAAGTCCGTGTGCGCCTCGGGCAGGTAATGCAATTTTTCTACGCTGGCCCCCAGGCCGACACCGAACCATTCTCCCCGTCCGAGCGCGATAAGCGAATGCGACAGCTGATAGGCGCTGCCATAGGCGTTGTCCGGATTCCATGGGTCCAGGTAAACGAACAAGCGTTCACGGCGCCAGGGTGACAGCCAGATAAGCAACAGGAAGCTGCCGACCATTATGCCCAGCAGTGCGGAAAACAATTTTCCATTGATGCCGCCGATAAAAAGAATGCCGACGGCGATCGCGACAATCACCATGAAGGCACCCAGGTCCGGCTCCAGCAGCAGCACCATGCCCACCACCGCCAAAGCGCAAGCCATGGGCAGAAAGCCGCGCACAAAATTTTGCATGTGCTCTTGCTTGCGCACCGTGTAGTCGGCCGCATAGAGCAGCACGGTAAGCTTCATCAGCTCTGAGGGCTGGAAACTGATCGGTCCCACGGGAAGCCAGCGCCGCGCCCCATTCACCTCGCGCCCTATGCCGGGAATCAGCACGATCACCAGCAGCAGCAGACAAAGCAGAAACAGGGGCACGGCAAACTTCTGCCAGACCTTCATGGGTATGCTCAGGGCGAACAACGCGGAAAACATGCCCACCAGGATGAACAGGCCATGCCGGATCACAAAATAAAAACGGCCATAGCTTTCATAGCGCGGCCCATCGGCCAGCGCGATCGATGCCGAATAGACCATGAGCAAGCCGAACAACACCAGGGTGCTCGCCGCGATTATCATCGAAACATCAAAGCTGGGCATGGTGGTCCGACCCGGCTTCACGGCATTGACGCTGGAGGTCAAATCGGCAATCAGGCTCATGCGACCTCCCCGCGGCTCATGGCCAGCTC
>JAKFDW010000440.1:0-5169 GCA_036675955.1 Orrella sp. | reverse complement strand
GAGCTCTCTATCCATCCGGCCGCGGGCCAGTCTGCCGGGCTCAGCGTCAAAAGATCAGGCAGCATTGCAATCGTGGAGGCTTGCGGTGTGTCGGTGCCGAGAAAGCCGCAGAGGATATGCGTGGCCTCGCCACCTCCGCCGTAGACAATGCGGGCCGGTCCCCCGCCTGTCCCGGGCTGAATAAGGTGGTCCGCACACACTGGCACTACGTCCAGTGCACTGGCAAGCAGGTGAGGATGATTGCGGGGCAGAATAATAATTTCACCTCCGCTGACTGCCGCCGGCGCCTGGCCCTTTACAGCCACCACACAATGTCCCCTGGCAACATAGTGATACGCGATGATGTGCTGCGGGACGTGCATGAACGGACGACAATCTTCCGGCGTCACTTGCGCCGTCACGCACCAGGGCGCTGAAAATTCGGCATCGAGAAAAACGCCTCCGGTCAGCCGTGTTCCCCGCAAGGTATCGAAAACGGTGCTCATCGCAAGTCACCCCGCGAAATCGGCGGCGGCATAGTCAAAAGAACCGGCGTCTTGCACATGGTTCTGATCCGTGCCGTCTCTTAAGCTTGTCCTCACTCATCTGCATGAAGCGATGGCGAATCAAGTGTTAATACTATGCTCGCATCAGTTTTAGATGTCCATGCGAGTCCACATGGAAGAGAGAAACTAATGATTACAGACCAGCAGGGCAATAGGCTTTCCGGGGCAACAGTAGAGGCGGCGGAGCAATACAGTCGGGCGCAGGCATGCTTTGCGCTTTACCGGGAGGATCCGGTGGGCATGGTGGACCGGGCCATTGAGACAGCGCCCGATTTCGCCATGGCATATATTTTGAAGGCCTACATGGTCGGAATGGCAACCGAGCCGGCCGCCAACGAGTGCGCGAAGGCCATCGTCAGAAAATTGACCAACATGCAGCTTGACGACCGCGAGGCCTCGCACGTTCGTGCGCTGGGTCTCATGTTGAACGGCCAATGGACGGCAGCCGCCGAGGCCCTGGATATGCACAACGCCGACTATCCTTTGGATATGGTGGCCCTGCATGGCGGCCACCTCATGGATTTCTATCGCGCCTGCGCCAGAAACCTGCGCGATCGCATCGCCCGGGTGTTACCCGCCTGGTCGCCCGATATACCCGGCTACTCCCTTGTGCTCGGCATGTACGCGTTTGGGCTCGAGGAAGCCGGAGACTATGCGGGGGCGGAGGAAAAAGGACGCCGCGCCATTGAGTTGCAGCCTCTGGATTCCTGGGCCCACCATGCCGTCGCCCACGTCATGGAGATGCAGGGACGCACTCAGGAAGGAGTGGACTGGATGGCCACGCGCCAGCCGTACTGGGCCGATAATGATAATTTCTTCAAAGTCCATAATTGGTGGCATCAGGCAGTCTATCTTGTGGAGCTCGGCCGCGGCGATGAAGCACTGGCTATCTACGACTCCGGGATCCGTGGCAATCAAAGCCAGATTGCCCTGGAATTGGTCGACGCATCCGCCATGCTGTGGCGCCTGCACCTGGCGGGCATCGACGTCGGAGATCGATGGTCGGAAGTGGCATGCTGCTGGGAACCGCATGCAGATGGAAAGTCGTATCCCTTCAACGATTGGCATGCGGCGATGACCTGCCTTGGCGCCGGCCGGGATGACGATATCGCGCGCAATCTCCAGGAATTGCGAAAGGCGGGCAATGGGCAGACCGAGGTGGCGGAATGGACGCGCTTGACAGCCATCCCATTGATCGAGGGCTTTACCGCCTTCTGGCGCAAGGACTATCACACCGCGGTTCAACGCTTGCACAGCGCGCGCTTCATCGCCAACAGTTTTGGCGGAAGCCATGCGCAACGCGACATAATCGACTTGACCTTGATGGAAGCTGCAATCCGCGGTGGAAATTTCAACCTGGCCACCTGCCTGGCCAACGAACGGCTCGCCTTGAAGCCGCATAGCCGTGGCAACCTTCGTTTTCTGGCCCGTATCGACAATGCGACCGGGGATAGAAGCAAGGCTGCGTAAGACTCCCGGATGAAATTGAGGGCCCCAGGCGCTGGGATTCGAATCCAGATCCTGGGGCCCTTTTCTAGATCAAGCCCGAAGGCTCGCTACTGCCAGGACTATCGGGCCTGCTGCTGGATTTTTTCGCCGCCGCGCTCGATATCTTCGCCGGCCCCTTCCATTGTGTTGCAACCCGCCGTGAATGCCGCGAAAGCCAGGACTATAGGAAACCAGACTATTTTCTTCATTTAAATCTCCTGTTGAGTAACGATACCGCGCACGGACAACAGATTCGTCCCGTCCGCGCTGTCATGCCGACAGCAACTATCGTGCCGACGCACGGGGCGCGCCGGTTGGTATCCGCCTGAGCCGCATGGATTACTATATTGGGCGCAACTCCCAAGTCCGGTACCCATGTCCATAAAAGAAAACCAAACGTCCTCGTCAGGCGGCGCCCCCCATTTGCGCCGAGAACTCAAAGCGCGCCACCTCTCCATGATCGCCATTGGCGGTTCCATTGGCACCGGCCTGTTCGTTGCCTCGGGCGCGACGATCTCACAGGCCGGTCCCGGCGGTGCGCTGCTTTCCTACATATTGGTGGGGCTGATGGTGTATTTCCTGATGACCAGCCTGGGCGAACTGGCCGCCTACATGCCTGTTTCCGGGTCGTTTGCCACCTATGGCGCCCATTACGTGGATGAAGGATTCGGCTTCGCACTCGGTTGGAACTATTGGTACAACTGGGCGGTGACTATCGCCGTCGATCTGGTGGCGGCACAACTGGTCATGAGCTATTGGCTGCCCGACGTTCCCGGCATTTTCTGGAGCGCCTTGTTCCTGCTGTTGATGTTCCTGATCAATTCCATTTCCGTCAAGGCGTTTGGAGAAGCGGAATACTGGTTCGCCGCCATCAAAGTGGTCACCGTGCTGGTCTTCATCGTCACGGGCTTGCTGATGATTACCGGCATTTTGCAGGGCGGCGAAGATGCGGGACTGAAGAACTGGACCGTTGGCGACGCGCCCTTTCCCGGCGGGTTTGCCGCCATGATAGGCGTAGCGATGATAGTGGGATTTTCCTTTCAGGGGACGGAACTCATCGGCGTGGCCGCCGGAGAATCCGAAAATCCCGCGCACAATATTCCGCGCGCCATTAGACAAATCTTCTGGCGGATACTGCTGTTTTACGTTTTCGCCATCCTGATCATCGGGTCTCTTATTCCCTATACCGACCCACAGCTCTTGCGCAACGATGTGACCGACATCAGCGTCAGCCCGTTCACGCTGGTGTTCGAAAAGGCGGGGCTCTTGTCCGCCGCGGCATTGATGAATGCGGTGGTTCTCACGTCCGTATTGTCAGCCGGAAATTCTGGCATGTATGCCTCGACGCGAATGCTGTTCAATCTGGCCGCAGAGGGCAAGGCACCGAAAATATTCTCACGCTTGACGCATAGCGGCGTACCGCGCTACGCATTGATTGCGACCACTGTCGTCGCGGCGCTGTGCTTCCTGAGCTCGGTGTACAGTCCGACGCGTGTCTACATCTGGCTGCTCAATACGTCGGGCATGACGGGATTCATTGCCTGGTTGGGCATAGCGATCAGCCACTACCGTTTCCGCCGCGGCTACGTGCAGCAGGGACGGGATCTTGCCGAACTGCCTTACCTGTCCCGGTTTTTCCCGTTCGGGCCAATGTTTGCCTTCGTACTGTGCCTGATCATCACGCTGGGCCAGAATTACCAGGCATTCCTGCAGGCCAGGATCGACTGGCACGGGGCCCTGGCGACGTACATAGGTATTCCGCTGTTCCTGTTGCTGTGGTTGGGATACCGTCTGGTCCGAAAAGGCGGGATTGTCCGCTACCAGGACATGACCTTCCCCGGCACACAACACATCAATCAAGGCTGAAAGGTAGAAAAATCGATGCGAGGACTCGTTTGCGGGCTGCCCTTGTTGATGCTTGCTGGTTGCGCGACAGTGCCGCCGTCGGATCCGGAGAATCTGTGCGCCATATTCCGCGAGAAACCGGAATGGCATGAAGCAGCCTTGAATGTGCGCGACAAATGGGGTGTTCCGCCCCAAGTGCCCATGGCCATGATGTACCAGGAGTCCAGCTTTCGTGAAGACGCCCTGCCGCCCCGCGACTATTTGCTGGGGTTTATTCCCTGGGGACGGGTCAGTTCCGCCTATGGCTATGCACAGGCCAAGGATGAAACCTGGGACGACTACCAGCGCGAGGCCGGCGGTTGGCTTTCAAGCCGCGACGATTTTGACGATGCACTGGACTTCATGGGGTGGTACATCAGCAAGACTCAACGCGTGAACGGCGTCTCAAAATGGGACGCTTACGGGCAGTACCTGAACTATCACGAGGGCTGGACGGGTTACCGCAACCGCAGCTATGATCGCAAGCCCTGGCTCAAGCGTGTTTCCACCATTGTGAAGCAACGCGCCGAACGCTTCGGCGCCCAGTACAGAAGTTGCGAGAAAGAATTAAACAGCGGCGGCCTGTTCGGCTGGTTCTGAAGGCACGAAAAAGCGATCGCGCATTTCCTGCAGTCCTAACAAATCGAGCAGGCTTTCAAGCCGTTCGGCTGCCTTGCGCCGTGGCAGATTCTTGTAGGTAGCGATGATCAATTCATTTTTCATCGAATGCTCCCAGCCCACCAGTTCGGTAACGGTGACCTGGTAGCCATGAGCTTCCAGTTGCAGGCTGCGCAATACATTGGTGGCCTGGCTGCCGAATTCGCGCGTGTGCAAAGGATGGCGCCAAATTTCCGCCAAGGCACCCGCTCCCAGCGACATGGCCTTCTTGCGGCGCAGCACACCGGCCACTTCGGCTTGGCAACACGGAACCACGACTATGTATTTGGCCTGCTTGTGCAAGGCGAACCGTATGGCGTCGTCGGTGGCGGTATTACAAGCATGCAGCGCTGTAACGATATCCACGCGGGAAGGAAGCAGGTCGGAGGAAATGGAGTCGGCGACTGAAAGGTTCAGGAACGACATGCCCGTGAAGCCCAGGCGCTGCGCCAGCTCGGCAGCACTCTTGACGAGCTCTTCCCGGGTTTCGATGCCGTACAGGCGGGACTGGTCTTTCAGTTGCTTGAAGAACAGGTCGTACAGAATGAAACCCAGGTACGATTTCCCCGAACCATGATCCACCAGCGTGATCCCT
>JAKFDW010000439.1:0-3388 GCA_036675955.1 Orrella sp. | reverse complement strand
GGAAGCGCGAATGCCGCCTATCAGTTGATAAATGATGGCAATGACGCTGCCTTTGTAGGGAACGCGGCCTTCTATGCCCTCGGGAACCAGCTTGTCGACATTGTTGTTGGGATCCTGAAAATACCGATCGGCGGAACCGTCGGCCATGGCGCCCAGGCTGCCCATGCCGCGATATGATTTATAGGACCTGCCCTGGAACAGGACGACTTCGCCCGGCGCCTCTTCGGTGCCTGCGAACATGCCGCCCATCATGCAGGCCGAAGCGCCTGCCGCCAGCGCCTTGGAAACGTCGCCCGAATAGCGGATGCCGCCATCGGCAATCAGTGGCACACCGGTGCCTTCAAGCGCCTTGGCAACATCGGCAATGGCCGTTATTTGCGGCACGCCTACACCGGCAACAATACGCGTGGTGCAAATAGAGCCTGGGCCGATTCCCACTTTTACGCAATCGGCGCCCGCTTCAACCAGTGCCCTGGCGGCGCCGGCTGTGGCGATATTTCCACCGATGACTTGTATTTTTGGATAGTTTTTCTTGACCCAGCGCACGCGTTCGATAACGCCGGCCGAGTGGCCGTGCGCCGTATCGACCACGATAACGTCGACACCCGCGTTGGCCAGCTTTTCCACACGTTCTTCGGTGCCTTCGCCCACCCCTACCGCGGCGCCGACGCGCAGCTGGCCCTGGCTGTCTTTGGAAGCGCTGGGATGTTCAGTGTTCTTGACGATGTCCTTGACCGTGGCCAGGCCGCGCAACTGGAACTTGTCGTTGACGATGAGCACGCGCTCCAGGCGGTGCTTGTGCATGAGCGACTGCGCTTCGTCGAGCGTTGCGCCCTCTTTCATGGTGATCAGGCGATCTTGCGGCGTCATGATGTCGCGCAAGGGAAGATCGAGCCTGTCTTCGAATCGCAGATCGCGATTGGTGACGATGCCCACCAGCTTGCCTGCCTCTACGACCGGCAGGCCCGAAAAGCCGTGCTGGCGCTGCAAGGCGATGGCATCGCGCACTTTCATGGTGGGCGTGACGGTGACCGGATCGATCACTATGCCGAACTCATGGCGCTTGACGCGGGCGACTTCACGCGCCTGCTGGTCGGCGGTGAGGTTTTTGTGGACGATGCCTATTCCGCCTTCCTGAGCCATGGCGATGGCCAGTCGCGCTTCGGTCACGGTATCCATTGCGGCGGAGACCAGCGGGATATTCAGCGTGATGTCGCGGGTAAAGCGGGTGGCAAGTGATGTATCGCGAGGCAATATATCGGAATACGCGGGAACCAACAACACATCGTCGAAGGTGAGCGCTTTTTTGATTAGACGCATGAACTAGCTCCGTGCAAAGCAAGATTATACGCGAACCTAGGGTCTTTACCTATCATCCCAGCCACACTCGCGCGTTACGGAACATGCGCAGCCACGGGCTATAGCCTCCATGAGGGGTATCCTTGCCGCCTGTATCCCGCGGCCCCCAGTTTTCGGGGGCCCAGGACATCATGACATTTCGCGTGACGCGTTCTGGATGAGGCATGAGCACCGTGAAACGCCCGTCTTCCGTGGTGACGCCCGTCAGGCCTTGCGGGCTGCCATTGGGATTGGATGGATAGTGTTCGGTACGTTGACCCCGATTATCGACGTAGTTCAGTGCGCTCTTTACTTTTGAAAGATCGCCCTGCGCTGAAAAGTCTGCGTAGCCCTCGCCGTGCGCAACGGCTACCGGCACGCGCGTGCCGGCCACACCCTGCATGAACAAGGAAGGCGATTCGGGAATCTCGACCAGCGACAGGCGAGCCTCGTACTTTTCGGACTGGTTGCGCGTGAAGCGCGGCCAATGTTGCGCTCCCGGAATCATGCTGGCCAGCGCGGCCATCATCTGACAGCCATTGCAGACGCCCAGCGCAAAGGTGTCTGTCCGTCCGAAGTAGGCGGCGAACTGGTCGGCCAGCTGATTGTTATAGCGTATGGTGCGCGCCCAGCCTTCGCCTGCGCCCAGCACGTCGCCGTAGCTGAAGCCGCCCACGGCGACCAATCCCTGTATATCGTCCAGGCGGGCTCGCCCCGACAAGAGGTCGGTCATGTGCACGTCCTGCGCTTCGAAGCCGGCCTTGTCAAAGGCCCAGGCCATCTCGACCTGGCTGTTGCACCCTTGTTCGCGCAGGATGGCGACTTTGGGCCGTTTTCCGGTCAGGATATACGGCGCGGCCACATCTTCCTGGGGGTCGAAGGCTACCACTGGCGTCATGCCTGGGTCGGAATCATTTTTCCACGTATCGAACTCGGACTGGGCGCAATCGGGGTTGTCGCGCAGCGCCATGATGCGCCGGCTGACTTCGCTCCATTGCTGGCCCAATTCAACGCGCGACTTCTGATATATGCAGTTGCCGTCACGGAATATCTGTATTTCGTCCTGCTTGTTCAGGCTGCCGATTACGTGGCTATACGCCGACAGGCCGTGCGCACGCAGCTGCTGCAACACGATATCGCGCTGTGCGAGCGGTACCTGGATAACGGCGCCGGCCTCCTCGGCAAACAAGGCCTTGAGCGTAAGTTCGTCGCGCTGCACCGAGATTTGTTCGGGACGGATCTTATAGTCGCCCCAGTCAGCCGCGACGGGATCGATGGTGAGCATATCGAGGTTGATGGAAACGCCGACACGCCCGGCGAACGCCATCTCGCATACAGTCGCCAGTAAGCCGCCGTCGGAACGGTCGTGATAGGCCAGGATGTGCCTATCGGAAGCGAGCTGGCGCAGCACCTTGAAGAACGCGACCAATGCCGTCGCGTCGGTAATGTCGGGCACCGTAACGCCGACCCGACTGAATGCCTGTGCCAGGATGGACGCGCCCAGACGTTGCTGCCCGAAGCCCAGGTCGATAAGAATGAGCGCCGTATCGCCCGCGTCCGTGCGCAACTGCGGTGTCAGGGTGGCGCGAACGTCCGCGACAGGTGCGAATGCAGTGACAATGAGCGAAACCGGCGCAAGTACTTCGCGCGGCTCGCCATCATGCGGCCAAGAGGTACGCATGGATAACGAGTCTTTGCCCACCGGTATGGACAAGCCCAGTTGCTGGCACCAATCGCTTACTGCCGAGACAGTATCGTACAGGGCCGCATCCTGGCCGGCTGCGCCGCAGGCCGCCATCCAGTTGGCGGAAAGCTTGATGTCTTTCAGCGACTGCACGTCGCTGGCCACCAGGTTAGTCAGGGCTTCGGCAATGGCCATTCGGCCAGAAGCCGGCGCATCGATCATGGCCAGCGGTGTGCGCTCGCCCATGGCCATCGCTTCACCGCGTACGCCTTCGTAGTCCGCCAGGGTGACGGCGCAATCGGCTACCGGCACTTGCCATGGTCCCACCATCTGGTCGCGGCTGGTAAGCCCGCCTACCGAACGGTC
>JAKFDW010000438.1:0-2551 GCA_036675955.1 Orrella sp. | reverse complement strand
TCGGATGAATGCGCCCAGCGCTCGCGCGGAATCGACCTGACAAAATCGGGGACACTTGCACCGCCCAGCCCTGCCCGGCCCGTGGCAAGCACCACGCGCCGCGCATATACCGATAGCTCGGCAGAGGGCGTTTGCATTTGCAGTTCGACGTAATCGGCATGGGGAACTATATTGGCGACTCTGTGCTCGTTGCGGACATCGATCTTCATGACGCGACGGTACCAGCGCAGGTAGTCCATCCATTGAAGACGTGGAATCTTGTCCAGCGCGTCCCAGGCTGCCGTACCGAATTGTGCCTCGAACCAGGCGCGAAAAGTCAATGCCGCCAAGCCGAGCGCCGGACCGGTCAATTGCTTGGGAGAACGTAAAGTCTCCATGCGTGCAGTCGTGGCCCACGGCCCTTCAAAGCCCTCGGGCGCGCTGTCGAACACGCGTGCGCGTATGCCCAGATTGACCAGCGATGCAGCGGCGGCAAGGCCGGCCATGCCAGCGCCGATGACAGCCACATCGAGCAGCTCCTGCTTGTTTACGGTGCCCGGTGGCACCCAGGCTTTGGCCGGCAGGTCGAGCCAGGCGAGGTCCTGACCCAGGCGTTGCTCCAGGGCAGGCAAGCCGCAAGGGCTTGAAGAAATAAGGCTAGTCATGAGCGGACAATAGTGCTGTTACGGCCTAAAGCGTATCACTAACCTGGTCTGAAGACAGCGAGAACGGCTGAGGAATCGTCGGAAGCCCGCTCAGGTCGCCGGGCGCGAATTGGGGAATGCATTCATTGGCATAGTCCCACATGGCCTGAATGAAGCGTTGCCCGTCGTCGGGTACCACGCGATCACGATGCGTGATGATGCCCATCATATATGGGACGTGCGCATCGAACTGGCGGTATACCACGCCATCGGGCCTGAAAGCCGCCGCCGTGAACGGATCGACAAGCGCTATGCCTACTCCGGCACGAACCAGCGCCAGCGCATTCAAATAAGACGTCGTTTCGATATGCCGCCGCGGATTGGCGCCGCTGTTCTGAAGCAGGGCCGTCGACAGCCGATGCCGCAAGCCAGAGACATTGGACAGGGAAATTACGGTGAACGTGCCCAGGTCGGCCGCCCGAATGACTTCATTCCCGGCCAAAGGGTGATCGACCGGCACCGCCACCAGGCAGGGCGCTTGTCCCGACCAGTGCAAGTGGCAGCGGCCGAGATCGATGGGAAGGCTGGTGATTCCGATATCTGCCAGACCGTCCGCCACCAGATTCGGGACTTGATTGGGCCGCGCCATATCGATTTGCATCTTGTCCGCAAAAATAGGACTGCTGCGCTCGAGCCGGCCTAAAACGGTTGCAGCCAGCGATGTGCACAGAGACGTGTTGGCAACCACGCGCAGTGGCCGCGGCTGGCCACGTGCGATTTCGCGCGTTCGGGTGTCGAGTTGCTGCAGGCCCGCCAGCACGTTGTGCACTTCTTCATAAAACTGGCGCCCCTGGTCGGTGAGTGTTACCTGGGGACGCGTGCGCGTGAATAGCGTGAAACCCAATTCATGCTCAAGATCTTGAAGTTGCCGGCTGACTACCGGCTGCGAACGGTCGAGCAGGCGCGCTGCCGACGTTACGCTTCCGGCGGAATAGACAGCGGCGAATGCCTCGAGTTGGCGAATTTCCATAATAAGCGTCGACGTCGGCTAAGGGTGAATGCGGATTGCAAATATGTGTATTATACATTTTGCAATGATTGACATGTTTGTTTTACATAGTAACCAGTTATTAATATGGTTACCCTACTACGACTTCTTTACCCCGAAACAGTTTTCCATAGACGGAAACGTGCCGTCCCGGACATCGGCAGCATACTGTTCCACCGCAGACCGTATAACAACACCCACGTCTGAATACTGGCGCGCGAATTTAGGAATGCGTGAACCGCTCAAGCCCAGGATGTCTTCCGTGACCAGGATCTGGCCGTCGCAGGCGGGCGAGGCGCCGATACCGATGGTAGGAACAGCGAGTTCTTCGGTAATGCGCCGACCCAGCGCTTCGGCAACGCCTTCCAGCACTATGCCGAACGCGCCCGCCTTTTCGTGCGCCAGCGCATCCTGGAGTATGCGTTCGGCCGATTCATCGCTCATGCCCTGCGCCTTGAAGCCGCCCATGGTGTTCACGTATTGAGGCATAAGGCCCACGTGCGCCAGCACCGGAATTCCGCGATCCACCAGAAAGCGCGTGGTGTCGGCAAGAGCGGCACCGCCCTCCATCTTGACGCCGTCGGCGCCGCTCATCGCCAGCACTCTGGCAGCGTTCGAAAATGCCTGCTGCGGCGATTCCTGATAGCTTCCGAAGGGCATGTCGACAATGATGCAGGCATGACTGGTAGACCGTACTACCGCGGCGGCATGCGCCGCCAATTGGTCGGCGGTGATCGACAGCGTATTGGGCAGGCCGTAGCCGACCATTGCCGTGGAGTCGCCTATCAATATCATGTCCAGCGCGTCGTCGAGCAGACGCGCGAAAGGCGCAATATAGGCGGTAAGCGCCGCAATCTTCTTATGGCCTTTATACGCCATC
>JAKFDW010000437.1:0-20117 GCA_036675955.1 Orrella sp. | reverse complement strand
CTGCGATGCGAAGACCAGCGGCATGGATGGACGGTTGTCGGCCAGCGGCCAGGCGCAATCGAACACCATCCGAGCCATCGGGCTTAGACGGCGCCGCTGCACGGGAGTCAGGAAATTGAGTTCAGGCGACTCGTGGTCTGCCAATGGACAATAAGGGTTGTTCGCCCATTGCATCCAGCTTTCAGCGTCGCGCATTTCCGGCGCCCATGCTCGCCATTGTCCGATCGAGAATGTCACCATAAGCGGCGATTATACTGGGAGATCAAGCGCTATGGCGTGTGGGAGTCTCCAGTATCTTGCCGAGGGTGACGGTACGGGGAGCCGGGCACGGGCACGCCGGATCAATGCTCAATTTGCCGAGACTTTTCCGATTTGCTTGATCAATCCGGACCATTTGCTGACGTCTTCACGTAGGTATGTATCGTAAGCCGCCGGCGTATTCACCACGACGGTGGCGCCTTGCTCGATAATCTTGTTCTGGAAAGCTTTGCTGGCCGAGGCTTTCTTTATTGCGCCATAAAGCGCCTGGATTACCGGCTCGGGTGTGCCTTTGGGTGCAAGCAAGCCAAACATTGTGCCTATCTCAAAATTGGGCAGTCCCGCCTCCGCAAAGGTGGGCACATCGGGCAGCACCGTCAGGCGCTCATTGCTTGCCACGGCCAGCGCCTTGAGTCGATCGGCCTGCAGCATGGCGCGGGCCGACACATAGGTGGTGAATGTCATCTGCACCTGGCCCGATACGATATCCGTGATTGCGGGTGCCGCTCCGCTGTAGGGAATGTGCGTCATGTCTATGCCTGTGCGTATTTTCAGCATTTCCCCCGCCAGATGAGGCGCGCCACCGGCTCCGCTGCTCGAGAAATTCAGCTTGCCGGGATTTTCCTGGCCGTGCTTGATCAGCGAAGAAAGCGTGCCATCCTCGAAGTCGGGGCGGGTGATGAGCAGCAATGGCGCGAATGCCAGCATGGTGACGCCGGAAAAGTCTTTCACGGGATCATAGGGAACCTTGTCGATCACGGCAGGGTTCAAGGTAAGGTTGGTGCTGGTGAACAGCAGCGTGTATCCATCGGGTTGCGCGCGCGCGACTGCTTCCATGCCGATATTGCCGCTGGCGCCGGCACGGTTCTCGACAACGACGGGTTGTTCCAATGCGGTGGAAATGGTGTCTGCCGCCATGCGGGCAAGGATGTCGGTGCTTCCTCCGGCTGCAAAGGGCACGATTATGCGTATGGGTTTAACGGGGTAGGCGCTTGATTGTTGCGCTGATGCGGGTGTAGCTGTGCCGAGCGATAGCGCCGCTATCGACAAGGCAGCTGCGAGCCATTGCTTGTTCATGGTGTCTCTCCGATTTGTAGTGGTTTGATGACGTAATTATTTGGGAATGCTTACTTTCGACCATTTATTCACTTCTGCCTGGATCAGTTCGCTGAACTCTTCCGGAGAGTTGCCCACGGTTTCCAATCCTTGCTGCAGCAGCTGTTGCTGGATATGGGGATCGGCGAGGAAGGCTTTGGTTTTTTGGGCCAGCAACTGCACGATTGCCGTTGGTGTGTCGGCTGGCGCCAGAAGGCCATACCAGGTGCTTACGTCGAAATTCTTGAAACCTTGCTCATTCAAAGTAGCTACATCGGGAACCAGCGGGGAACGATGGGCCGAGGTAACGCCCAGTATCTTGACTTTGCCCGCGCTTACGTACGAAGCCGTTGAAACCGGTGTTCCGAACATCAAGGGCACCTGGCCCCCGGCCAGGTCCACAGCAGCCGGCGCGGCGCCCTTATACGGTGCATGAAGCAGGGTGATGCCGGCTTCCTGGGCAAACAATTCACCCGCTACATGTCCAACACTGCCTACTCCCGCGGACGAAAAGATCATCGCCTCGGGTTGCCGCCTGGCTTCCTCGATCAGCTCGCCGATATTGTTCGCCTTGACGCCAGGGTGGCTGAGCACCAGCATAGGCGTGCGGGCAATCAGGGAAATGGGAGCGAAGTCCTTTACTGTGTCGTAGGATACGTTGTCATACACTGCCTGGTTTATTCCATGGGTTCCGACCGTGCCCAGTACCAGCGTATAGCCATCGGGGCGCGCTTTGGCGACGTAGTCCGATCCTATCATCCCGTTGGCGCCGGGCCGATTTTCAACGACGACGGTTTGCCCTATTTCTTTGCCGAGTTCGGACGCCAGCAATCGTGCAAGAAAATCGGTGCCCCCACCGGCGGAGAACGGCGAAACGATGGTAATTGCTTTGGACGGGTAAGTGTCCTGGGCCGTTGCGTTGGCAAGGAAAAGGCCGTTGATGATCGACGCCAGAAGAACTGCCGGCCACAGCGCCAGGCGCTTGCCTGAAGGCGAGCGGGTTCGCTTCGGGCTGGTAGCGGCTTGCCGCGTGCAAAGGCGATCAGCCCGTGGCGGTTCGCTTTGTTGGAATAAGGTCATATTGTCTCCAGGCTTCATTTATTTTTTTAAATTAGCAATCCGGGCGGATCAATGAAAGCGGTGGACGCCGAATAGCGTTTTCGAAAAATATGAATCGTCCCTGTCGGAAAAGATCATTCAAGTTAAATGAATAAGGTCTTCGGGATTTGCCTATGTTCTGTTCAAGTGCGAACGAGCAGAATGAGGCCAATGCCAACTCTGGACGACGCCATGAACTTATCTATAGAGAAACCACGCAAGACGCTTGCCGCGGCAGCCGTCTTGCTGACATTCGCCGCGGGAATTATTGCGCCGGCTCGAGCGCAGTATCCCGAGAAACCCATCCGCCTTGTCGTAGGTTTTCCTGCAGGTGGCGCATCCGATGTCGCAGCCCGCGCTGTGGCTGAAAAAATGTCCGCGCAGCTGAACCAGCCTATTGTTGTCGAGAACAAGCCGGGCGCCGCGAGCAATATTGCGTCGGACGCGGTGGCGAAGGCGTCGCCCGACGGCTACACCATACTGTTCGGCACGATATCGCTTGCGATCAACGGCAGCTTGTATAAAAAACTCAATTACAGCCCGTCGCGCGATCTGGTCCCGGTGGCGCAACTGTCGTCGGCGCCTTTCCTTCTTGTCGTGAATCCGTCGTCGCCCATCAAATCGGTGGCAGACCTGATCGCTGCGGGCAAGAAAAAGGATAAGAATCATCCCGTCTACTACGCCAGTGCCGGCAACGGTTCGGGGGCGCACCTGTTCACCGAGCTTTTGGCCAGCCGCGCCGACATCGAGTTGACGCATGTCCCATATCGAGGCGCCGCGCCTGCCATGGCCGATGTGCTGGGCGGGCAGGTGCCGCTGACATTCGACAACATAATCACTACTTTGCCCCTGGTCCAGGCGGGAAAGTTGCGGGCCCTTGCCGTGAGCAGCCAGCAGCGCTCCAATGCGGCTCCCGACATACCGACGCTGGACGAGCAGGGTGTATCCGGCTACGACGCGACATCATGGTTTGGACTGTTTGTCCCAACCGGCACCCCGGCCCCGGTGGTCGCGAAGCTGAACCAGGCAGCTGCCGATGCGGTCAGGACGCCTGAGGTAAGCGCCACGTTGAGGGGAGTGGGTGCCGAGCCCGTCGGGTCTTCGGCTTCCGATTTCCAGGCCTTTTTCAAGGCAGAAGTCGCGAAATGGGCAGACGTGATCCATCGCGCAAAAGTCGAGGTCAATTAAGGCTTCAGGGTTTACCTTCTTTTAATCAAATTTCGGTGTATTCATGAGAATCTGGCATCAAAGCTTCACAGTATTGAATGATCTGGGCGTTTATAACGATGCCTTGAAGGCGCATTTTTCGCGCATTGCACGTCCCGGCACGCAGATCGACATGCACGGCATGCATCCGGGAACATACCGGTCCAATTATCCCGGTTCGGACATACGTCATGCATCGCTGCAATACATACATGGACTGCAGTTCATGCTGGCAGCGGTAGAAGCGCAGCGGCAGGAATACGATGTGTACGCGATCAGCACGTTGCCGGAACCGGCCTTGCGCGAAATCCGCAGTCTCGTCGATATTCCGGTGGTGGCTTATGGCGAGTCCGCTATGCTGACCGCATGCATGTTGGGAAGAAAGTTTGGCGTGCTGGTCTTTATCGACGACTTGAATGAATTGATCGAGCAGAACGCACACGGACACGGCCTGGCATCGCGGTTTGCCGGAGCCATGCCGGTAGGCTTCACATTCAACGACGTGCTGAAAGGTTTCGACGACCCTACCGAACTGATCGAGCGCTTTCGCGTTGCGGCGCGAAAACTTATCGCCAAAGGCGCCGAAGTCATCATTCCGGGCGAGGCGCCCATGAATATCCTGCTGGCGCAGAACGGCCTGTCGGAAGTGGACGGCGTCCCGGTGCTCGATTCACTTGCCACATGGATCAAGCAGGCCGAAGCGATGGCAGACTTGCGCAAATTCTGCGGCACCAAGCCGTGCCGCACGGGGTATTACCACAAGCTGCCCGAAATGGACCGCGTCAATGAGATTTTTTCGTTTTACGGACTGGACCCACTTCGACAAGCGTCTTGACGCTGGGCCTGCGCCGCGCATCGAACACCTCCAGCAGGTAGTCGATGAAAGCGCGCACCTTGGGGGACGTAAAACGTGATTTCACCGTAACCGCATGGAATGTGCGCACCTTGGTGTCCCAGCCAGGGAGGAGCTCCACCAGCTTTCCCTGGTTGATCAGGTCGGCCACAAAGATATCCAGCACGTGGATCACTCCCATTCCCTGCAGGGCGGCCTGGACCAGTGCCTGGGTGTTGTTGAAATTGAGCACCCCTTGCGGCTTGATTGTGAACTCATTGTCCGCGCAACGTAGAACCCAGGGAATGGGCAGGTTATGGCCTTCTTCAAACAATCCCAGGCAGCGCTTCGGGTCGACGTCTTTCGGGTGCGATACGCTCATCGCTTCCACCATGGCCGGGTTCCCGCAAACAATGTGCTTCGCCTCGTAGATCGGACGCCCCACGAGGTCTGCGTCTTCGATCCTGTCCATGCGTATCGCCACGTCGGTGCCGCGCTCGATGAGTTTTTGGGGATGATTCGTCAGCGTCACGGAAACCGATAGATCGGGATGACGTTTGGTGAACTCGATGAGCGCTGGACATATCAGGCTTTGCCCGATGGCGAACGGTGCCTCTATGCGCAGCGGGCCGGATATGTCGCTGGCGTTGATCTTGACGTCGGATTCGGCCTGCGCGACGGCTTTCAATATTTCCTGGCATCGCGGCAGGAACAGGCGTCCTTCTTCTGTAAGGTGCAGATGACGCGTGTTGCGCTGGATCAGCGTAACGCCCAGATGCTTTTCCAGATTGCGCAGACTGGACGTTACCGTGGCGTTGGCCAGGTCCAGGGATTCGGCCGCCCGTGAAAAACTGCCGCACTCTGTCACTCGCAGGAATACTTCCATTCCCCATAGCCTGTCCATCGCGTCTCCTTTCACTTTTTTCTAATAGATCATTAGGCGCGAGCGCCTAAATCAATTGGACGCAAGGCCCTAAACTCTTCAAGTGTACCGTGCCATACGGCAGTGAATATTCTACAAGGTGGAGCAATGGAGAAGTCTTTTGATGTAGTGGTGGCGGGCTGCGGCGTCGCGGGTTTATCCGCTGCCGTATCGGCGGCGGAACGGGGGCTGACCGTGGCGGTGCTGGAACGCGCTTGCAGGGAAGAGCGGGGCGGGCAAAGCCGGTTTACCGAAGCCTACCTCCGAATGAAAGCCGTCGATGAGGTGGCCGATGACTTCGAAACCCACCTGGCCGAAAACGTCGGCCCTTATGTCGATCCTGACATGACTGCCGAGATGGGCCGGGACAGCGCCTCCTGGTCGCACATCACTCGTTCGCTCGCCATCCCGGACTCGGGGCTGATCGGCAGCTTCGCCGATCAGGTTCCCGGCACCATACAGTGGCTCCAGGGCCTGGGCGTGAAGTTCGATTTTCTGCCTACGGCATTCCTCACGAAGACACAGCCGCGACTCTTGCCTGTGGGCGGTGGAGAAGCCCTGGTCGAGGCATTGGCCGCCAGTGCCGAGGCTCTGGGCGTTACGTTTTTCTATAACACCACTGCACGCCGGCTGATCACCGACGAGCTCGGAACAGTCGAAGGCCTTGTCGCACAAGTGCAGGGCCAGGGTGGAGTACGCTTCAAGGGGCAAGTGGTATTGGCATCCGGCGGATTCGAGGGCAACCCCGAGCTGCTGGCCAAATACCTGGGGCCGCGCTCGGTATATCTGCGACCCGTCTGCAAGGGCGGCTATTACAACCGCGGCGAGGGCATAGAAATGGCGCTGGCAGCGGGTGCGGCGCCTTGCGGGGAATTCGGCAGTTACCATGCGGAGCCCGTGGACCCGCGTTCCGGCATCTCCGAGCCTGCCGTCTTCATTTTCCCTTACGGAATCCTGGTCAACAAGAGCGGGAAACGCTTCACGGACGAAGCGCCAGGTACCGTGGACGCCTACTATGAACGCGTTACCCGCCGGATCTACGAACAGGAAGAAGGCATTGCCTATGTGATCCTGGACGAAAGGGTGAAAGACGTGCCGAACTACCGGTTGGCCATACGCACGGACCAGCCCGCCATCGAAGGCGACACGCTCGAGGCGCTGGGCGAAAAGCTCAACTTGCCGGCGGGAGCACTGGCTGAAACAGTCCAGCGTTTCAACGAGAGCTGCCCGACTGACGGAAAATACGATCCGCTCAATGTGGATGGCCTGGCGACCAAGGGCTTGACTCCGCCCAAGTCGAACTGGGCACGGCCGCTGGCGCAAGGCCCGTTCATTGCCTATCCCATTATTTCGGCTAATGTATTCACGTTCGGCGGATTGAAGATCAACGCGACAGGCCAGGTGCTGGATACGGATGGCGCACCCATGGCGAATTTGTACGCGGCGGGCGAAACGGTAGGCATGTATTACACCAATTACACAGGCGCGACCTCGGTGCTGAAAGGCCTTGTTTTCGGCAGGCTGGCAGCCCAGCATATTGCGGATTCAAAGAAATGAAGGACACCGGCGAAGGGAAAATCATGGATGCTCCGCTCAGCGTTGCCATAGTGCAAGGCATTGCCCTGGAGCTCTCAAAAGGCCTGTCGTCGGCGGTGCGCGACAGCGCCCGCCTGCACATTGCCGACGCCCTGGGTATAGCGGCAGCTGCGCGCTCGACCGATCTGGCGCGGCAAGTCATTGCTGCGCAAACGCTATTGGCTGGCACGGGCAACTGCCGGCTGATAGGCGGAGGCACCGCCGCACCCGCTGCCGCGGCTTTCATCAATGCCTCGCTGATTCATATTCTCGATTACGACGACATCCACGACCTGGGCCGGCTTCATCCCGCCGCGGTCATCGTGCCGGCGGCGCTGGCCGCGGCCGAGATTGCGGGTGCTTCCGATGAGGCATTGATCGACGCAGTCGCGATAGGCAGCGAACTCATCTGCCGTCTCGGCGTCGTATGTGCCCCCCAGGGCGACGGGCCCGGATCGGACTGGTTCCTGACCCAGCTGCTGGGTTATGTGGCGGCCAGTGTCGCGGCCGGCGTCGCGCTGGGCCTGTCGCAGCGCCAATTGGTGTCCGGCATCGGTCTCGCATACATGCAGGCCGCCGGCGGGAAACAAGCCGGTTTCGGAACTGGCGCCACGGCGCGCGCCGTGTATCCCGCCTTTGCCGCGCAGGGCGGATTGCAGGCGGCTCTTCTTGCACAGGCCGGCGTGACCGGCCCCGAGGGCGCACTCGATGGCGCCGCGGGTCTCTTCAGTATCTACCTGGGAGGTCCTCTGCAGCCGCAACAACGCGTAGCGCTGCTGGATTTTTCCAAGTGGCATTGCTGCGACGTCGATATCAAACCTTGGCCAAGCTGCCGCCTGTCGCATCCCTATGTGGCTGTCGCGCTTGCCGCGCACGATATGGGCAATATGGACCAGGTCTCGCGCGTAAGAGTTTCTGTCAACGCTTCCGCGGCGCGTCTCTGCCGTCCCTTGCCCCAACGCCGGCGCCCCGTCACCTTGCAGGATGCGAAGTACAGCATTCCCTTCATGACGGCGTTTGCGCTCGTGCGCGGAGCGCCTACCCTGGAAGGCCTGGCGGAACAAGTCATGAGCGACCAGGAAGTCCTGGATATGGC
Source organism: Orrella sp. (assembly GCA_036675955.1). GTDB lineage: Bacteria > Pseudomonadota > Gammaproteobacteria > Burkholderiales > Burkholderiaceae_B > Pollutimonas. Next base: position 12,035 of record JAKFDW010000437.1, on the reverse strand, counting down.
CGAGCGCATAGAGATCGAGGAAAACCTTCGCGATAATCCGGGCCATCCTGTAGCGGTGTTGAGCGTGGAGCGCCGGGACGGCACTTCCGACCGCCACGTATTCACGGCACAGGCCCTGCACATGGACGCGGAAGCGGTCCGGGTCAAGTTCTTCGAGTGCTTCCGATACGCTGGCCTTGAGTCGGCGGCCGGGCAGGCCTGGAAGGCGGCAATCGACGGACAGATAGCCAAGGCGGTCCAGTGTACCGCCGGCGCGCCGGACTGAATCAACCTGGTTTTAGCCCGCAACATGTTTCCCGGCCATGTTGCGATGCAATTTCTATCGCCGGCAAGGAATGGTATGTACGATTCTGGACTTTTGGCGGGCCGCGTAGCGCTTGTTACGGGCGGCGCCGGCGGGATAGGCCGGGCGGTATCCCGGGCCCTTGCGAATTGTGGAGCGCGCGTGGTGTCCGCCGACATATCCGATGCAAAAGACCTCGTTGAACCCGTATCGGGAATCGAACACGCGACGCTCGATGTAACGACACGCAGCGATGTCAAGCGCTGTATCGACGGCATTGTCCAGCGCTACGGCCGACTGGATGTCCTGGTCAATGTGGCGGGCGTTGTCTCGACGGGCAGCGCCGAGCGGCTTTCGGAAGATGAATGGGACAAGGTCATCGATATCAACTTGAAAGGCACGTTTCTATGCTGCCAGGCCGCGATGCCGCACATGCGCAGCCAGCGTTTCGGGCGTATCGTCAACCTGGGTTCTGTCATAGGCAAGAACGGCGGAAATCCCCGGCCGTGGCTGAATCCGGCTGAACAGGACCGTGCCAGCAATGTGGCGTATGGTGTTTCCAAGGCGGGCGTACACATCATGACTTCCTTCCTGGCCAAGGAGCTGGCCAATTCCGGCGTGACGGTAAACGCGGTGGCGCCGGGGCCGGTGGCTTCTGCCATGACGACAAATTTTCCGTCGTCCTTGAAAGACCTGATACCGGTCGGACGCATGGGCGAGGCCGATGAGGTGGCATCGGCCGTGGTATTCCTGGCCTCTCCGCTAACGGCTTTCATTACCGGTGAAACGCTTGATGTCAACGGCGGCATCTGGTGCGACTGAACACCTTTTTAATCAACAACTTGTGAGAACAAAGACTATGCAAAAAACCCGTTCTATTTATCTAGTGCTCGATATGGAAAATGACCTGGTGCACGATGATGGCCCCAGCGGTAAAGGCCCGATGGGCGAACAGGTCCGCGAGCGCGGCATTATTGCCAAGACGGCAAACGCGATCAGGAAGGCGCGCGAGGCCGGTGTGCTGGTCGGCTTTGTACGCGTCGGGTTTTCATCCGAATACCAGGAATGCCCGCCCGCATCGCCGATATTCTCGGGAGCGCCCAAGGGCGGCATGTTCAAGCTGGGCGAGTGGGGCACGGAAATCCATCCCGACCTTGAAAAGCTGCCCGGCGATATCGATGTGGTCAAGCATCGCGTGAGCCCTTTTTATTCCACCACGCTCGAGGCGCAATTGCGTGCGCAAGGCGTGACGCGCATCTATTGCTCCGGCGTCTCGACACAGGCCGTGGTGCAGGCAACCGTTCGCGATGCGCACGATCGCGATTACGAAATCATTTTGCTGGAGGACGCCTGCGCAGCCCATAGCGCCGAAGAGCATGCCAATTCGACCCAGAGCATCGCCCGTTTCTGCAAGACCGAGACGACCGATACGGTCGTGTTCGCCAACCCCTGATCGATACACCGCATGACAAAGCCCCTTGAGCCATACCGTGGCTCAAGGGGCTTTTTGACGGTGCGGCCGATGAACTACTTGTTCATGGCAACGTCTGCTTCTTTCAGCACCGTGCCCCAACGCTTGTATTCCGTTTCGAAGAACGACTGGAACGCGGCCGGATCCGCGAGAACGGACGGCACCACGGCGACATTTTCAAGCTGCTTCTGCACATCCGGACGCGCAATGGTTTTCTTGATGGCTTCGTCTATCCGTGTAAGGACTTCAGGCGGGGTTCCCGCAGGAGCGAAGATTCCAACCCAGTTCACCACATTGAAGTCGGGCAGTACTTCCTGCGCTGTCGGAACGTTGGCCAGGAAGCTCACCCGGTCTTCGCTGGTGACGGCAAGAGCATTGAGGCGGCCGTCATTGATCAGCGCATACAGGGGCGGGAGATCCATGACGATGCCATCCACATGGCCGGCCAGGGTATCGGTAACGGCAGGACCGGCGCCCTTGTAGGGCACATGGACAATATTGCCTTTGGAAGCTTGCTTCAGCAATTCGATCGTCAGATGGGGAAGGCCTCCCGCCCCCGACGATGACAGCGTGACTTGCTTGCTGCGTGCGACATCCAGAAGTTCCTTCAAGCCTTTCACTTTCAGATTCGGTCCGACGGCAATCGCCTCGGGCGTGAGCCCTACTGTGTTGATGGCGGCCAGGTCTTTCATGGAATCAAAAGGCGGCTTGGTCATGGTTTGCGGGGACAGCACGACCGGACTGACGCTGGAGAGCAGCACGGTATAGCCGTCGGGCTTGGCCTTGGCGACATGGCCGGCGCCTATGATGCCGCTTGCGCCCGCCTTGTTCTCGACGACGATTGTTGTGCCAAGCGCTTCGCCCAATGCCGGCGCGACGATGCGTGCGACGATGTCGTTGGAGCCACCGGGTGGGTATCCCACGATCATCGTGACCGGGCGCTCAGGAAATTTTTCCGCCATTGCGGGCGCTGTCACTATCAGTGGAGCAAGGGCCAAGGCGGCCCAGGCAAGCCCATGCTTGACGGCATGGCGTGGGTTCGGGACGTATTTATGCATGTGAATGTCTCTCTGGATAGTTATTCTGTGAAGGCCACTAGCGTGGGCGCTCCTGGCCGCGTGAGCCCATGGTTGGCGGTGTAGAAAATTCTATAGGCCGATAGTCGCCGCAGCAATCGTCCTGGACGAAAACGTCTTTCGGATTTTCCGAATGTCGGGAGAGCCCGCCGCGACTATGATGATGACCGGTCAGGCGGTCTGATCGATGAAATGATGGCCAACAGCGAGGAGACGATTTTGAGAATCTGGCATCAGAGCTTCACCGACCTTGACGAGTTCCCGCTGTACGGCGAGACCTTGCAATCCCACGCGAATGCTGTCTTGGGCCCCGACGTGTCCGTGGTGGTGCACGGCTTGCGTCCCGCCACCTATCCGCCGGCTACGGCGCCGATGGACGTGAACAGCAAGGCCGGCCTGCGGCTTTTCAACGCCCAGCAGGTTTGCGAGGCAGCCGTGGCGGCGCAGGCGGCGGGCTACGACGCCTTCGCACTCGGTTGTTTTTTTGACCCGGCCATGCACGAAGCGCGCGCTCTGGTCGATATACCGGTAGTCAGCCTTACCGAAACCTGCATGCTCACGGCGTGTTCGCTGGGCCGCAAGTTCGCCGTTATCTCCTTGACCGACTTCCAGAAGATGTTGACCGAAGACCTCGTCAGCCAATATGGCCTGTCGTCCCGGCTGGCCGGCGTCGTGGCAATGACGCCGGCCGTCAAGCTGTACGAGCTCGAGGGCAGCGGGGCGGTCATCGATTCAATCAAGCAGCGGTTCGCGGCGTCATGCCAGGAAGCGTTGCGGCTGGGAGCCGAAGTGATTATTCCCGGCGATGGCGTATTGAACGAATTTCTGGTGCGCCACAAAATGCTGTCGGTGGATGGCGCCGTCATCATGGATGCCTTGGGCACCCTGTTTCATCATGCCGCTTTCTTTGCCCGCGGCCGCGCCGCAGGGTGTTTCGATGTGAGCCGACGCCTCTTGTATGCGAAACCCACCGACGCCATGTTCGACCATGTACGAAGGTCCACGGGCGCGTTCAATGGCGGCGAAGAACAGTTCTCCGGGGGCTCTGCGGCAAGCCGACTATAAGGACGGCCATGCTCAATGGCTGGCCTTGTCCAGTTCCTGCGTGAGCGATGGCAGCAGCTCTTGCCAGTCGGCCACTACGCCTATGTGCGCCGACTTGAATATGTCGGCATCCGGGTCTTTATTGATGGCTACGATTTTCGTATGTGGATCGATTCCCGCCATATGCTGGGGGGTGCCGGAAATGCCGACGGCAAGATAGATTTCCGGAGACACATACTTTCCCGATTGCCCCACCTGGCGTGCCACCGGCGCCCATCCTGCGTCAATGGCGGGGAGACTGCCGCCCACCGCGGCGCCCAGTTTTTCCGCCAATTCATAAAGCGTGGCGAATCCTGTTTCATTACCCATTCCACGCCCTCCCGACACAACGAGCTTGGCGCCTTCCAGGCTGGCATGCTGTTCGGCACTGGGCTGGGCGACCATGGCATATGGAGGACGCGGCGCTGCCTGACGAGCAAGCTGGTGCACGACCGTGTCGGCGGCGTTCGGCGTGGCGACGCCCGGCGTGACGACGTCCGGCGTCCCGCGCCCCGTGTCCTCATCGCTATTCCTGACCGCGGCCAGAAAGGGTCCATGATTACAATCGAGCGTCATTTCCAGACGTCCTCCAAAGGCGCTGCGCTGGACAGACATCCTGCCCGCCGGATCGAAGGCGAAATGCTTGCACTTTCCCAGCGGAACAGCCCTCAGGCGCGCCGCCAGCCTGCCGGCGACTTCTTCGCCCACCGAGCCTGCCGCTACAAGAAACAGGCTGTCGCGCGTATATTGGCCAGCTTGCGCGGAGGACAATGCGTCGGCGAACATCCCGGCAATCTGGTGCGCCTGCAATGGTTCGGGAGTGGTGTGCGGGATTACCCAGACATCGTCCAGGCCCAGCGCTTTGGCGCGTTCGGTCGCATCATGCGCCTCGCCGATAAGGACGGCCCGGGCACTGCCCTGGCAACGTTGCGCCACGGAACGCGCCACTTCCAGCGGCGCATAGTCGGCGGCAGCCATGTCGGGGGCGATATGGATCAGGGCGTAGATGCTGCGGGGCAGGTCAGCTTGCATGGGATTCAGGAGAGGATTGCGGACTTTTCAAATAGGAAGCCAGCGCGCTGGCTTGTTCGGTGATTGAACCTTGCAGCATTCGGCATGGTGTCTGGCCGCGTGGAGACGTTTCGGGCGGTACACAGCGCGCGACGGCGATACCGGCGCCCGCGTCCTCGTCCGCATCCCCGGCTTGCGGCGTTATTGCCGTGAATTGCTGTTGTTTTGCCAGCATCACGTTCTTCATCAGGGGATGGCGCAGGCGATTGTTCTTGTCGTTGCTTATGCTGGCACAGGCGGGCAATGGCACGATAAAGGACTCATCCTGTCCGGTCGAGACGCGCTCGACCAACAGTTTTCCGTCTTCGGTAGCCTTAGCATGCAGCGCCAGGCTGACGAAGGGCCATTCCCAGTATTCGGCCAGGTAGGCGGCAGCCATGCCATCGTCCATGTCGCCGTGCTCTCTTCCTATCAGGATCAGGTCAACTGGCTTGCCCGGCTGCTGTATGGCTTCCAGGGTGTGGCGCGCCAACCAGGCGGGATTGCCTCGTTGCCCGGCGGGAGGGCAAAGACCCAGGACGCGGTCGATCCGGTATGCGGCGACTGCCCTCATCAAGGCGAGGTCGGACGACCCATCGGTGACCAGGGCGGTAAGCAGCGTGGCGGGATCCCGGTCCCGGAACTTGAGCGCGGTTTCCAATGCCGCCTCGTCGAATGGACTGAGCTTGAACGGAGTAGTCGGCGCATGCACGATATCCGTCCAGTTTCCGGAGGGCGGCCGGGCAATTGGACGCTTGGGGTCGGCGATGCCCGCGATCATTACGGCGATATGCATAGAAGAGAGCTTTCCTAGCTTGCTGTGGCAGTTGCTGTGCGGGCGGCGACGCGGCCGAAAATCGCGGCCTTGCCCAGCGCTGTACCGGTCATATAGGCCGCGCCGTGCAGGCCCCCCACGATTTCTCCGGCGGCATACAGGCCTTCCAGCACGTTGCCATAGACGTCCAGCACACGCATGTCGCGGTCTATGCACAAGCCGCAATAGGTACCGAACACGGCGGCAGTAGACGGGTAGGCGTAATAGGGGCCTTGCTCGATGCGGACCAGGTCGCCGTACTGGTGTACAAGATGCTGGCGTCCGAATTCGGGGTCGGCGCCCGCGTCGACATAGCCGTTATACGATGCGACCGTTTCCAACAGTGTTTCAGATGGCACCTCGATAAGGGCGGCAAGTTGTTCCAGCGTTTCGGCCTCTATCATCAAGCCTTCTTCCAGCCGCCGTTCCAGGTCGAGGATGCGGGTCAGGTTATCGCCGCTTTCGAGGATTTTCCGATCCAGGATCTGGTAGGTGGCGCCATAGGGCTGGCGGATGCAGGCATCGCCCAGCAGCTTATAGGATATCGATTCATCCACGAACCGCTTTCCGTCCTGGTTTACCGCGATGGCGCCTTTGTATACGGCCAGGCAGCTGTGGTGGTTGGTTTCATCGGTTGGATGTTTGCCGTAAGTGCCTTTTATATAGATCATGTCCCGGTTGTCGGCGCCGATTTGCCAGGCCATTTTCAGCCCGTCGCCAACGTTGCCTTCGCCGCCGATGAATACGGCAGCGTCGTATTGGGGCGCATATCTGTGAACCAGTTCGGCATTGCGGCAGAACCCGCCGCTGGCCAGCAGAACGCCCAGGCGGCCCCGCACCGAGTAGGTGTTTCCGTCTTGAAGCACGCTGACGCCTTCAACACGGCCGGTCTGGGCGTTGCGTATCAATCGCTGCGCCGCGGCCGACGTCAATACCTGCACCTTGCCGGTTTCTTTGGCGCGGGCGGCGATAGTGCGCACGGTGTCCGCGGGATCGACGTTATGCACCCGGGGCACGGACTGGCCCGACGATGCTTCGATATTCCGGCCGAATTGCACGCCTGCCTGCTTAAGCCATTCGTACGTATCCAGTTGATTGTCCACATAGACGCGTACCAGCGACTCATCGTTCTCGAACTGCCCAACCTCGCGCAGGTCGTTGAACAATAGTTCGCTGGAGTCCTCGATTTGATTCTCCCGCTGCAGATCGGTGCCCGCAAACGCGAGGCATCCTCCGCTCATGGCCGAGGAGCCGCCGGTTTCGGCCTGCTTTTCCAGGAGGATGACCTGGTGCCCGGACAAGGCTGCTTCGAGCGCGGCCGAAAAACCAGCCAGGCCGCCTCCTACGATAACGAGTTCTGTTTGCAAATCCATGTTTCTATTCCCTTGTTACATGCCTGGAGCCGCGGTGCCGGCGCGCGCCGCCGCGTGCTTGCCGGAAATGCGGCCCAGCACAGAGCCGGCAGTCAGCCCGACGCCGCCGGCGTACTTGACGTAGTAGAGGCCTCCGACCATTTCACCCGCGGCATAGAGGCCGGGGAGGGCGCGGTCTGCATCATCCAGGACCTGTCCCTGAGTATTCACTTTTACACCGGCGTAGGTGCAAGTGATACCACAGGTGACTGCGTAGGCGACGAAGGGGCCTGTGTCGATCGGATTCGCCCAGTTCGATTTCGGAATCGACAAGCCCACGGTTGATTTTCCATCCTTGACGGCCGGGTTGAACGGGACGCCCGTATCGATGGACTCGTTGTATTCATGTACCGTTTGCAAAAATGCACGCTGGTTTATTCCATCGAGCCGGGCGGCGAGGTCTTCCAGCGTATCGGCCGTGATGCGGGTGGCATGCTTGACCCGGTACTCGTCGGGAAGCAGGTCAACACTCTTGGCGTCGAATATCTGCCATGCTATTGCGCCGGGCTGGGCCAATACGCGGGCGCCCATGCCCGAATAGGTATAGTTGCGGAAATCCAGGCCTTCATCGACGAAGCGCTTGCCGTCCGCATTGACCACGATACCCAGTGTGAAATAGTTTTTTTGCTGATTGAGCAAGTTGATGTCGCCGAATGGGGGCGCATTCAGGTCATAGAAAACGGCATGGCAACCCGTCCAGTTGCCATGGGGCATGGCGCCGGCGTTCAGCGCAAGGCTGATGCCGTCGCCGGTGTTGTAGCGCGAGCCGCGGACTTTGGCCAAGTCCCAATTAGGCCCCAGGTATTTTGCGCGCCACAGCACGTTGGCGTGGTAGCCACCGGTAGCCAGGATGACGGACTTGGCACGGATGGAAGTTTTGGCATGGTTGGTCTCGGACTCGATAGTCCAGGCGTCGCATTCCCTTTTCAGGTCTGTCGCCCTTGCGCCGTAACGCAGGTCCATCTGGAGCTGTTCTGCCTTGGCATAAAGCCTTTCCATCAGGCCGAGGCCGCCGCCGGACACTTCAACGGTAAGCCCGCCCCAGAATTTCTGTTTGCCGTCCACCTTGAAGGACTGGCGGCCATAGATGGGTACGAATCGCACGCCATGGTCGCGCAGCCACTGCATAGTGGGCAGGCTTTCGGAAACCACCGTTTCCAGCACGTCCGCGTCGGCCCGATAGCCGCTCATGGCGATGACTTCCTCGAAGAACTGGTCTTCGTTATATGTGCCGAAGTCGCTATTGCTGATTTCATCCGGGTGGAGGTCCGGCACCAGCGTCAGCAGGTCGTCCACGCCACGATAGGCTATGCGGAATGCGCCGCCGGTATATGCCGAGTTGCCGCCTCGATGTTCTTTCGGAGCCCGTTCAAGCACAACAACGCTGGCGCCGTCTTCATGTGCTGCAATGGCTGCGCAGAGCGCCGCGTTCCCGCCGCCGATGACGGCCACATCATATGATTCCATACTATTTCCCAAGGGTCAGCGAGCTGTCGCAATTGGATGAGTGAAAGGGAATCGTATACATGCGGACGCCAGCCGGCCAGACCGGCGGAGCGAATTACCCTTTTAAAAAAAACGAAAAGGTGCTGCCGGTTCAGATGGCATTGGTTTGTTCGCCCACCACGCAATTGCGCTGCAGCTTTTTGGCATGATACAGGCGATCGTCGGCCCGCTTTGCCACGTCGTCGAATTTGTCGCCTTCATTGAAACAGGCCACGCCTATGCTGGTCGTGAACGATACCGGAGTGCCGTCATGATCGTGAACAATCGCGCTCTGGGCATGCGCGCGTATGCGCTCTGCCACCATAAGCGATTCATCGCTTGTGGCGCCGACGAGTATCGCGACGAACTCCTCGCCGCCATAGCGCGCCACCAGGTCGGCGCTGCGCACGTCTTCGCGCAAGATGGAGGCAAATTTCCGCAGGACCAGGTCGCCAACGGAATGGCCATGGTTATCGTTGATTTTCTTGAAATGGTCCAGATCCAGCATGAGCAGCGACATTGGCGGCCTGGCGCCGCCGCCGTCCATCTGTTGCAGTGCATGGGCCAGCGCGCCGCGATTCAGCAGGCCGGTGAGCGCATCGTGGGTGGCTTCGCGGTAAAGGCGCAGCAACAAGCCCAGATGAAAGTAATTTGCCGCCAGCGACACCACGAACAGTGCGCTCAACAGCCACATTTGTTCCCAGCCTTCAGGCGTCATCCAAATGCCGGTTACGTATTGCGAGAGGATGTGCAGAGCCGTCAGCGCCAGCCCGGCCAGTGCGGATTCGGCCAAAGTGAAAGGAAAGACGCTTAAGGTGGCCACCAGCAGAAACGGTATGAAGCCGTAACCCACAAGTCCATTGGCCTGGCCTGCGGGCAAGGCGATCAGCACCAGCGCGTAGAATGCGGCCGGCCATGCAATGAGGAGTCCTGCGGAGAGGCGAATCCGCAAGGGGCGGCCCCGGCTGTGGCGGGCAAGGAACAGGGTAGCGATCAATCCGGCCATCAAGAGTATTCGGCCCGGAACGGTATAGGTCTGCGTTGCCGACGGCAGTACTGCAGCGTCGACGGCCACCCATAGCGGTGTAAGGAGCGCGAAGATTATGCCGACAATCAGGACGCGGCTGCGCAGGTAATCGGCGCGAGCGTGCGCAAAGTCCTTGGAATGACTTCGACTGCTGAGCGTGTCGTGGATGGAACTGACGCCGATGGCCCGGATTCCGGCGAAGGTGACGGGTATGGACGTGGCGGGGCGCCGCCGCTTGTCTTCGCGCGGATGAAGACCAGGCAAGCTCGCGCTTGTACTCGGATTAGGGTGTTGATTCATTGCGCGGCACGAAAGGTCAGGTTACACGACGCGACGTCGTTCTAATAACCATATTCTCATGTCGGATAAGGGCGGCGGTTGATTTGCGTCAAATCTTTCCGCGGAGTACAGGCGGCCAAGCGAAATCCTGTGTTGCGGGTTCTTCAGTGTCCAGCGGGCCCGCCAGCTCCTCCGGCATGCAATTGCGCAGTGCCAGGCGCACTCGGTCTAAAGCGGCCTGGCCAGTCGCGCCTTGCACGACCTGGTTCCACCATGCCCGGTGGACGCAGCGAACCCGTACGGGAACGGCTGGAAGCCCCAGCCTTTGCGCCATGGCCAGCCGGTGCAGGCCGCGATTGACTTTCAGGATGCGGCCTTCGCGCGAAATGGCGACACCGAGCGGGTCTTTCCCCCGGCTGGCATCGAAGCCATGCGCAGCCATGCCATCGAGATAATCCAGATACACCTGCAGGTAGCGGCAGATCTTGGCCGGCGTATTGAGCAGTATTCCTTCCTGGTGGGACGACCAGGGCGCACCTCGCTCCAAGTCAGCCATCAGCTCCTGGTAAATGTTGCTGCGGGAGAGATCGTTCCGATTTTCGTCCAGTTCGCTGATCATGCGATAGCGTGTTCCGCAGCGCAGATCTTCACGACGCAGGTCCCAATCGCCATCCCAGATGAAGGATACGGACGGCGGCCGGCTTCCTGCGGCTTGCGGCCGGTTGGCGGCGATGCGGATGAGCTTGCGCGGGTCGACATGCAAGGTGAGGACGTCTTCCCCAAGCGCGGCTTCCACCGAGCGGCGCGGCAGGCCGAGCGCTTCAATGCAGCGGCTATCGGGGGTTGCCTGCATCCAGCGCCGGAAAAGCATGCGGTCCGCAGCAAGCCCCACGCGTTCCTGGAAACTGCGGCGTATCCAGTGTTGCGCATAGGCGAGCCGCACCCGCCACCTTATTTCCGGAGATGCGAGCGGTGCGAACGCTTCGTCGGCGCCTGGGCCGAGCAAAGCTGCGGAAGGTCTGTTGCCGGGAAACCATGGTTTGCTTAAATGCATTGCTTCACCTCTGCACTAGCGTTTATCCGAATATGTCGCATACCCGATAGTTTGGCAACCGTTGGAAGGCCCAGCGCATTCTTGCAGACGTATCTGCTAACAAAAAGGGTGTTTGTCGCGGCAAAGTGTGGGGTTTAAGCCTACGCTGTTCATGGCTGGCCGCTCCCCCGGGATTTCATTTGATGCGACCATTCCCAGGCGAAATCGCGTTGCGTCCTTGCCGTAAGCGCTGCAATGATCAGTATGGCGATCAGGGCGCCCAGTCCTGCCAGTGCCATATCTTTGTGCGCGTCCCAGATATCGCCCTGCGTGCCCAGGTAGTTCATGCCCAGTTCGCCGCCGAAGGCCGCGGCCGCAGCCCATTCGATCAGTTCATACAGCGCCGAGGTGCTGAGAGTGAAATCCAGCGGCAGGAAATAGGCCCAGAAGCCCCGTACTTCGACGACACGCAAGAAGAACTCGCGGATGGGGTAGGCCAGCAGCAGCCCGTAGGAAAAGTGAACCACCCGATCATAGTTGTTGCGATCCCATCCCAGCATGCTGTTCAAGCTGTGTCCGGTGAGCGAGCGCCACCACTGGTCGTAAGGCACCTCTGCGTAGGTGTAGTGCGATCCCACGGTATGCAGGGCAAGAAAGAGAAATATCAATAACAGGGACACGTTCGAGAATCGGAACCAGCGGCGCACAGCCACGACCAGGACAAAGAGCCCCAGCACCAGAACGTTCTCCAGCAGCCAGTCGTCGCGGTGTGCGGGCCGGATCGCCAGGGCCAGCCACAGGATGGCGTAGGCGCCGGCGGCAATCCGGACCGCTGTCTGACTTGAAAGCAAGGGCATCGTGGTCACCTCCGGGGCATGCGCATGCGGACGTGATAGACCAGAACGCCGAAGGCCGCCGCCGCGATCGCGCAAAACACTAGAATGGCGCTTGTCATACCCCAGTAGTCGGCCATGCGGCCTACGACAATAACGGGTATGGTGGCGCCGATATAGGCAATGGAA
>JAKFDW010000436.1:0-30722 GCA_036675955.1 Orrella sp. | reverse complement strand
TGCCGAGCTATCGGTATATGCGCGGCGCGTGGTGCTTGCCACGGGCCGGGCAGGGCTGGGCGGTGCAAGTGTCCCCGATTTTGTCAGGTCGATTCCGCGCGAGCGCTGGGCGCATTCATCCGATCCGCTGGACTATTCCTCCCTGCGTGGAAGGCGAGTTGGCGTGGTTGGCGCGGGCGCTTCGGCCATGGACAGCGCAGGCACGGCGCTCGAAGATGGTGCGGCACGCGTCGACTTGCTGATACGCCGCAGCGACATCCCCCGCGTCAACAAGGCCAAGGCAGCCGGAAATCCAGGCTTTGTCCAAGGGTATGTCAACCTTCCCGATGAATGGAAATGGCGTATACGCCATTACATCAATGTGCAGCAGGTGCCGCCTCCGCGCGCCAGCGTTTTGCGCGTTTCGCAACACGCCAATGCGCATTTTCATCTCGGCGCACCCATCCTGCAGGTACTGGAAAAAGGGCAGGCACTGCAGGTGGAGGTTCCCGGCAAGACCTTCGAATTGGATTTCCTCATTCTTTCCACCGGCTTCATTATCAATTGGCATAGTCGCCCCGAATATGCCACCATTGCCCCGCACTTGCGAGTATGGGCAGACCGTTACACGCCTACAGAGGGCGCGGCGGACCGGGAGTTACTGGATTCACCCGACCTGGGCCCCAGCTTCGAATTCCTGGAAAAACGCGAGGGCGACCTTCCCGGCTTGTCGCGCGTGCATTGCTTTTGCTATCCCGCAACATTGACCCATGGCACGGTGTCGGGCGATATCCCGGCCATCAGCGACGGCGCCGCGCGCCTGTCCGAAGGCATAGCCAGCCTGCTGTATACAGAGAATATTCAGGAACATTTCGCGCAGCTCATTGCGTTCGACGAGCCTGAGGTGTTCGGCAATGAATGGCGTGTTGCGGTATAAGCCGGTATTGTCTTGTTTTTTGCTGCAGGAAGGAAGTCTCATGAGCAATACCAACGCGTCGCACGGCGACGACCTGATAGACAGTGTGGTGGGATTGACGCCCGGCGAGACGCTCCATGCGACGCGCCATGGGCGTGAAAAGGTGGCGGCCGCCACCCAAGGCAGCTATGAGCTTTTCTTCGATCCGGCTGCCGGCGGCCTCACGATCCAGGAAAGGCTTTTGGTGGCCTATTACGCATGTGTCCTTTCCAAATCCGCCAGCCTGGAGAGCCATTACCATGGCCTGCTTGAACAAAATGGCGTCGATGCAGCCTCTCTGGAGACCGTGGCGCGCAGCGGGCTGGAAGAGCTGCAGTCCGGCCGCCTGACAGCCATGCTGGTATTCACCGCCAAGCTCATTCAGAAGCCGGTCGAGGGCGACAAGGCGGCCGTCCAGGCGCTTCAGGCCGCTGGTATTTCCACACCCGATATCATCACACTCGCCCAATTGATTGCCTTCCTGTCGTACCAGATCCGGTTGACGGCCGGACTGCAGGCCATGAAGGCGCTGGAGTCGCAGTCATGAACGACCTGATCAAAATCAAGGGATTCACCAACGAAACACTGGACTGGAAAGCCTGGCTCGATGTTGTCAAGGTAGACACTGCAACGCCGCAACAGATTGAAGTGCTCGAAATGAGCCACCCCAAGGCCAAGGAGTCTGACTATTACTTGCTGTTGGCACACCAGCCGGCCATACTGAAACAGCGTTCCGAAGCCTACAACGCCATCATGTACGCGCCGGGAGGTCTGGCGCGCGCCGATCGCGAATTGGGCGCGCTGACGGTATCGCGCATCAACGGTTGCGTGTACTGCGCATCGGTGCACGCGCAGCGCTTCGAACAGTTGGCCAAGCAGAACGAAACCGTGACGCAAGTGTTCGATGATCCGCACACGGCCGGCGGCGGCGACCGTCAGAAGGCAATCGTGCAGTTTTCCATACGGCTTACGCAAGAGCCCGAACAACTTGGACCTGCCAATATCCAGGCCTTGAAGGATGTAGGCATGAGCGATGCTGAGATACTGGACCTTCTGCACGCAAGCGCCATTTTTGCCTGGGCCAACCGGCTTATGCTGAACCTGGGCGAACCGGTGGCGCCGGCACAATAAGGCACCGGTCTAGAGCATTTTCGGCTCAAGTGTTTACGGGCACGTCGCTTTAGTGACACTGTCCTGCTCTGATGACGTTCTCCGGGGTGGGTGCAGTCCGGCACGGCGTGCTTGTTTCCGCGTCTGCCTCGTCCAGCCGGCGTCGGCCGAACTCCCTCCGCTTCGCGCCGGTCAGACAGCGGCCGACGACACCCCCCGGCCTCCCTTCGGCAGCACGCGGCGCACGCCTACACGCCGGACTGCCCGCACCCACCCCGGAGAACTGCACAAAAGGAAACTTGCCGGCCTTACAGCCCGATTCCTGCTTGACCCGCACGGTGGTTAATGGGCTGGTCCAAGCATCGCTCACGTAAAAAGGCGGGTGTGTCGGGGGCTGTGCAGGCGCCCCGCGCACGCCGTTTCGGTCAGTCCCATCGAGGAGCAAGGCCGCGGCTGTGTGAGCCCGGCGGGTGTCGGGCCACTGGCCCGACCGGGCGAGTTCCGCGTCCGCCTCGCTGGGACTGAGCGTAACGGGTACCCAGGCAACGTCAGGGCGTAGCGCGCGAAGCCGGAGCAGCTCCCGACACACCCGCCTTTCTAAAGAATGAAAAACCGTCCGCAACGCCTGCGCGCTGCAGCGTGCGTTGTAAACTCCTCGACTGAAAATGCTCTAGCGATCCAGTTGGCTCAGCATCTGTACTCCGGCATGTGCGCCGAATCGCTCGCATGCCGTATTCAGACACTGGACCGCGAACTTCAGGAACAGTGAAGGTTTTTGCTGATGTTCGGCCTCTGCCTGTGCCAAACGCAGGTCTTTTCGCAGCATGCCCAGGGTAAAGGTTACGTCGCCGCTACCCTGCATCATGCGTTCTGCGTAAGAGTTGAACAGCATGCCGGATGCCGTGCCCTTGCTGAGCGCATTGGTCAGCAGATCGACGTCGAAATTGCTGGCCCGGGCCAGCGCAATGCCTTCCGCCAGTCCCAGGAAGGTGCCGGCGATTATCGTCTGGTTGACCAGTTTCATGCGGTAGCCGGAACCCGCCGGACCGCAATAGATGGCGCGTTGACCCAGCTGTTCCAGCAAAGGCCGGCACTGTTCGAGGACCGCGGCGTCGCCTCCGATGAAGTGGGTCAGGGATCCATTGACGGCCCCCGCGACGCCTCCTGTAACAGGCGCATCCATGAACTGGCCACCTCGCGTGCGAACAAGATCGGTGAGCACCGCGGCCGTTCGCGGAGCCACAGTGGTCATGTCGATAAACACAGAGTCGCGCTGCATGCCCGGTGCGAGTCCCTGATAGACGTTCTCGACATCGCGCGTCTCGCCAAGGATGGTGAGCACAGTCTGGCAACGCTGGGCAAGTTCGAGCAAGTCGGTGGCGACTTTGGCGCCCTCCTTGCGCAAGGCGAGCGTCTGCTCGGGATTGCGGGCCCACACATACAAAGGGTGGCCAGACTGTAGTAGACGCCTGGCCATGGGCAGTCCCATTTTGCCCAATCCTACCCATCCTATCGTTCCAGGCATGGCAGCCTCCTCAAACGCGTGGCATTACTGAATTTGAATATCTGCGCTCGTGACGACTTTGTTCCATTTCTTCAGTTCGTCCGCGAGCAGCTTGTCGAGATCTTGCGGCGTACCGCCCAGCGTGGCGGCGCCCATTGCGGCCAGCTTTTGTTTGACTTCGGGATCCTGCAGTATCTCGTTCAGCGCCTTGTTGGTACGCTCGATGATATCGGCTGGGGTGCCTTTGGGCGCGAGCAGCGCAAACCAGGTAGCGGACAATAGTTCGGGATGTCCCTGTTCGCCCATGGTGGGCACGTCGGGCAAGGTGCTCGAGCGCTCAGTCGCCATTATGCCCAGCGCCTTGACGTTGCCGGCCTTGAGTTGGCCGACAATTCCCGGAACGAGCTGGAACATCGACTGGATCTCGCCGGAGATCAGGTTGGTAGTGGCCTGGCCTGGCGCGCTGTACGGTACGTGCACCATATTGGTGTTGGTGTGGGCCATGTAGAGTTCGCCGGCCAGATGCATGGAGCTGCCATTGCCCGTCGAACCGAAGTTCACGACTCCCGGATGCTTCTTGACGTAATCGGTGAACTCAGCGAGATTGTTGACTGGCAAGTCGTTATTCACGACCAGGATATTGGGCACATGGGCGATGAGACCGATGGCATCGAAACTTTTTTGCGGATCGAAGGGTAGCTTCTTGTACAAACTGGGGCTGACCGCCAAGGTTCCGGCCCATGAAAAGAGGAGCCTGCTGCCGTCGTTGGGCGCGTCGGCAGCAATACCCGCGCCGATATTGCCGTTGGCGCCTGCATGGTTTTCCACAATAAAGTTGCCATTGAGCTTCTGGCTTAGCTGGTCGGCAATAAGACGGGCGATGGTATCGCCTGTCCCGCCACCGCCGGGGCTGGGAACGATGATCTGTACCGGTTTGTTGGGAGGTGGCCAGTCGGCCGCCACGGCAGCGTTGGAGAAAGTGACGGTCAGCGCAAGCACGCTGGCCAATCCTGTAAAAATTTTGCGCATGATGTAATCCAGAAGTCGCGTAAGTTTACTCAGCGATATTGATCAGCATTAAAGCCAATGCTTACTTTAATGTAAGAAGCACTAATTTATCATGCCAATCAGCTATATAAAACGATGTTTTTATATGCACCAGAAATGAGCATATGCATACCCGCTATGACGTTGTACCCTTGCGTCTCCGCGGCGCAGACTATTTCGATAAGGATTTACTTGTGAGTTACTTTACCCCGGAAATCGCCATGGTGCTGTCGGTCGCCGGCGCAGCATTGTTCGGCTTTATCGTGGCTGTTTTGATCGAGCGGCGCGGTTTGCGGGCGGTTCGTGATGAATTGGCCATGGCCCAGGATGAGATTTCCCGCCTCGACCGTCAATTGGCGGGCAGCGAAGCTACGGTCGCGGGCTTGCGAGAGCGCCTGGACGATGCGCGGGCTGATATTGCCGCCAAAAATACAGAACTGCAGGCGCTGCGCCAGCGCTTATCCCAGCTTGGTAATGAGATGACCGAGCTACAGGCCGTGCATTCTGAAAAATTGGCCGGTTTTCAGGAAATGAAGACATCCCTCGAGACATCAAGGGAACAGCTCAGGATGGAGTTCCAGAATCTCGCCAATCAGATTCTGGAAGAAAAGGGCAGAATGTTTGCCGAGAATAGTCAGAACTCACTTGATGTCATGCTCAAGCCTTTTCGCGACCAGATCGATGGTTTCCAGAAGCGCATAAACCAGGTGCACGACGAAGCGCTGCGCGGCAATGTGTCGCTGGGATCGGAAATAAAGCGTGTGCTGGAGGTGGGGCTGAAAATCAGTTCCGAGGCCAACAGCCTGACCAGTGCGTTGAAGGGGGACAAGAAAACCACCGGCAACTGGGGCGAAGTACAGCTTGAGCGCACCCTGCAGCTTGCCGGCCTGGTGCCCGGCGACCACTATCAGGCGCAAGCCCACTTCAGGGATGATCTGGGCAATAACCGCCATCCCGACTTTGTCATCAAAATGCCCGACCTTAAACACATGGTGATCGACAGCAAGGTGTCCCTGGTGGACTATGACCGCGCCATATCTGCAACCGGCGAAACCGAGAGGCAGGCGGCCCTGGACGCGCACGTCAAAGCGGTGCGCAACCATATCGATGACTTGAGCAGGAAAGATTACAGCAATTTGGTGGGCATGCGCAGCCCGAGTTTTGTACTGATGTTCATGCCCATCGAGCCCGCCTACATGGAAGCTCTCAAGCATAATAAAGATCTCTTCGACTATGGCTATCGGCACAACGTGATCATGGTCTCCCATACGACCCTGATGCCCATACTGAAGACGGTGGCCAATCTCTGGATGGTGGCACGAAGCAACGAACAGGCTCACGAGTTGAGCGCTCGTGCCGGAGAAATCTACAACCAGGTCGTCATCGTGGCGGAGCGCTTGAAGAAGCTGGGCGCCAACCTCGATACCGTGAGCCGGCAATATAACGAAACCGTAAAGGCAGTGGCCGGGCAGCAGGGGCTTTACGGAAAGACATCGCGCTTCAACGAGCTGTCGTCCAAAGCAAACAAGACCATGCCCGCACTGGAGCCGTTGCATGCCGATTTTGAAAATGAAAGGCTGGAACTGATCAGCGCTACGGGAAAAGCAGATACAGTCGACTAAGTATCGGACCCATGCTTGGTCGGCACGCACAATGAGCGCAAGATGCTGGCGAATTTTTCCTCGGTATCCAGGGGGGACGACCGTACCCGCCGTATCAGGCTGATGGGGGGCAGCTCCCAGTCCATCCGCCACGGAATCGCCGCAATTCCTCCTCGCCGGATCAAGTCGGCCGCGATGCCCGCAGGAACGATGGAAACAATGCTGTCGTTCGCGCTCAGTATTCCGTGAATGATGTCGACCGAGTATGTTTCTATGACGGGCACGGGAGGTCGCACCTGCGACTGGTTGAACATCTCGGCCACTTTCGCTCCCACAGGGGTGGACGCTGAAGGCAATATCCATTTCATCGATGCCAGTTCGCGCCAGCTATAGTTCAGCTGCCTGAGCCGGTTGGCCAGTTTTTCATGCCCGATCAGCACGGGCCGCTGCGTATAAAGCACTTCATGCCAGAGGTCGTTCATACCTGAAATGGCCGAAGACCGTCCGATCACGCAGTCTATTTCGCGATCATGAAGCGAACGCACTAATTCATCTGTAGTGGCCCGCTTTATTGCAATGGCGACGTTGTGGCGTTCATACAGCTGCATGACCGCCTGGGTAAGCAATTCGCTGGGAACATACGGTGTCGCGCCGATATGCAAGTGTGCCGTCCGCCCGTCGCGCACGGCGTTCATCTCCACCGCCCATGCGTCCACCTCTTGAAGCATGTGGCGTGCCTTGGTTATGGCAAGCTGGCCGAGCTTAGTGGGTTGCAGCCCCCGCCCGGCACGTACAAATAACGAGGCCTCGAAAATGTCTTCAATTTCTGCGAGCGCTTTGGTGGCGGCCGGTTGACTGATGCCGGTGGCGTCGGCAAGGCGGCTGAGCGATCCGTAGCGCTGGATATTGTTCAGCAATACGAGGTGGCGCATCTTCAGTCTGGCAGTGAGTGTCCTGGAAAGGGAACTAGGC
Organism: Orrella sp.; assembly: GCA_036675955.1. Classification (GTDB taxonomy): domain Bacteria; phylum Pseudomonadota; class Gammaproteobacteria; order Burkholderiales; family Burkholderiaceae_B; genus Pollutimonas. Next base: position 23,554 of record JAKFDW010000436.1, on the reverse strand, counting down.
ATGATCGTCCGGATTCGTCATAACTGTATGGTTATGTATTTATCATGAAAATGCTCACTGTGGTTATTTTTAGCCGATATACTGGATCTGTCTTGTACCTTCCTGGTTATACCAACATGCCGGACTCTTTTACGACACGGCCCGAATTGCGCGGCACTTTCGGTGTGGTGGCATCCACGCACTGGCTCGCATCGCAGGTGGCGATGTCGGTATTGGAGCGCGGCGGCAACGCGTTTGACGCCGCTGTCGCAGGCGGCTTCATGCTTCAGCTGGTCGAGCCCCACCTCAACGGTCCAGGCGGCGAGGTGCCCATTTTGATCTGGAGCCAGGAAGAGCGCCGCATGCGTGTGCTGTGCGGGCAAGGCCCGGCGCCGGCCCTTGCTACGCCTTCCTATTTTCGCGATAAGGGGCTGGAATTGGTACCCGGCACAGGCCTGCTTCCTGCGACAGTGCCCGGAGCCTTCGGCGCTTGGCTGACGATGCTGCGCGATTATGGCACCTGGGAACTCGAAGACGTCCTGGCGCCGACCATAGAATACGCGAACAAGGGTTTTCCGCTGGTGCCGCGGGTCGTGCAGGCCATCGTGGCGGTTGAGACCCTGTTTCGCCAGGAATGGCAGAGCTCCGCAGAGGTCTGGCTGCCCGACGGGCGCGTACCATCGGTGGGCGGCTTGTTTCGCAATGCCGCGCTCGCGTCCACGTATACGCGTATCGTCACCGAGGCCAACGCTAACGGAGCCGACCGGAAATCCAGGATAGACGCCGCGTTAGGCCTTTGGTATCGCGGATTCGTCGCCGAGGCCATCGACGACTTCTATACTAATGAAGCGGTGCGCGACTGCACCGGCGAACTGCATACGGGTTTGCTGCGGCGTTCCGATATGGCTGATTGGCGGGCGACTTACGAAGAGCCGTTGCTCGCGGATTTCGGCCGCTACACCGTTGCCAAATGCGGTCCCTGGTCCCAGGGCCCGGTCTTTCTGCAGCAACTGGCCATGTTGCGGCACATGGACATCGGGTCGCACGCGGCCGATTCGGCCGAGTTCGTGCATCGCATTGCAGAGGTCACCAAGCTCGCCATGGCCGACCGTCTGGCCTGGTATGGCGACCCCGATTATGTAGACGTCCCGACGGCCACGCTATTGTCGGACGAATATGCCCGGGAGCGTATAAAAGCGATCGGAGCGAAAGCGTCCACATCGATAAACCCGGGCCATCCGCTGGGCCGCGTACCGTTACTGCCGGACCTGAAGGCGGCCGAGCGCGCGCTGTCCGGTTCCGACGGGCGCTTTGGCCTGGGCGAACCCACTTTTGCCGACTTGCCGCCGGTCGACACCTGGGCCGAGCGGGAAATATTCGTCGGCGATACATGCCATCTGGACGTCATAGACAAAGACGGGAACATGGTCGCCGCAACGCCCTCGGGCGGCTGGCTGTCTTCCAGCCCTGTTGTCCCCGGGCTGGGCTTCTCCATCAACACCCGCCTGCAAATGACGTGGCTGGATGAAGGCACGCCGGGCTATCTCCAGCCTGGAAAACGCCCCAACACCACGCTGTCTCCAGGAATGGTCTTGCGCGACGGCGAGCCCTACATGGCTTTTGGCACGCCGGGCGGCGATCAGCAGGATCAATGGACCGTGTCGTTCTTTCTGCGTCATTGCGTGCTGGGCATGAACCTGCAGGAAGCCATCGACGCGCCATCCTGGCATATCGAACACTATCCGGCGTCATTCTGGCCACGATCGGTCAAGGAAAATCGTCTGGTCGTCGAGTCGCGCTTCCCGGCCGAAACATTGCAACAGCTGAAACTTGCCGGCCATGACGTGGTGGTAGGCGGGGCATGGTCTGAAGGCCGGATCAGCGCATGTACCCGCGAAACAACGCCAGGCGGCAGCCTGCTTCTGCGCGCGGGCGCCAATGCCCGTGGAATGCAGGGCTACGCGGTGGGGCGCTGATGCGGCCGCAGCACCCAGGCCGCCATGCCGGAATTCTTTCGCTACCTGTTCACTAAAGGTGTATAAAAAATGTTCTCGTTCTTACGCAAAACTTTCTACGCAGCTCTGGGCCTGCTCGCTGCTTATTCTCCCATAGCCAACGCCGCCTGGCCTGAAAAACCGATTACGCTGGTCGTTCCGTGGGCCGCCGGAGGATCCACCGATATTCTGGCCCGGCTTTTGTCCGAGCAACTTACCAAAGTCCTCGGCCAGCCCCTGGTGGTCGAGAACCGGTCGGGTGCTGCCGGGAACATCGGGTCGAATCTTGTCGCGAAAGCCAAGCCCGATGGCTATACGCTATTGGTGGGTTCGATGAGCACTCACACCATGAATCAGGCGCTCTATAGCACCATGCCGTTCGATGGCGTCAAAGACTTCACGCCTATCGCCAAGGTGGCGCTGGTCACCAACACAATGGTAATCAACCCATCCATACCTGCCAGCAATGTGACCGAATTCATTGCATACGCCAAGGAACACCCGGGTGCGATTGCCTATGCCTCGGCAGGAGCCGGTTCCACCAATCACCTTAGCGCCGCCATGTTCGAAAAGGCGGCAGGTATTGAGATGCTGCATATTCCTTACCGCGGCGGAGCACCCGCCGTCGTCGATACCGTAGGCGGTCAGACGAAGCTGCTGTTCACCGCGGGTACGCAATCGCTTCCTTTCGTGAAAGACAACAAGCTGAAGCTGCTTGCTGTAACAGAAGCAACGCGCTCGCCGATGTTGCCCGAGGTGCCGACGGTGGCGGAAACGCTGCCTGGCTACGAACTGGCGGTATGGTATGGCGTATTCGGCCCTGCCGGCATGCAGCCGGAGCTTGTGGCCCGACTGAATGCCGAAATCAATAAAGCGCTGAAGAGGCCGGAGGTTGTCGAGAAGATGGAAGCAATGGCGGTCCAGCTTCTGGAAAGCACTCCCGAGCAATTTGCAGCCGATCTCGCGCTCGACGCCGATAAATACAGCAAGATCGTGCGTGACCTCGGCATCAAGATTGAATAGCGAAGATTCACAGTCCATGCAATCCGATATCAAGTTGTTCGGCGGCATAGATGCCGTTGCGCTGGCCGCAAACAGCAAGAATCCTCACGAATTGTTCGCCGCCGTGGATCAATATGCCTTTTCCTTCTTGCGTCAGAGCCTGTGCACCGTAAACAGGTTCGACGCGGCCAGGCAGCGGGTAGTGCGGCTCTATAGTTCCAATCCCGCCGCCTATCCGGTTGGGGGCAGCAAGGACAAGGCCGGCACGCCCTGGGGAAAGCATGTGTTGCTCGAGCGGCGCATATTCGTGGGTGAAGGCGCGGCAAGCATTCGGGAATCGTTTGACGATTTCGAGGCGATCCGGGCACTCGGCTTGCAATCGGTAATCAACGTGCCTGTCGTGGCGCGCGACACATGCCTGGGCACGATCAATTTCCTGATGCAAGACCCCAGCATACAGCCGGCCAAGCTTGAATGCGCCCAATTGGCTGCGCTGCTGGCGACACCGGGCTTCATGGATCTTCCAGGACAGGAAGGGGATTGAAGCCTCAGTGAGTGCGCTTCAGAACAAGGCCATGGCGAACTCGTTTATGCTTGATGTTCTTCCTATTTCGATTTTCGCCCGATCTTCATGACTGACCTTGCCCTTGCTTCCATTCCCATCAATAATCCATTCCTCGAGCGCCTTGGTATACAGCTTACCGAGTGGTCGGCCGGCTATGCCGAGATGCGCCTCGATACCTCTCCCGACCTGGGCAATCGTACCGGCCGCATTCACGGCGGCGTGATATGCACTCTGCTCGATTCGGTCTGTGGGTATTGCGGGCTCTATTCCGCGCCCGGCGAGCCCGCACTGCGCAGCCTTACGCTTTCGCTGACGACCAATTTCCTGAGCAGCGGCGAAGGTACGACGCTGGTGGCAAAAGGCTATATCGTACGCAAGGGACGCAGCGTTTTCTTCGCGCGGGCCGAAGTTTGGCTGGACGAGATCGAGCTGCTGGCGACCGCCGTGGGGACTTTCAAGTACGTGCGCGCCTGATTCGCTAGGCGGCTTTCTTGCTTAACCAGTCGGCGATTGCCATCGGACGCGAGAACAGAAAGCCTTGCATGGCATCGCAGTTGTTCTTGACCAGGAATTCGGCTTGTTCATGGTTTTCGATACCTTCGGCCACCACTTGCAGGTTCAATTGCCTGGCCATGGCAAGAATCAGTTTGACGATCGCAACATCGTCGCTGTTTGCCGGCGTGTCGCGGATGAAGCATTCGTCTATCTTCAGTTCGTACAGGGGCAGTCGCTTCAGGTAGGCAAGGCTGCAATACCCCGTGCCGAAATCGTCGATCGAGAACCTGAGGCCCAGGTCGTTGAGCTCCGTCATGCGGTCTATCGATCCTTGCAGGTCGTCGATAAGCACGCCCTCGGTCACCTCGAAGATCAACTGATCGGGCGGAGCGCCCGATTCGTGCAGAATCTGCTGGACCCTCCTCACGAAATCGGCCTGCCTGAACTGGCGCGGACTTACGTTGATGGACAGCGGGTATCGCTTCCCGGCCTGCTTGATCTGCAAGAGCATCGCGCAGGTCTCACGCAAGGCCCAATCGCCCAGCGCCACGATGATGCCGCTATCTTCGGCAATGGGAATAAAGACGTCCGGTGAAATGGGGCCGCGCTCAGGATGATTCCAGCGCATCAGCAACTCCGCGCCTACGACACGGCCGGCGTTGTCCCACTGGGCTTGTATTTGCAGCTCGAATTGGTCGGTGCCTATCGCCTGGCTCATGTCGTGCTCCAAAGCAAGGCGATCCTCGACGTCTTTGTGCATGCTGCTTTCATAGAAGGCGACGCGGTTTCGACCCGCCTCCTTGGCCCGGTACATGGCGGTATCGGCTTCGCGCAACACGTCCGCGGTGGACTGGCTGTCTGGCGTCAGCAAGGTTGCTCCTATGCTGCCTCCCACCAGATACTCATGGTTTTTGATGAGTATGGGCTGAGCCAGTGTGGTTCGCACCATCCCCGCGGCCGCGATGGCTCTGTCTTTTCCTTCTTCCAGGGTGTGGCTGGCGAAGTCCAGCAATACCACGAATTCGTCGCCGCCTATGCGGGCCACGACATCGGTGGCGGGGAATGTGTCCTTCAATCGTTGCGCCACGTTGCACAAGACGGCGTCCCCGACCTCGTGCCCGCGTGCGTCGTTGATGCGCTTGAAATGATCAAGGTCCACGAAGAGCAATGCACCTATGCGAGCTTGCTGTTTCGCTTCCTCGAGAATGCGGTCGATGGAATCCAGCAGCAGTCGGCGATTGGGAAGTCCGGTCAGCGGATCGTAGAAGGCCAGTTGGTGCGCCGTCCTTTGGGTGGAGCGTAGCGCCGTTATGTCGGTGGAAATACCGCAAAGCGCTTCAACATCGCCTTCCGAATTGCGTAGCGGAATCTTGATCGACAGAATGGTCTCAATAGTCTTGCCGTTGGTCGTAATATTATTCTCTTCGCTAACCACGCGTTCGCCATGCTCGGTCACCCGCAGATCGTTTTTGCGCAGCAATGCGTGCGAGTGCCGGTCGAAGAAGTCGCCGTCCGTGGAGCCGATCAGCTTTTCCGGCGTGGTGCCGAAGAGATCGCAAACCCGCCGATTGCCATAGACATAGCGCAGATTGCAATCTTTGATATAGATATGAGCGTCCACACTGTCCAGGATGGTATTGAGTCTGGCCTCGCTGGCCTTCAGGTTGCGGGTCTGGCGCGAAATTCGCGCCCTGAGCAGGAAGGCGGCCGCCAGCGCGGTCAATAATAGGCTGACAAGGGCTGCGATTGCCCACCAGAACGCAGGCGGAATGGCGGCGGACGACGGAGTGGCGGGGCTCCATTGCTCAAGCACTTGATAATAAGTCGAGCCCGGACTGCGTTGCCACTGTTGCAGATGCTGGTCGATTGCGGCCAGCAGGTCCGCATTGCGGCCTTTGCCGGTGGCATAGAACAGTTCCGAAGGACGGAAGTTGATAGGCGTTGGAACCAGGCCGTGTTCCGCGGCATACATGCCGCCAAGATAATGGCTGGATGCGACCGCATCGGCTTGTCCTTGTGCAACCATGGAGAAGGCGCCATCCAGTGTTTCGGCATTCACCAAATTCAAATTGACGCCAAAGCCGGACGCCACGACCGCCAGGTCGTCGTACTGGACGGAGTCCGGCAGAACGGCAATACGCTTGTCGGAAAGATCGCGCACCGACCGGACCGGCCCATTGCGGCGCTCATAGACCTGTGTCCAACTGCGCAAGGCCGGCACTTGGCTGAAGTCGTAGCGGGTTGCCCTGGTCGATGATGGCGCCATGTCAGGCAGGAGGTCGATTTTTCCGCTATCGAGCGCTGCAAGACATACATGCCAGGCGCACCGTATTTCTTCCAGCGTCCAGTTTTCTTCATTTGCCACCGCGGCGAGCAACTTGCCGAGAACGGCCGCGGGTTGGTGTCGATTCGCGAGCGACGCAGTGGTGGCGTTGTCGTAGACGCCTACACGCACTACCCGGGTGGGCAGCGAAGCTGAGGCCGTGCTCAGACAAGCTACAAGCAACAGGGCAGCCGCTCCGATAATCGCCCAACACTTGTTGTGCCGCATAGAATTTGCTCGTTCCGGTGTCGCTTGCTTAACTGTTGTAAATTGTTATAAGTTGTTGCATGGTAGGTTCCATGCACTCTTTCCGTCAAGTCATTCGGCTGAGCGGCAAGGGCATGGCGTCCACCGCGTATCGTTTTTCCACCGCATGTAGGGGCAATCCCTAGGTTCAGGACGCTTGGAACCTTATCCAACAAGGGTAGCATGTGCTTTTTATTCATGGCCGTGGGTTTTACTGCTGCCAGGAATAGCCGAGTGCCGGTCCGGAGCTTGTTCGGACCACATCATAAAGTCCAACAGGAGAAGAAAATGGGTTCGATTTTTACCGCCTCGTTCAGCAAGCGCCTGGCGTTGACTGCCAGTGCTGCAGCCATGTTCGCAGCCATGGCCGCGCCACTGCCAGCGGCCGCCCAGCAGAAGTTCGTCAGCATTGGTACGGGCGGCGTGACCGGCGTCTACTATGCCGCAGGCGGCGCTATCTGCAGACTGGTCAATAAGGACCGCAAGGAAAACGGTACCCGTTGTTCCGTTGAGTCCACCGGCGGCTCGGTGTTCAACATCAACACCATCAAGGCTGGCGAGCTCGATCTGGGCGTGGTGCAATCCGATGTCGGCTATAACGCCTACAAGGGCGCAGGCCAGTTCAAGGACGCCGGCGCATTCGAGAAATTGCGCTCGGTATTCTCCATCCACCCCGAGCCGTTCACGGTGGTGGCACGCAAAGAAGCCAATATCAAGTCTTTTGACGACTTCAAGGGCAAGCGCTTCAATGTGGGCAATCCTGGTTCGGGCACACGCGCTTCCATGGAGCAATTCCTCAAGGCCAAGGGGGTAGACCTTAGCTTCTTCTCCCTGGCATCGGAATTGCGCCCGGATGAGCACGGCCCGGCTCTGTGCGATGGCAAGATCGACGGCTTCATGTATGGCGTCGGCCACCCGTCGGCCAACATTCAGGACCCCACCACGACTTGCGGCGCGCAATTGGTATCCTTGACCGGCCCGGTAGTGGACAAGCTGGTCGCCGACTTCCCTTATTACGCGAAGGCCACTATTCCCGCGGGCCTTTATCCCAACAATCCTCAGGAAACGAACACATACGGTGTGCTGGCTACATTCGTCACTTCCGCCGACGTGCCTGAAGAGACTGTCTATCTAATCGTGAAAGCGGTGTTCGACAACTTCGACGACTTCAAGAAACTGCATCCCGCCCTTGCGAACCTCGAAGCCAAGGACATGGCAAAGAATGGCTTGTCGGCTCCGTTGCACCCCGGCGCTGAAAAGTACTTCAAGGAAAAAGGCCTGCTGTAAGATACGCGGCGCGCACTTTTAGATGAATGGGGCGCCCGCTTGGGCGCCCTTATGGCTACACCCACGGAATAAAAAGCATGACTAGCATAGCCACTCCCGACCCCGATCAAACGAACGCGAAACTCGAGCAATTGGTTGCCGATGTCGATCGCGGCGGCCGTACGGTGGGCGGAATAACCGGCGCCGTAATTTTCACAGGCGCTGTCTTGTGGTCATTGTTCCAACTCTGGTATGCGTCACCGCTGCCTTTTGCCCTTAGTTTCGGCATTCTCAACGATACCGAGGCGCGTGCCTTGCACTTGGGCATCGCCATGTTCCTGGGCTACCTGGCATACCCGGCGCGCAAAAGCTCGCCGCGCGACCATATGCCCTGGTACGACTGGGTTCTCGCCCTGGTCGCCGGATTCTGCGGCGCCTATTTATTCTTTTTCTATAAAGAACTCGCGACCAGACCCGGCATTCCCACCACAATGGATATCACGGTAGCCACCATCGGCCTGGTGCTATTGCTTGAAGTTACCAGGCGTTCATTGGGTGCACCCATGGCTGTGCTGGGCACCATTTTCATTTTGTATGTGTTCCTGGGCCCATGGCTGCCCGATGCCTTGTCGCACCGCGGTGCATCGCTGGAGCGCATGGTGTCGCATATGTGGCTTACCACCGAAGGCGTCTACGGGGTCGCCTTGGGCGTGTCGGTTTCATACATATTTATTTTTGTACTGCTGGGCTCCTTGCTGGATCGTTGCGGGGCCGGCAACTACATGATGCAGGTTTCTTTTGCCATGTTGGGCCATTTGCGCGGTGGGCCGGCAAAGGTGGCCGTGGTGTCCTCGGCCGTCAACGGATTGGTATCCGCGTCGTCAGTGGCCAATGTGGTGACAGGCGGAATTTTCACCATTCCACTCATGAAAAAGGCTGGGTACGGCGGGGTCCGTGCAGGCGCCATCGAAACGGCGTCATCGGTGAATGGGCAAATCATGCCTCCGGTGATGGGCGCGGCCGCCTTCCTGATGATCGAATATGTGGGCATTCCCTATACCGATATCATCCGCCACGCTTTGCTGCCGGCCAGTATTTCCTACATTGCCCTGTTCTACATCGTCCATCTCGAAGCGCTGCAACTGGGTCTGCAGCCCATGATGTCGGCAGGCAAGCCGCGCACTCTGCTGCAAAAGCTGGCCGGATGGGGCATGGGCATAGCCGGGTCGCTCATTGTCATGGGGCTGATCTACTGGATAGGCGTGGGCGTACAGGCGGTTGCAGGCGACGCCGCCATGTGGATACTGACGGCTCTGCTGATCGCATTGTATGTATGGTTGCTGCGAATTGCCGCCAGCCATCCCGACCTTCCCACTGAAATCAACATTACCAACCCGATCAAGCCGGAAACCTGGCCTACGGTGCGGGCGGGCCTGTATTTCCTGATACCTATCGGTATTCTGGTCTGGTGCCTGTCGGTTGAGCAATTGTCCGCGGGCCTTTCGGCATTCTGGGCAGTCGTGTCCATGGTGCTGCAGATGCTGACGCAACGGCCATTGATCGCCTGGTTCCGCAAGCAGGCTGTTGCACCGGCAATAAGCGTGGGTGTGTCCGATACGGTGCATGGACTGCAGGACGGTGCGCGCAATATGGTGGGTATCGCCATTGCCTGCGGGACGGCCGGTCTTATTGTGGGCGCCATCACACTGACCGGACTGGGCTTGCGCATGACAGCCTTCGTCGAAATGGTGTCGATGGGCAACGTACTCATCATGCTTGTCTTTACTGCAGCCGTTTGTCTGGTATTGGGGCTGGGCATGCCGACTACGGCCAACTATATCCTGATGGCAAGCCTGATGGCGCCGGTGGTGGTTGAACTCGGCGCGCAAAGCGGTATCGTGATCCCCTTGATTGCCGTGCACATGTTTGTTTTTTATTACGGGATCATGGCTGACATTACCCCGCCGGTCGGGTTGGCGACCTTTGCGGCCGCAGCCATATCGGGCGAAGACCCCATCAAGACCGGCATCCAGGGAGTCAAGTACGCCATGCGCACGGCTGTATTGCCGTTCATGTTCGTCTTCAACCCACTGCTGTTGCTGATCGATGTGGAAGGCTGGTTCGAACTGGTTCTGGTCGTAGGCGGCGCCACGCTTGCTTCACTTACTTTCGCCGCCGCCACCATGAGATGGATGCGTGTCAAATGCAGCTGGGTGGAAGTCGTGTTGCTGCTCGTGGTCACCTTCGCGCTGTTCAGGCCGGGCTGGTTCATGGATTACGTATCGCCCAAGTACGAGACGCGACCGGCAAGCGAGTTGCTTCAGGTTGCTGCCGCCATGCCGGACAAGGGTAGGCTTGTTGTGGTGATCGAGGGCATGACGCTTGAGGGCGACGACTTGCAGAAGACCGTTGCCGTGCCTTTGCCGGCATTGCCCGAAGGCAGCACTGCCCAGGGCAACGCAGCCGGCATGCAGAGGCTTACTGCGGCGGGCCTGACGGTAATGGCGCTGGGTGATCAGGCGCAGATCGCGTCGGTACGATTTGGTAGCCAGGCGCGCCGCGCGGGCTGGGAGCAGGGCTGGAACATTGTCGAGATCAAGGTGCCCAACCCGTCCAGGCCCTCCGAATTCTGGTTCTATATCCCCGCGTTCCTGATTCTGGCGTTTATCTGGGTCGCCCAGGGCCGCAGGTCGCGAAGTCAGGGTACCCGGAGTCCCGTCGCCGCCTAGTGAAGTTCTCTACTGGATCATCCATGCCCGTTTCCTTTCTCGATCATGTGCAGCAGCAGATTCAGCAACTGCGCGCCGACGGCTTCTACAAAGCGGAACGCGTCATGGCAAGCCCGCAATCGGCTCAGGTCGAACTTGCGGGCGGCCCGGCGGTATTGAACTTCTGCGCCAACAACTATCTGGGTCTAGCCGATGACGAGCGCCTGATCGAGGCGGCCAAGCGAGGCCTGGACGCCGCGGGCTTCGGGCTTGCGTCCGTGCGTTTCATATGCGGCACGCAAACCGGCCACAAGCAGCTGGAAGAGGCATTGGCCGGCTTTCTTGGAATGGGCGATGCAATCCTGTATTCCAGCTGTTTCGATGCCAATGGCGGCCTGTTCGAGGTGCTGCTGGACGAAAACGATGCTGTCATCAGCGATGCGTTGAACCATGCAAGCATCATCGACGGCGTGCGCCTGTGCAAGGCCAGGCGTTATCGCTACGCCAACAACAATATGGCTGAGCTGCGCGCACAATTGCAGGCGGCCGATGCGGCGGGCGCGCGCTATAAGCTGATCGCCACAGATGGCGTGTTCTCGATGGATGGCGTCATCGCCGACCTGAAATCCATCTGCGATCTGGCCGACGAATTCAATGCGCAGGTCATGGTCGATGACTCGCACGCCGTGGGCTTCATCGGCGAGCATGGCCGGGGCACGCCGGAATATTGCGGCGTCGAGGGCCGGGTGCATATTCTCACCGGTACGCTGGGCAAGGCTCTGGGCGGCGCGTCCGGCGGCTATGTCGCCGCACATCCATCCGTCGTCGAACTGTTGCGGCAGCGCTCGCGTCCCTATTTGTTTTCAAACACTCTGGCGCCGGCAATAGTGGAAGCGTCCCTTTCCGTATTGACGCTGCTGCAAAGCGATGAAGGCAGTGCCTTGCGTTGCCGCGTCCGCAAGAATGGACAGCAGTTTCGCACAGCGATGTCGGCATCCGGTTTCGACCTGGTGCCGGGCGAGCATCCAATCATCCCGGTGATGCTCGGCGATGCTGCCCTGGCGGGTCGAATGGCAGACGAACTTTTGCTCGAAGGCGTATATGTCATCGGGTTCTCGTATCCCGTCGTGCCCAAGGGGCAGGCGCGCATCCGTACTCAAATGAGCGCAGCCCACACAGCGGAACAGATCGACACTGCGGTGGCGGCGTTCCAGCGTGTCGGGCGCCGCCTTGGCGTTATACGCTGACAGGCAATCCCGGACGCCGGCCACATTTATGCGCCGGCCAGGGTGGCGGCCTTTTATAATCAAGGCTTATACCCAACCTGGAGCACGCCATGCGAGCCCTCGCAAAACTCGAACCAGCAGCCGGTTTGACGCTTACCGACGTTCAACGGCCCGCGGTCGGGCATAACGATGTTCTGATAAAAATACGCAAGACGGCGATATGCGGTACAGACATCCACATCTGGAAGTGGGACGAGTGGGCCAGCAAGACAATACCGGTGCCCATGCATGTCGGCCACGAATACGTGGGTGAAATCGTTGAAATCGGGCAAGAGGTCCAGGGTTTCGCAATAGGCGATCGCGTATCGGGCGAAGGGCATATCACTTGCGGCTTCTGCCGCAATTGCCGCGCCGGCAGGCGGCACCTGTGCCGCAACACATCCGGAGTAGGCGTCGACAGGCCCGGGGCGTTTGCCGACTACCTGGCCATTCCGGCGTTCAACGCTTTCAAGATCCCGGATGATGTTTCCGACGAACTCGCTGCCATCTTCGACCCTTTCGGCAATGCTACGCACACGGCGCTGGCATTCAATCTCGTGGGCGAAGATGTGCTCATTACAGGCGCCGGACCCATAGGAGCCATGGCGGCGGCCATTGCGCGCCACGTGGGTGCCCGCAATGTCGTCATCACCGACGTCAACGACTATCGGCTAGACCTGGCTCGTAAAATGGGCGCCACGAGAACCGTGAATGTCGCAAGGGAATCCCTGCCCGACGTCATGGCCGAACTGCGCATGGCAGAGGGCTTTGACGTAGGAATGGAGATGTCCGGCGTGCCCAGCGCATTCAGTTCCATGCTGGACCAGATGAATCACGGGGGCAAGATTGCCATGCTGGGCATTCTGCCGGCCGGCTTCGGCATAGACTGGAACAAAGTCATATTCAAGGGCCTGGAGATCAAGGGCATCTACGGCCGTGAAATGTTCGAGACCTGGTACAAAATGGTAGCCATGTTGCAAAGCGGACTCGATTTGTCCCCCATCATCACGCATCAATTTTCCGCCAATGACTATCGTGCCGGATTCGACACCATGCTGTCCGGCCAGAGCGGCAAAGTCATCCTCGACTGGACAGCGTAGCACTTGAAAAGATTGCAGCGTAGTGAAATGGCATGCAATGCGCCTTTGCCGGTACGGCATGGGGTAGCGCCCAGCCGGGTGTACCTGCCGCCGGGCGTATGGCCCACGCTGCTGGATTTCCTGCTGGAACGCTTCAGGCACATTCCTGCGGAAATCCTGTGCGCGCGCCTTGAACGCGGCGACATCGTGGACCAGGATGGGGTCGTGCAAACACTGGCCAGCCCGTATCGGGCGTCGCGCTGGCTTTGGTACTACCGTGAAGTGCCAAACGAAGAGCCTGTGCCGTTCGAGCTGCCCGTGCTGTATCGCGATGAACATCTGGTGGTGGCCGACAAACCGCATTTCCTTGCCAGTACGCCAGGCGGCCGTTATTTGCGCGAGACCGCGCTCATACGCTTGCGCGATCAACTGGGATTGCCCCTGCTGAGCCCACTGCACAGGCTGGACCGGGATACCGCCGGAGTACTGCTGTTTTGCGTGGCGCCGCAATACCGGGGCGCCTACCAGGCGCTGTTCCAAGCACGCAAGGTGCAAAAAGAATACGAGGCGATAGCACCATTGCGCGTCGACCTCGACTTGCCGCTGGTCTACCGCAGCCGGCTGGAGTCGCGGCCCGGCCACTTCACGATGCAGGAAACTCCGGGCGTAGCCAATAGCGAGACGCATATAGAACTGATCGCCAGTATTCCACATCAGCAAGGGCTGGGGCACTACAGGCTGAGGCCGCATACCGGACGCAAGCATCAGTTACGGGTCCACATGAGCGCGCTTGGCATACCGATTTGCAATGATGGCTTCTACCCGGAGCTGCAGGCCTACGCCGAGGCGGATGATTTTGCCCGTCCGCTGCAATTGCTTGCGCGAGCGATCGAGTTCGTGGATCCCTACAGTGGAAGCGTGCGGCGCTTCGAGAGCCGGCGCAGGCTGGCTTTCCAGGATGAGCCGCGGCTGCCTGGCGTTTAGAGCATTTTCGGCTTAAGTGTTTACGGGCACGTCGCTTTAGTGACACTGTCCTGCTCTGATGACGTTCTCCGGGGTGGGCGCAGGCAGTCCGGACAACTGCAGAATAGGAAACTTGCCGGCCTTACGGCCTGGGTTGCTGGCTTGACTTGCACGGTGGTGAGTGGACCGGTCCAAACTACGCTCATGCAAAAAGGCGGGTGTGTCGGGGGCTGTGCAGGCGCCTCGCTGGGACTGAGCGTAACGGGTACCCGTGGCAACGCCGGCAACGTCAGGGCGTAGCGCGTGAAGCCGGAACAGCCCCCGGCACACCCGCCTTTCTAAAGAACCAAAAGCCATTCCCAACGCTTGCGCGCTGCAGCGAGGCTTGTAAATATCTCGACCAAAAATGCTCTAGCTCCTCAACCCAGCAGATCAGTATCGATCAAAGTAAGACTGAATTTTCTGCGGATCGCTGGTCTTGCCCAGGGCAAGCATCAACAATATCCGGGCCATTTGCGGATTCAGGGAATTGCCCGATACCAGCCGCAACGCGTCGTCCATATTGCTGGCCGAGACGACGCCCGAGCCGGCACGGGTGGACCGTACGCACACTACCTTGCTCTTGGCGGCCAGCTTCGCTCCTTTTCGTAGCTGCGCTGAGATGCTTCCGTTGCCGGTGGCGGCAATGACGATACCGGCAACGCCCGCCTTGATGGACGCTTCGTAGAGGTGCAGGCCGGCGTCCTGATGGTCATAAATAATGTCTACCAGCGGAAGGGATTTGACTCCGGCCACGTCGAACTCGCTCTGGGTCGTGTGCAGGGTTGTGGGCGTCTGGAAGATATGGATCTTGCCGTTATGGACCTGTCCGAGATAGCCTTGATCATGGGAGCGGAAAGTGTCGACCTGAGTGCTATGCGTCTTGCTCGTGAACCGCGCTGCCGAGATCCGGTCATTCATCACCACCAGCACGCCGTGGCCCCGGGCCTGGTTGCTGGCTGCCAGCAAGACGGCATTGAACAAGTTCATGGGCCCGTCTGCGCTGATCGCAGAGCCCGGGCGCATCGCTCCCACCACCACGACCGGCTTCCGGCTTTTTACCGTGAGATTCAGGAAATAGGCCGTTTCTTCAAGTGTGTCCGTTCCGTGCGTGATCACGACGCCATCCACGGTGGGGTCCGCCAGTTCTTTATTGACCCGGCCCACGAGTTTCAACAACATCTTGTTGGTGATTGCGTGGCTTTCGACATTGCACACCTGGCTGCACCGCAGCCTGGCCAGGGTATTGATTTCGGGTACGGCAGTCAGCAGCGACTCAATACCCTGATTGACGGTGTAATCGGTCAAGGCGGTGGTGCTGCCTGCCGTGGCGGCGATGGTGCCGCCAGTACCCAATAGCACAATACCAGGAAGGGCAGGCTTGATCATTTTTCATACGCATAGGCAAAGTTGCCGCATTATCCCGCAGCCTTGCCGTCATGGCAATGCTGGGCGGGACATGGCTGCCTAGGAATAACTTGGTCGACGGCGCAGATCCGCAGGCGGGCATTTTATTTGCGCGCGGTATTTGGACACGGTGCGCCGGGCTACCACCACGCCTTCGCGGGCCAGCTTGCGGGCCAGCACTACGTCGGACAAGGGTTCCTTGGGGTCCTCGGCATCTATCATTTCCTGGATCAGCGCGCGTACCGCAACAGCGGAGCATGTGCCGCCCGATTGGGTGGCGAGCTCGCGCGAGAAGAACGATTTGAATTCATAGATACCGCGAGGGGAAGCCAGATACTTATTGCTCGTGGCGCGTGAAATCGTGGATTCGTGCATACCGAGCTCATCGGCGATCTCGCTCAACATCATGGGACGCAGCGCGATTTCGCCATAGTCGAAGAACGTTTGCTGTCGGGCCACGATGGCTTGCGCGACGCGCTGTATGGTGCTTTTGCGCTGCTCCAGGCTGCGCATCAGCCAGCGCGCCTCCTGCAACGCCTGGGCCATGAGCGACCGGTCGCCGTACCGGGTCTGACGAAACAGCTGCGCATAGGCGTTGTTCAGGCAGGCGCGCGGCGTCGCCTCTTCGTTCGATGTGGCGACCCAGAGCCGGCCCACTTTGCGCACAATGGCATCGGGTATGACGTAGCACGAGGGATCCACCGCCGAATATTTGCCGCCGGGGCGCGGCGAGAGCGTCCGTATCAGCATGCAGGCTGTCTCGATGTCGCCTTCGCTGCAGGACAGCGCCTTGGCCAGGCCCGCGTAGTCGCAGCGGCCCAGCCTTTCTATCGCTTCGGACACAATGCGCAAGGCCATTGCCTTGCCCGGCGTGTGATCTGGCAGGGCGTTCAATTGCAGGGTGAGGCATTCAGTCAGATTGCGGGCCGCCAGACCGGGCACGTTAAGCTGTTGCACCAGCCGCAAGGCGATTTCCCACTCCTCCTCACTGGCGGGCGGGGTGAATTGCTGGTCACTGGCCAACTCGTGGAAAGGCACGCGCAAATAGCCGTCATCGTCTAGCGCTTCGATGATGTACTCGGTCAAGTAGCGTTCACGCTCGCTTAACTGATAGCTGCACAGATCGGCGCGCAAAGAGTCTTGAAGACTGCCTGTGCTGCGTGCCCACTGGCCTACATCACTGTCCGGCTGGTCGGAATTTCGTTGCGTGGGATAGTCGCCGGAATAGGCCGGCGCGTCGGCCAGACTGCTTTCAATATATTCGGTTTCCGGCGCGCCCGTTTCTCCTCCGTCGCCCGCTTCGGCATAGTGCTCTACGGCGAGGGCCGCGTCGTTATCGGCGGATGTCGGCTCGTCTTCGAAATCACGGTCCGGGGATCCGGACTTTTCCTCGGTAGCGGCCGGTTCTTCCGGCTCTTCAAGGAAGGGATTATTTGCAATGGCTTCAGCCACTTCGCGGCTGAAGTCCAGCGTGGACATCTGCAGCAGCTTGACGGATTGTTGCAGGCGCGGTGTAAGACTCGTTTGCTGCCTTGCTTGCAGCTCGTAGGCGATCTGATTCAATTTACGTCTCCTGGTTTATTGGACCTTTTGAGCTATCCAGATAGATACTCGCAATGGCTGTGCCAAGTCATGTAAGCGGAATCTTCAGTTCGTATCTGTTTCCGAGGCAACGCCGCGTCCGTTGCGTACCGGGCCTTCACATCTGTTTTCCGGCATGAGCCGATCGGCGCCCGTTGTATGTCTCCCCTGGTTTGATATGAGTAATCAGCAAACAATTTACCGACACGTGTAAGAAGTTCCTGGGTGCCATGGCCCAAATGAGTGCTCTCTGGTCGCCGCGCGGCACACAGTTTGCTGTCCTGCATGGCCTTCGACGTTTGTGCGAGCAAACGACCGAGGCAATCACGAATCATGCAAGGAGGCTGCAATGAACAATGACGATCGAAGACGCCACGGCTCTCCACGTCGCGGAGGACCGGAGGATTTCGATGATTCTTTCCAGGACCAGCGTGACCGGCCCGGCGAGTCCAGGAATCAGCCACGTCAGTACGGGCAGGGGAGCGAATACGGACGCTCCCATGAGCGTGAATATCGGCGCTCGGGATTTTCCGGAGATTTCGACCGCAGCGACGACTACGGGCGCGGCGACGAGCGCATCCGCGACGAGGGCCATGGCCATCACCGGAATCCGGGCGTGCATGCCACCGAGCAAGGCGAACGATTGCGCAGCCGCAGCGCCGACCCGGGGCAGAGCAGCTACGGCGGATTTGCGAACGAAGACCCGGGCTTCCAGCGCCAACAAGGCGTTTACAAGCGTATTCCGCCCAAGGGGTATACGCGTTCCGACGAACGCATCCATGAAGACGTATGCGAGAGGCTAAGCCATAGCGGCCTCGATGTGTCCGAGGTGTCGGTGAATGTCGCTGAAGGCAAGGTGACGCTGGAAGGCACGGTAAAGAACCGCCGCGTCAAGCACGCCATCGAAGATTGCGCCGACGATTGCGCAGGGGTAGTCGACATCGATAACCGCATCACCGTACAGCGAGACCACACGGGCCCATCGGGGCAATGACATAACAAGAATGGAGAGAATCATGCGAAGAGTTGCGATTGTCAGCGAACATGCATCGCCGATTGCCCAGGCAGGAAGCGTGGATAGCGGTGGACAGAACGTATATGTGGCTCAAGTGGCTCGCCAACTTGCGGCGCAAGGATATGCCGTCGATGTTTTCACCAGAATGGATAGTCCGCAGTTGCCTCGCGAGCTGGAGTGGGGCGAGGGCTTGCGGATAATCCATGTTCCCGCAGGCCCGGCCCGGTATCTGCCCAAGGAAGAGCTGCTTCCTTATATGGCGCAGTTCGGCGAATTCATGCGGTCTTATTTTGGCAATTGCAGTCATTCGTATGATTTGATTCACGCAAATTTTTTCATGTCGGCCATGGCTGCGCTGCCGGTGGCACGCCAGTTCGGCATCCCTTTGGCGGTGACCTTCCACGCCTTGGGACGCGTGCGTCGCCAGCACCAGGCCGAAGCCGACAAATTCCCGGATTCCCGCTTCGAAATCGAAGATGAAATCGTTCACGCGGCCGACCGCATCATTGCCGAATGCCCGCAAGATCGACGTGATCTTATCGAGCTCTATGGTGCGGATCCGGATCGCATCAGCATGGTTCCTTGCGGATTTGATCCGCAGGAAATGTGGCCCACTGAGCGGGACCCTGTTCGCGCTTCATTGGGCTGGGACAAGAATGCCTTCTACATTCTGCAACTCGGGCGCATGGTGCCTCGAAAAGGCGTCGATAACGTCATCCGCGGATTGAGCCGGCTTCGCCGGGACTACGAGGTCGACGCGCGCCTGTGCGTAGTGGGCGGCAACACCACGGCGCCGCTTGACGAAGCGACGCCGGAGCTGGGTCGCCTGAAAGCCATCGCGCGGGAAGAGGGCGTGCTGGATTTCGTGGAATTCACCGGACGACGCGGCCGCAGCCAGTTGCGCCGCTACTACTGCGCCAGCGATGTGTTTGCGACCACGCCATGGTACGAGCCCTTTGGCATCACGCCGGTCGAGGCGATGGCCTGCGCGAGGCCTGTCGTCGGCTCCGACACAGGCGGCATCCGCTATACCGTCGTGGACGGCGTTACGGGCTACCTGGTTCCGCCCAAAGACCCCGACACGCTGGCGGAGCGCATGGCCAGGCTGGCGCGCGATCGCAGGCTTTGCACCCGCATGGGTTGGGCCGGCGCCCAGCGTGCTGAACGGCTGTTCAGCTGGCGCTGCGTGGGCGCTCAGCTGGCAAATGTCTTCGAGGACTTGTATGAAAGCTCGGTTGCGCCCGTGCCGGCAAGGCACTGGAACGCCGAAACCCGCCTCATCGCATGATGCCGTTTCCCTGGAAAAACCCACAATAACAGTCAAGTAAAGGAAGCACGATGGATGCCTATGATTACGAAACCGTGGCCGGACGTTCCGTTCTGGTCACCGGCGCGGGACGCGGCCTGGGTGCGGCGATATGCGAGTCGCTGGCTGCCGAGGGTGCACATGTTGTCGTAACTGATGTAGACGAGTCGTCGGCAAAAGCCGTTGCCGACCGCATCAATGCCGCCTCCGGCCGAGCCTGCGCTTTCCAGCTTGACGTTGGCGACGAGGACCAAGTGCGCCGTGTCCTTGATGGCGGCGTGACATTGTTCGGCCGCCTGGATGCAATCGTGAATAATGCGGGCATCGATGTAACGCTGAGCATACGCGAGCTGGCCACATCGGATTGGGAAAGGGTGATGCGCACGAACCTGACGGGGCCTTTCCTGCTGGCCAAGCACGGGCTCGACCATTTGGCGCCCGGTGGGCACATCATCAATATTGCATCGACGGCCGCGCGCCGCGCATGGCCGAATGCCAGTGTCTATCACGCAAGCAAATGGGGCCTCATGGGGCTGTCGCACGCCCTGCATGCCGAACTCCGGTCGCTGGGCATCAAGGTATCCGCGATTATCGCGGGCGGCATGCGCACCCCCTTCCTTCTGGACCGGTTTCCCGATATCGACCAGGATACTTTACAAGACCCGCTGAATGTCGCGCGGGCAGTAAAGTTTGTGCTGACGCAGCCGCCCGAAACCGTGATTCCGGAGGTCATGGTGCTGCCGATGAAAGAGACTTCATGGCCATGACCGCGGCGATATTTCTGGACAAGGACGGGACCTTGCTCGAAGACGTTCCATATAACGTCGATCCGGCAAGAATGGTCTTTGCACCCGGCGCCCGGGCGGCGCTGGGAAGACTGGGCGGCTTGGGCTTGCCCCTTTATGTCATCAGCAATCAGCCCGGGATAGCCATGGGGCGATTTACCGTGGATCAACTGGCCCCCATGGTGTCGCAATTGGAGCGCATGTTCGCTCAGGCGGGAGCCGCACTGGGCGGATTTTATTATTGTCCTCACCATCCACTGGGAACGATAGCCGCACATGCCATAACGTGTGATTGCCGCAAGCCGGCACCTGGCCTGTTGCTGTGTGCCGCTAGGGAGCATGGCATAGCGCTCGACATGTCATGGTTCGTCGGCGACATTCTGGACGACGTCGAGGCGGGCCGAGCGGCAGGCTGCAATACGGTTTTGATCGACAACGGCAACGAGACGCAATGGGAACTCAACGAGCGGCGCCAGCCCGACCGCATTGTCTCTGATCTGGATGAGGCGAGCGACTGGATATTCCGCCGGCATTCCAACCAGTTGACGCCGCGACCCGCGGCCATACAAGGTGAAAGAGCATGACGACGCGGCATGATTGGAACGGCGCCCGGCGCATCCTCTGCGTACGCCTGGACAATATGGGCGATGTGCTGATGACCACGCCGGCCATCCATGCCTTGAAGAAAGCACGGTCGGACGTGGAAATAACCTTGATGGCTTCCCGTTCCGGCGCGCAAGTGGCGGATTTCCTGCCCGATGTGGACGACACTATCGTGTATGACGCGGCCTGGGTCAAGAACGGCTCGCAGGGCAATGAGCAAGATATTGCCGCGATACAGGACCTCGCTCGCCGGCGATTCGATGCGGCGGTGATCTTTACCGTCTACAGCCAAAGCGCGCTGCCCGCGGCAATGATGTGCCATCTGGCGGGCATCCCGCTTATTCTGGCGCATTCCCGGGAAAATCCATATCGCTTGCTGAGTCACTGGGCCCGCGACACGGAACCCCAACAGGGCATACGGCATGAAGTCCAGAGGCAACTTGACCTGGTTGCGTCGGTGGGAGCCCAAAGCAGTAATACCAGCTTGTCTTTCATTACCCGCCATTCCGACCGGCAGGCACTGCTTCAGGTATTGCGCGATTGCGGGGTGCCGCAAAGCCGCGGTTGGATCGTCATGCATTGCGGCGCCAGTGCGGAGTCTCGCCGCTATGGCGCCAGCGGCTTTTCGAACGTGCTTTCACTGTTGGATGCCGAAGGACGCGGCGTGCTGCTTACCGGAGGCGAAAACGAGCGCACGCTTATCGACCAGATCATCGCGGGCAGCCAGTGCACGAACAGGCCGGTCAATCTGGCCGGCCGCCTGAATCTGGGACAGCTCGGCTGCCTGATCCAGGATGCATCGCTGCTCATTTCCAATAATACCGGGCCCGTGCATATTGCCGCGGCGGTACAAACGCCCATCGTTGATCTTTATGCCTTGACCAATCCCCAGCATACGCCGTGGCAGGTCGAGCACCGTGTGTTGTCCTGCGATGTCCCGTGCAAATACTGTTACCGCAGTGTGTGCCCACATGGCCACAATGCCTGCCTCAACGGTATCGCCCCGCAGGCGGTGGTGCGTGCCGCATATGAATTGCTGGATACCAGTCGTCAGGCCGGCCGGGTCCCGGACTTGAACGGCAGTGCAATAAAGGGGGAAGGTATATGCACACATTAGGAATCAATGCGGCATTTCACGACTGCGCGGCCGCGCTGGTGTGCGACGGCAAGGTGGTGGCGGCGGCCGAAGAGGAGCGTTTTACACGAGTCAAGCACGGCAAGCGGCCCGTGCCGTTTTCAACTTGGCAGTTGCCTTATAACGCCATCGACTATTGCCTGGGCGAAGCCGGGATAGCGTTGCGCGATGTCGACCATATTGCCTATTCGTTCGCGCCGCAGCTTCTGCAGGAAAGCCTCGCCCCCGACAAGCACATTGTCCTGCCCTTGGAACCGTCCGCAGCCGGCCATCGCGAAGGAGGCGGCTCGCCCTGGGACCCTCTGTTCCTCTCCTACATTGTCAATGCGCCGCGCCAGCTCGCCGACGGAGCACCGCATCACCTGCAGGGCCGCTATGCGAGCGCTGGCCTGGATCACATTCTGGAACGCTGGCAGTTCCTAGAGCACCACCTGGCGCACGAAGCCAGTGCTTTCCTCGCCAGCCCATATGGCGAGACCGCCGTGCTGACCATGGACGGGCGCGGCGAGCGCGCTTCGACCAGTTACGGCCACTTCAAGGACGGCAACTATAAAAGACTGAGGCAGATCGATCTGCCGCACTCGCTGGGCTTGCTTTATGAAGACGTGACCCGGTACCTGGGCTTCCTGCATTCTTCGGATGAGTACAAGGTGATGGCACTGGCCTCGTATGGCAAGCCCGCCTATATGAAGGAGTTCCGGGAAATTCTCAAGGGAGATGGCAACGGCGGCTATACCTTGGCCCCGGCCCGGCTCCAGGAGAGGTTCGGTGCACCACGCAGGAAGGGGCAGGAGTTCGAGGACAGGCACATGGATATTGCCCATTCCCTGCAACAGGTGCTCGAGGAAACGAT
Source organism: Orrella sp. (assembly GCA_036675955.1). GTDB lineage: Bacteria > Pseudomonadota > Gammaproteobacteria > Burkholderiales > Burkholderiaceae_B > Pollutimonas. The sequence continues at coordinate 945 of JAKFDW010000436.1, read as the reverse complement.
ATTGCAGATGGCTCAGTGGCTGCATCAGAACACCGGCTCCGCCAATCTTTGCATGGCGGGAGGCGTCGCGCTGAATTGCGTGGCGAATGCGCGTCTGGCCAAGGAAGGACCTTTTCAGAATGTCTGGGTGCAGCCTGCGGCGGGCGACGCCGGTACGGCACTGGGCGCGGCGCTTTGGCTCGATTTTAAGGAGGGGGGAAAAGGCGACCGAAGCTGGGTCATGGACCACGCGTATCTGGGGCCAGGCTACTCGGATGCCGAAATAGAAGCGTTCCTGCGGCGCTCGCATGTTGCTTTCCGCCGCTTGAATAACGTTGCCGAGGAGGCCGCCGATTTGCTCGCGCAGGAAAAAATATTGGGCTGGTTCGAGGGACGCATGGAGTTCGGCCCGCGCGCGCTGGGTGCGCGCTCCATTCTTGCCTCGCCACGCGACCCGGCTATGCAGGCCCGTCTGAACGAGCTCAAAGACCGTGAAGATTTTCGGCCTGTGGCGCCTCTGGTCATCGAAGAGCGGGCGCAGGAATGGTTCGACGCCGGTCCCAAGGGCAAGATCGATGCTCCCTTTATGCTGTTCGTTTTCGACGTACTGAAAGAAAGGGCGGGTCTTATTCCGGCCGTGTGCCACATTGATGGAACGGCGCGCGTACAGACGGTGAACAATAGGCAGCACGGCCTGTTGTACGACCTGCTGCGCGCGTTCGAGGAAAGGACCGGCGTACCGGTGCTGGTAAACACGTCTTTCAATACGCGCGGCGAACCGGTGGTGTGCAGTCCGCGGGACGCTCTTGAGTGTTTCTGGACGTCGCCGCTGGATGCCCTGGTGATAGGAAGTTATCTGGTGGAGAAGCCGCGATGACACGTCCGCCCTTGATATCCGTGGTTGTTCCGACTTACAAGCGTCCCGACTTGCTGGAGCGGTGTCTGGCGGCCCTGCTGAAGCAGAAT
>JAKFDW010000435.1:0-5400 GCA_036675955.1 Orrella sp. | reverse complement strand
TCGATAAGCGCATGATATTGATCCCAGCTGACCCAGTGGTCCCGGTCGGTGCTTGGATTGTTCATAAGGCGATGCTTCCCATAACTGATTCAAAAGGTCCGTTATGATAAACCGCCAGTGAACGGGGGAAAAGGCGCAAATGGAAAAACCCCGAATTCCTTCAGGAATTCGGGGTTTTGTGTTGCAAGTTACACGCAAACACCTTGCCTAATGGCGCCCTTGCGTAGTTGTTTATCCCTTGAAAGGATGGCGCAATACGATGGTTTCCAGACGATCGGGACCCGTGGAAACCATATCGATGGCCACATCGCAGACCTCGGCAATACGCTCAAGATAGCGGCGCGCATTGACCGGAAGCTTGTCGTAATCGGTGATACCGACGGTCGATTCCGTCCAGCCTGGCATTTCTTCAAGGACCGGTTCGGCTTCGGCGGCGGCATAAGCGCCATACGGCAGCGCGTCGAGGAATTCGCCCTTATAACGATAGCCCACGCCGATCTTGAGTTGCTCGACGCCATCCAGGACATCGAGCTTGGTAATGCAAAGCCCGGATATGCCGTTGATCATGACCGAGCGCTTCATGGCGGCGCCGTCGAACCATCCGCAACGGCGCGGCCGCCCCGTAACCGAACCGAATTCTTTGCCCACGGTAGCCAGCCGGGCGCCGGTATCGTCCAGCAATTCGGTGGGGAATGGACCGGAACCCACTCGTGTGGTGTAGGCCTTGGCGATGCCGAGCACATAGTCGAGAGACTGTGGGCCGACGCCCGCGCCGGCCGAGGCCGCACCGGCAACGCAGTTGCTGCTGGTGACGAACGGATAAGTACCGTGGTCGATGTCCAGCAAAGCGCCTTGCGCGCCTTCGAACAACATCTTGTGGCCGGCCTTCTGCGCAATATAGAGGTTCTGCGATACATCAGCCACCATGGGCTTGATGGCGGGCGCCAGCGCCATGGCCTGGTCGCGCACTTCGTCGGCGGAAACCGCCTTGCCGTCCAGATACTGGGTGAGGACGAAATTATGGAAATCCAGCACCTCGGCGAGCTTCTCGTCAAAGATCGCGGGATCGTAGAGGTCTTGCACGCGCAAGGCACGCCGGGCGACCTTGTCTTCGTAGGCCGGGCCGATGCCGCGGCCGGTGGTGCCTATCTTGCCCTCGCCCTTGCGCGCTTCGCGAGCCTGGTCGACGGCAATATGGTATGGAAGGATAAGCGGGCAGGCAGGCGAGATTTGCAGGCGCGAACGAACATCCAGCCCAGCCTCTTCGAGTTCGCCGATTTCTTTCAGCAAGGCTTCGGGCGACAGCACAACGCCATTGCCTATATAGCAAGTGACGTGCGGATGCATGATGCCGGACGGAATAAGCCGCAGTATCGTTTTCTTGCCGTTGATCCAAAGAGTATGGCCGGCATTATGACCGCCCTGGAAGCGCACGACGCCCTGGGCCGACTCTGCCAGCCAGTCGACGATCTTGCCCTTGCCTTCGTCACCCCACTGGGTGCCGATTACCACAATATTCTTGCTCATGTTATGTATCAAAAAGTTCCGGCCCGACGTATACAAGGCCAAATCAGGTTTAAACCATACGATAAAGCTGTCCCGCGTAGCGGATTACTGAATCGCCCTTACCTTCCATGCGCCGTCATCCAGAACCAGTTCTCGATCGACGGTAAATTCATCCAGGCTGTGTGGCTGGCCCGGCAATACCTGTATGACAATCTCGCCCGCCGCGCGCAACTGGCGCAGCACCAAGATCAGGGCGGCATCGGTGCCCCATGGCGCGCGTATTGCCTTGGCTGTCTTTGCGGGCGGCAAACCGGCCGACAGCTTGCGCAGATCGAGACTGAAGCCGGTGGCAGGACGCGAACGCCCGAATGCCTTGCCCACCCCATCGTAACGCCCGCCCTTGACCAGCGCATCGTGCCACCCTTCGGCATAAATGGAAAAGACCACGCCGGAGTGATAGCCATATCCGCTGCCCATATCGGCCAGATCGATACTGAACTGATGCATGGGCAAGGCGCGAACCAGGGTTTCGAGGTCATCGAGCCCGGCCAGCAAGGCCGGGATAGCCGGCAGAACGGCACGCGCCTTGGCAATGACCTCGGGGCCGCCGTACAACGACGCCAAATCGAGCAGCGCCTTTACAGTAACATGCTGAATACCCGGCATCGTGGACGGGAGACTGCCGATTGCCGGGATATCTTTGGTGCTGAGCAACTCGGATATTGCCTCTTCCGCTCCCTCGAGGGCTGGGTCGGAGTCGATAATTGCGCGCACGACGCCTGGATGATTCAGGTCTAGCCTGGCTTCTTCGACGCCGGCCTGCTTGACGCTTTCCAGGGCCAGTTCCAATACTTCGATATCGGCCTCTACGCCCGCATGGCCGAATATTTCGGCGCCGATCTGAAGCAGTTCGCGGTCGGACAGCAGGCCCGCGGGCCTGGCGTGCAGGACGGAGCCGCAATAACACAGCCGGGTGGCGCCTTCGCGATTGAGCAAGTGCGCATCGATACGGGAAACCTGCGGCGTCATGTCGGCGCGTACGCCCATGGTGCGGCCCGACAACTGGTCGATCAGCTTGCAGGTACGCAGATTCAGCGCGCCGCCCGTGCCCGAAAGCAGCGAATCAATGTATTCGACCAAGGGAGGTGCTACGAGTTCGAAGCCATAGGTACGGTACAAGTCCAGCAAGTTGCGGCGCAGCTCTTCGATGCGGCGCGCCTCGGCGGGCAGAATATCGGCCAGACTTTCCGGCAACAACCAATGGGACATTATCCAGTCCTGAAAAATATTGCAAAAAGCACTGCCAAACAAAAAGCGACCTGGGGCGTAAGCCCGCCAAGTCGCTTGCGGTAGGAAGTTAAACAAAACTTACGCGATAGTATAAACGATAGGAGGCAATAAGGAAACCGGGCCAGGCAGCCCGGTTATGCCAGCGGCGCACATACGCCTGTGTCGTGGATGATGTTGCCCCAGACCAGCTTGGTACCCGCGCATCGTGCGGTGCGCGGGTCCGGCCTGTGGAGCAGGCCACATCAAGGTATGGCGGGCTTGCCGCCGTCGGGTGACGTCCAGAAATTGAAGAAGTCCGATTTCGGGCTGAGCACCAGGGTATCGTTGAAGCCCGAGAATGCGGCACGGTATCCTTCGAGGCTCTTGTAGAAGCTGAAGAACTCGGGATTCTTGCCATAGGCTTCGGCATAGATGGCCGCTGCCTGGGCATCGCCCTCGCCCCGGATACCTTGCGACTCGGCATAAGCCTTGGCGACCAGTTCCTGGCGCTGGCGATCGGCTTGCGCACGAATGCGTTCGCTATCGGCGGCACCCGTGGCACGAAGCCGGTTGGCCTCTTGCTTGCGTTCCGCTTCCATACGGCGGTAGACCGACTCGGAAATTTCGGGAGCGAAATCGATGCGACGCAGACGTACGTCCACGACCTGGACGCCCAGCGGCTTGGCGCGGGCCTCGACCGTGGTGAGCACTTCTTTCATGATGGTGTCGCGTTCGCTGGAGACGACTTCCTTCACCGTGCGGACGTTGACTGACGCATTGAGCGCATCGCGGATCTGTGCCTGCAGGCGTTCAACCGCTGCACGGTCGTTGGCGCCGAAAGTAACATAGAACAGGCGCGGATCTGCTATGCGCCACTTCACGAACGAATCGATCAGCAGGTTTTTCTTTTCTGCTGTCTGAATACGTTCCGGATCGTTGGTTTCGATAGTTTGCAGGCGCTTGTCAAGGCGCACGATGTTTTCGAAAGGCGGCGGCAACTTGAAATACAGGCCGGGCTCGGTGATGGTGTCCCGGACTTCACCCAAGGCAAATACCAGGACCGCGTCACGTTCGCGAACCACGAACACGCAGGACGAAAGGATAGCCAGCAAGATGACCAGGCCGACTAAAGCGGGGAAAAAACGTTGCATCATGGCCTCCTAGCGTGAATACGGGTTCGTCAGCGCATTCCTGCTCGAAGCGCTGTTATCGGGCGTACTGGTTCTCGCTGGAGTACTGGCCGTCTTCGGTGGTTGGGCAGCAGCGGCAGCCGCCCCTGTGGTGCTCTCGACCGAACTGCTGGAGCGGGTGCCTGCACCCGCTGCTTGCTGCACGATCTTGTCCAGCGGCAAATACAACATGTTGTTGCTGGCCTCGGAGTCGATCATGACTTTACTGCTGTTTTCAAGAATCTCCTGCATTGTCGACAGGTACATGCGTTCACGCGTTACGTTCGGCGCCTTGGCGAATTCGGATTCAATGCTGGTGAAGCGGGCGCTATCGCCCTGTGCATCGCCAATGACCGTGGCGCGGTAGCCTTCGGCTTCCTGCACCATACGGGCGACCTGGCCTTGAGCCTCGGGCAAGACCTTATTGGCATAGGCGTTACCTTCGTTGATCTGGCGTTCGCGATCCTGCCCGGCCTTTACCGCGTCGTCGAATGCTGCCTGCACTTGCTCGGGCGGCTGGACGTTTTGAATTGCCACTGTGCTGATCTGTATGCCCGTCTCGTAGACATCGAGTATGTTCTGGGCAAGGTTTTGCACTTCGGTCGCGACTTCAGTACGCCCGGAATACAGCACAAAGTCCATCGGCTTCCTGCCGACGATCTCGCGCATTGCCGTTTCAGCCGCCTGGCGGACCGATTCGTCGGGTTGACTGGTATTGAACAGGTAATCGGGTGCGCCGTTAGGCATGAGGCGGTACTGCACCACGAACTGGAGGTCGACGATATTTTCGTCGGTTGTCAGCATGAGCGATTCGGGCAATACCTTGTTACGAGCCGTGCCGCGAAACCCCACTTCGAAGGTACGCAACTGTGAAATATTGACAGCCTGGTGATTTGCGATGGGATACGGCATATGCCACTGCAAACCCGGCGGCAATGTCTTGGTGTATTTGCCGAACTGGGTCACGACGGCGACCTGGCCTTCCTGAACGATGACAAAACCGCTGGCCAGCCACAAACCGACCGCAATGACGGCCACGGCGCCGATCAACTTGGGCGAACCCTTGGGCATGGACGGCATGCCGTTGTTGCCCGAGCCATTGCCTCCGCCGAAGCGATTGCCGCCGCGCTTGGGCTTGCGCCCGAACAGGGAGCCCAGCCGGCTATTGAAATCGCGCCAGACCTCGTCGAGGTCTGGAGGGCCATCGCCTTTCGGACGGCGAGGGGGTTCGGAACCGTTATTGCCGCCACGGCCCCAGCCTGGATCATTCAGATTAAAGATTTTCGATATTTGACGCATTATTTCCCGCGATTTGACCTGATTCGACAATTGCCCCACGCAAACCATCTAAACCGGCGCGCTTCAGAGCGCTCACAAAAACTCGTGCAATCGTACCATGTTCATCGCGCTCTACCCTGGGCTCGTACCCGGCTTCATCTATTTTGTTATAGACGAG
>JAKFDW010000434.1:0-3583 GCA_036675955.1 Orrella sp. | reverse complement strand
CGACCCCTGGGGTCTGGGCGAAGACGATATGGCGCGCGCGCTGGGCGAAATATTCACGCACAAGGTCGATTATGCCGACCTGTATTTCCAATATACCCGCAGCGAAGGCTGGAGCCTCGAAGAAGGTATCGTCAAAACCGGCAGCTTCTCCATAGAGCAGGGGGTGGGCGTTCGCGCCATAAGCGGCGAAAAGACGGCGTTTGCCTATTCGGACACGCTTTCACCAGACGCACTCCTTTCATCGGCCCGTGTCGTGCGCACCATCGCGCGCCAAGGGGCCGGGCGCCAAAAAGTCATTACCGGCCATCCTCCCGCCGGCCACAATCTTTATCCCGCCATTGATCCCGTCAATACTTTGTCGGCACCTGACAAGGTAGCCCTGCTGGAGCGAGTCGAAGCCATGGCCCGCGCCGCCGATCCTCATATCATCCAGGTGATGGCGGGACTGGGCGCCGAATATGATGTGATCCTGGTCGCCGGCAGCGATGGCCGCCTGGCAGCCGATGTGCGTCCACTCGTGCGCCTTTCCCTGACCGTCATCGCCGAACGCGGCGGGCGCCGCGAAATGGGACACGGCGGCGGCGGCGGGCGCAGCGGCCTTGCCTACTTCACTGACGACGTATTGCGTTCTTATGTACAGCGCGCCACGCACGAAGCGCTCGTCAATCTGGACGCTAAACCGGCACCGGCCGGAGAAATGACGGTGGTGCTCGGTTCGGGCTGGCCGGGCATTCTGCTGCACGAGGCGGTAGGCCATGGGCTCGAAGGCGACTTCAATCGCAAGGGCTCCAGCATTTTCGCGGGCCGCATAGGCGAACGAGTTGCGTCCAAGGGGGTTACCGTGATCGATGACGGCACGCTGGCCGATCGGCGTGGATCGCTGAATATCGATGACGAGGGCAATGCGACACAACGCAATGTCCTGATCGAAGACGGCATCCTGAAGGGTTATATGCAGGATTCCATGAACGCTCGCCTTATGAAAATGCCGGTTACCGGCAATGGCCGGCGCGAATCCTATGCTCATCTGCCTATGCCGCGCATGACGAATACCTTCATGCTGCCCGGGCAGGTGCCTCCGGCGGAAATCATTGCTTCGGTCAAAAAAGGCCTGTATGCCGTCAATTTTGGCGGCGGCCAGGTCGACATCACCAGTGGGAAATTCGTTTTCTCCACGTCCGAAGCCTACATGATCGAGAACGGCAAGGTCACTTACCCGGTAAAAGGCGCCACGCTCATAGGCAACGGCCCCGACGCCATGAATCGAGTCAGTCTGATCGGTAACGATCTGCAGCTGGATTCGGGCGTGGGAACTTGCGGTAAAGAAGGTCAGAGCGTGCCGGTGGGTGTGGGTATGCCGACCGTCCGCATGGACGGCCTCACAGTGGGCGGCACCGGCACCGCCTAGCGTTATTGTCAAAGACACGGATCGGTGTTCGCTGAGCGCTGATCCGTTTTTTCGCTTTCGTTAATGAACCCCTGCGGTTGACAGGGGTGCTTTGCGCGCATATCATTTCTGTTGAAATCAATTTAACAGAACTGTTTCGTGTGATGATTAATTCATTGGAAGACCAACAGCAGTACGATTTACGCATTTTGCGCGCCTTGCGCCGCATTACGCGGTCCATTGCCTTGCATTCGCGGCAGCTGGCCGCCTGCAGCAACATTACGGCGCCGCAACTGGTTTGCCTGCGCGCCGTCATCGAGCGCGGCCCGCTTACCGCCACGGCCATCAGCCGCGAAATTCATGTCAGCCCCAGTACAGTCGTCGGCATTCTCGACCGCCTGGAAGACAAAGGCCTTATCCGCCGCGAGCGGGGGCGGGAAGATCGCCGTATTGTTTTCGTGTCTGCTACCGAAGCAGGGCGTGCACTGGCGGTCGACACGCCTTCGCCCTTGCAGCAAAAATTATCGGATGCGCTCAAGTCTTTACCGGAACTCGAACAAGCCACCATTACGCTGTCGCTTGAACGGATCGTCAAGCTCATGGAGTCAGACGGCACCGCGCTTGCCGAGCAGCCGGGTGAAATTGCCTCGCCCATCCTAGACATGCCAATTGCCGGCGTGCCTCCAGAATCGGGACTGGTGGTGTGACGGATCAAGATATCCTCACACCTCTTACTCCATGCGCCGCCGTCGGCGGCGATCCCCTGCAATCCGTTTCGACCCTGCGTGTTCCTGACAGGCGGGACGGGGCCGCCATTCATAAATTGGTGTCACAGTGCCCGCCGCTGGACCTCAATTCCCTGTATACCTATCTGCTGCTCAGCGAACATTTTCGCGACACCTGCATCCTCGCGCAAGACAGCGACGGCATCGAAGGTTTTGTGTCCGCGTACATTCCTCCAGGCAAGCCCGATGTACTTTTTGTCTGGCAAGTAGCCGTACATGAACGGGCGCGCGGCAAAGGCCTGGCGCGTTTCATGCTAAGCGAACTGCTGCGGCGCCCTGGCCTTAATAAGATCAAATATATCGAAACCACGGTGGGGCCGGACAATCACGCGTCCCGCAGTCTGTTCGCGTCCATGGCCCGCCAGCTGGACGCGGCCTCATGCGAGACGCCGCTCTTCGAGAGTCATTTATTCGGCATGCATGGGCATGACGATGAACCGCTTATACGCATAGGCCCTTTCAGGCCTGCGTAGTCGATGGCGCATGACGCGCCAGTATTCTTCAAACAGAGGCGCCAGCCAGTGGCGGGAGCATTGTTTCGCTTCGTCCCGGCGCTTCGCAAAAAGAGAGGAAGAAACATGATGGATTTAAAAATATTTGACCGGATGGAGTCGGAAGTGCGGGGCTACGTCCGGTCGTTCCCTGTCATCTTCAAACAGGCACGCGGATCCATACTGATCGATGAAGATGATAAACAGTACATCGATTTCTTCAGCGGTGCAGGGACGTTGAACTACGGACACAACAATCCGGTGTTCAAAGCGAAAGTGATCGAATACCTCGATACCGATGGACTGATACACGGCCTGGACATGGCCACCACGGCGAAGAAGCAATTTCTTGAGACTGTCGACCGCGTATTGCTCAAGCCCCGTGATTGGCAATACACATTGCAGTTTACCGGCCCCACCGGCACCAATGCGGTTGAAGCGGCCTTGAAGCTGGCCCGACAGATCAAGGGCAGGCAGAACATTGTCTCGTTTACGCATGGTTTCCATGGCGTGAGCGGCGGGTCGCTCGCGGTGACCGCCAATTCGAAATTCCGGAATGCCGCAGGCGTATCCTTGGCCAACACCACTTTCATGCCGTTCGACGGTTATATGGGTCCCGACGTCAACACCATGGCCTATCTGGAGCGCATGCTGGACGACCCCAGCAGCGGCATGGATCATCCCGCTGCCGTGATCGTGGAAACCGTCCAGGGTGAAGGCGGCGTCAACGTCGCCACCTGGCGGTGGTTGAAGGAGCTTGAGCGGCTCTGCAAAAAGCATGACATGTTGTTGATCGTGGATGACATCCAGGTAGGTTGCGGCCGTACCGGCAACTTCTTCAGCTTTGAGTCGGCAGGCATTCAGCCCGACATCATTACATTGTCCAAATCCTTGTCGGGCTTCGGTCTTCCCATGTCGCT
>JAKFDW010000433.1:0-19247 GCA_036675955.1 Orrella sp. | reverse complement strand
TGGTTTCGCGCTTCGGCATCGAACATGGAGGTGACAACATTCCAGCCCATGCGGCCGCGCGAGATGTGGTCCAGTGAAGCGACCAGCCGCGCGGCATGGAACGGCGTGTAGAACGTGCTGGACACGGTACTGATCAAACCAATGCGTTCGGTTGCCCGGCTCATGGCCGCCAATGTCGTTAGCGGCTCCAGATACCAGCGCGGGCCATCCGCGACGTTGTCAGCCGACTGACCATCGGCGAAGAATACAGCATCCAGCTTGCCGCGCTCCGCCGTTTGGGCCAGCTCTTCGAAGTAGGAAATGTCGCCCAAGCGCTCGACGGACGACCTGGGATGGCGCCATGCCGCACGATGGTGCCCGCAGCCGAAGATGAACAGGTTGATATGCATGCGTCTGGTTGGGTCGTTCATCAGTTTTTCACCAGTCCGCCGTCGACGACCAAGTTCTGACCGGTCACGGAGCGCGACCACGGCGAAGCAAAAAACAGCACCGCATCGGCAAACTCGACGGGCGTCGTCACGCGGCGCAGCGGCGTGCTGGCGGCGATGAGGTCGAAAACGCTTTCCGGCGTAGCGGCGGAGGCATCCGTGGTGCGCAGTAGTCCGCCGGAGACCATATTGACAGTAATTCCCTTGGGTCCCAGGTCGTGGGACAAGGTACGGGTCAGGGACAACAGAGCCGCCTTGGCCGCCGTGTAGTCGTGATACGGCACGACGGGGTTCTGAAAAAGATTGGTGCCTATATTGATGATGCGGCCGAACCCCTGCTTTTGCATGCCGGAAACCGTGGCCTGCGTGGTGTTCAAGGCGCCTTGAACGATGCCTTGGAACTGCTGATGCAGCGCTGCCCAAGTCAAGTCTTCGGCATGCGGACGTTCCTCGCCGTTGAAGGAGAATGCGGGCAAAGCATTGTTGACGACAGTGGTGATGGCCATGCCGAAGCGCTCTTGCGCTTGTTCCACCATGGATCGAACAGCGTTCGCGTCGCTCACGTCCGCTTGCACCGCCAGTGCCCGCCCGGGGGCCGCCTGCACTATCGCGCTGGCGCGCCCGGCGCTGCTCAGGTAATTGACAACGACACGGGCGCCTTCGCGCAGAAAGGCATGGACCAAGTGCTCGCCAAGGCCGCGCGCGCCGCCTGTGACAAGAATGAGTTGCTGGCTGATGGGGAGCGCTGTAGTGCTGATTTGCATGGCATACCTTCGAAAAAGGCGAAGGCATGTTCGTGCGCACGGCGCCATGCGCCGAAAGGCTGACATCCCTTCGCCAGCATGAACTGGATCAGGTTCGACGGGTGTCATCTCAGCCCCGGCCATTAATGGCGTGGAGGCACCCCGTGTCGTTACCGGAAACATAGCACAATTGCGCAGATTCAGCATTGCGGAAAAGCACCGGGCGACGCGCAGATTCAATTGACAATGCCGGCCGGCTGCCCTAAGCTTTGCGCCTGTTCCTAGGGGAGCCTTTTACGGGCTGAGACTCCGCAATTCATTGCGGTAACCCTTTGAACCTGATCCGGGTAATGCCGGCGAAGGGAAGGAAATCCATCATTTCGCACTGTCTTTCCCCCTTCGATCACGTTTCGGCCCGGCCTTCGACACGCCGGACCCTGGTTTGCACAAGCTCCGGCACACCGGACTAATGGGAAATAGACATGCTCGCGAGTACATCGACAGTTCTTTGGCTATTGGTTTTTGCCGGGCTATTCGCCGCGGCTGGCATAGCCTACGCCCGGCATGACCGGGGCAGCCTCGAAGACTATATTGTGGCGCGCAATAGTCAGTCCGCCGTTGCCACCATAATGACCTTGCTGGCCTCCACCTTGGGCGCCTGGATATTATTCGCCCCCGCCCAAGCCGCTACGTGGGGCGGGCTGGCGGCGGTCATCGGCTATGCATTGGGCGCGATGTCGCCACGGCTGTTGATGATACCGCTGGGCCGGCGCATGCGTGAACTGATACCGCAAGGCCACACCTTGACGGAATTCGTGATCGTGCGTTACGGCAAGCCCATGTATGGCCTGGTTTTGCTCATCATGCTGTTCTATATGTTCATTGCCCTTACCGCCGAAATCACAGCCATTTCAAAACTGGTGGCCCTGCTGGCGCCGGTTCCGCTCTGGCTCACAGCGGCCATAGTCATGGGTGCTACCCTGCTCTACACCTCTTACGGCGGGATACGGGCATCCATATTTACCGACAAAGTGCAGATGCTGGTGATCGTGCCCTTGCTTGTGCTTTTGATCGTATTGGGCTGGCGGGCAGCAGGCGGCGCCACACCGGTCATCGAGGGGCTGCGCACCCATGCCCCGCAGTTACTGAGCCTGTCGGATCCGGTGGGCATCAAGGCGGGCCTGACCTTCTTTGTCGCCATCCTTCTGACCGGCCTATTCCATCAAGGCAACTGGCAACGCGTCTATGCCGCGCGGGACAGCCGCAGCATGCGCAATGGCTTTCTATTGGGCGGGCTGCTTGCCGCGCCCGTCATATTCATAATGGGGATGTTCGGACTGGCTTTTGTCGGCCTGGGCCACAGTAGCGACAGCTCCGTCGCACTGTTCACCATCTTGATGCCCGGCATTCCCGACTGGTTTGCCATTGCGCTGATACCGCTAGGGCTGGCACTGGTCATGAGTACGGCCGATACGGTCATAAGCGCCGTATCCAGCATTATCGCCGTGGACATGCGCCGCTTGCTGCCTCGCGCCGACAAATCGACGCTGATGGGCATGTCGCGCTGGCTCATCTTTCTTCTTGCCATCCCCGTATTGCTGGCGTCGGCCCAAGGCTACAGCGTGCTATATCTTTTCCTGCTGGCCGATCTGCTCTGCTCGGCGGCCGCCTTTCCCGTATTCTTCGGCTTGTTCAACCGTCGTTACAACGGCGTCACGGCGTTCATCAGCACACTGTGCGGGCTGGTTGCCGGACTTTTGGTGTTTCCGGGCCCAGGCGCAAAGCCGGAATATTTGCTCGAGTCCTTTTTACTGGCCGCTGTCGTTCCAGTCATTGTATCGGGCCTCATGCTGCAATCCAGGCGCATGCGTCCGCAATTCGATTTCGCTCGGCTGAATATTGCCATTCGGAATTTGGACGACTAAAACAGTTCAATCATCACGCAGTCGCTCCAGCGCGACTTCACCCGCACGGAGAGCTTCGTCCTCCGTCGCGTAGGACTGCGCGGAGCGTTCGATTTGCGGCATCGTGGCAACGGTTGAATCAATAAAAGTGATCACCCACTCGAACTGGCCGCCAGCGGTTCGCTCGGTATTCAGCGCTGCTTTAAAGGATCGTGCCATAGAATCACCTCGATAGAATTAACGTTACGGTAGCGTCATGTGAGACCGCGGTATCGCCCTCGCGCCGCTGCATTTTCGGTCACATGCGATGCAGCAATACAGCATGCGGCGTGCCTACCGTCCGGCCCCTGTAGTGCCAGTCCAGCCCGGGCGCCGGTGCCGCGGTTATGATCTGTTGATTATCCAGACTCACTCAGGAGAAACGATGAAAGCGTTTTGTTTCGATGTATTTGGCACTGTTGTGGATTGGCGCAAGGGAATAGCCCGCGAAGCCGCCGAGTTCTTCTCCCGATACGGCCTTTCCGGAATCGATCCTTACGAGTTTGCGGACTCCTGGCGCAGCCTATATCAGCCGGCGATGGAAGCGTGCCGCAGTGGCAAGCGGCCATTCACCCGGCTGGATATCCTGCATCGCGAGAATCTCGATATTGCGCTTCGCAACCATGGCATCGATGTCGCCGGCCTGAATATCGATGCGCTTGAGCGACTCAATTCGGCATGGCACCGGTTGGACCCCTGGCCCGATGTGGTGGACGGCCTAACCCGTCTCAAGCAGAATTACATCATTGCTCCGGCCTCGAACGGCAATATTGCATTGATGACGAACATGGCCAAGCGTGCTCACATTCCATGGGATGCCATCCTGGGCGCCGAGGTGACGCAGGCGTATAAGCCCTCCCCGCCTGCCTATACGCGCATGGTCGACATCCTTGGCTTGCAGCCGGAACAAGTGTGCATGGTGGCCGCGCACAACAGCGATTTGCATGCCGCCCGTCAATGCGGCCTCAGCACGGCGTTCGTGGCAAGAACGACGGAACACGGCGCAAACCAGGCCACCGACCTTGAGCCAAGCGAAAACTGGGACATCGTCGCGCGCGACTTCAATGATCTTGCGGATCAGGTAACCAAATAGGCGCTCCAGCAGAGAACGCGTCTTGCAAGTGGGACATTAAGGTAAGATAATGCGAATCTTTCCTATTTCGGATATTTCCCTCCTCATCCCAAAGGCCGTGACCAATGTCTACCTGCGCACCCTACGCGTATCAACCCGCCCGGCAGCGCGGCGTAAGATTATTTCCACATAATGCTTTCCGCTACACCAAGATAAGCGCATCGATCCAAGGTTCAGTGTCGCTACTGCTGTTCGCAGCTGCAGTAATCCCGCATACTGTTAACGCACAGACGATTGCTGCGCCCGCCGAGACACTAGGGGCAATTACCGTATCTGGGACAGGTTCCGTATCGAACCCCACACCTGAAGCTTATGCGGGCGGACAGATCGCTCGGGGCGGTCAAGCGGGAATTCTCGGCAATCTTGACACCATGGATATGCCGTTTACTCAAACGAGTTATACATCCAAGCTCATACAGGACCAGCAAGCCCGTACATTGGGCGACGTCCTGAAAAATGACGCTTCGGTGCAAGTCGGAAACGGCTTTGGAAACCAGGCCGAAACATTCGTCATCCGCGGCTTTCCGTTAAACAATGACGATCTCTCATTCAACGGCTTGTATGGCATCTTGCCGCGGCAAGTCTTGCCGGTCGAGATGATCGAAAGGGTCGAAGTCTTTAAAGGCGCCAGTGCGTTCCTGAATGGAGCGGCGCCAGGCGGAACCGGCTTGGGCGGGATTATCAACATCCAGCCCAAGCGTGCTGAAGATGCCCCTTTGACTCGACTGAACCTCGATTACACGGGCCGGGCGCAAGTAGGTGGCGGAGTCGATATCGGCCGTCGATGGGGCGAAGACAATCAGTACGGCATTCGCGTCAATGCGGCCCATCATGACGGCGAAACCGATATACCAGATGCCGATATGCGCGCGACGGTGGGCACGGTGGGCCTGGACTATCGCGGCGACAGCGTACGCATGTCGCTGGATGCCGGATATCAGAAAATACGTTTTGATCACCCACGACCGACCGTAGATTTTATCGGCGCCGTCCCCGATGTGCCATCCAACAACGTCAACTATGGACAGTCCTGGGCTTACAGCGAACTGGAAAGCACATTTGCAGTTGCCCGCCTCGAGTATGATCTGAACAAAGACTGGATGACTTATGGAGCCGTGGGCGTCAGCCAGGACAAAGAAGACGGGCAATATACGTCGCCAGATGTCGACGGTGCCGGAATTGGCACTGCGGGGATGCTGTATGTACCCTTCGAACGCAAATCCGCTACCGGCGAAATTGGCCTGCGAGGAGAATTCGATACCGGCCCCGTCGGACACCGGGTGAACCTCGCGTATTCGGCGCTCAACAAGGTAGAGCGTACGGCATCCGAGTATGCCGTGGCTGGCCCAGTCAACCTTTATGAAGAAATCGCCCTGCCACGGCCCATCGGGTCTGTCTACGGCGACCTTGACGATCCCAATATTACGAAACGCGTACAACTGCGCAGTTTTGCAGTATCCGACACATTATCGCTTTTCAACGATAACGTATTGCTCACATTGGGTGCACGCAATCAATCTATCGTCGACCTCAACTACGATGCCGCCACGCAGGAGTTGTCGGGGGGAAAATATAAAGAGTCCGTGACCACACCGGTTTTTGGTCTGGTCGTGCGCCCATGGGACACGGTATCACTCTACGCCAACCATATCGAAGGGCTCACGGCGGGTGATGTTGCGCCAGCCGATGCCGCCAATCCCCTCGAAGCTATGGCTCCCTATCGCACCAAACAAACTGAAGCGGGGATCAAGGTTGATTTCGGCGATTACGGTGGCAGCCTCGGGGTATTTCAAATCGAGAAGCCGGTAGCCTACCTGGATACGGCCACGAACATTTTTGGAGCGGCCGGTGAGCAGCGTAATCGTGGTGTCGAAATCAACGTTTATGGCGAGCCCATCCAGGGATGGCGGGTCCTGGGCGGTGTAACGTTCATGGATCCCCGTCTTACGGATACGCAAGATGGCGTAAACGACGACAACTATGCCCCCGGGGTGCCTCGCTTCCAGGGCGTTATTAGCAGCGAACTGGACATAGCGGGGGTTCCAGGACTTACTCTGCAGGCCAGCTTGCTGCATCGCGGCTCCCAATACACCAGCGCCTCCAATGCATATAAGATCGCGAGCTGGACGCGCATCGATCTTGGAGCGATTTACCGCACAAAGATTGAGGGCCGCAATGTGACCTTACGCGCAGGCATCGACAACATTGCCGATCGCAAATACTGGGCATCGGTGGCCCCACAATTTGGTCAAGTTACCCAAGGAAGAGGTCGTACAGCGAAGCTATCGATGTCCATAGACTTCTAGCATGGACACACAGCCGACCGAATTACATAAGTTCGGTCGGTGCCGAGTTTTAAAGGTTTCTACAATGCGGGCATTCTGTACACTGTTTCACCGATGGGTCGGTCTAACCATCGCGCTTTTCCTCGTAGTCGCAGGACTGACCGGCGCAATCACTTCCTGGGACCATGAACTCGATGAATGGCTTAATGCCGACATCATGGAAACCCCCGGCCGGGGGCCGCTGCAGGATCCCATGGTTCTTGCAGCGACCGTCGAGGCCGCCGACCCCCGCGTCGAAGTCAGCTATATTTCGCTCGGCCTGGAAGAAGGACACGCCGCCTCGTTTCTGGTACGGCCGCTGACCGATCCGGCAACGGGAAGCCCATACGTCCTCGACTACAACAACGTCTTCGTTGATCCGGTAACCGCACAGATCACCGGTCACCGCGACTCGCTGGCGATTTCGCTGTCGCGACGCAGTCTTATGCCATTCTTGCGGCACCTGCACTACAGCCTGCATATTCCGGCCTTCTGGGGAACAGACCGCTGGGGCTATTGGCTGATGGGAGGTGTCGCTCTGGTATGGCTGGTCGACAGTTTCGTTGCGATGTACCTGACCACCCCGCGCCGCTTGCGCAATGCAAAAGACGACACACCGCGGCACCGCAAGCCGGGAACCTGGTGGCAGCGATGGAAGCCGTCATGGCTGGTTCGCTGGTCCGCCGGCGGCTACAAGCTCAATTTCGACCTGCACCGTGCGGGAGGGCTGTGGGTTTGGGGCATTATCCTGGTCGTTGCCTTCACATCGTTCTCGCTGAATCTCTATCGCGAAATCTTCTATCCCGTCATGTCCCTGGTCTCGCAGACGACGCCGGGACCGTATGAGACGCAGACTCCCGCGCCCTACGGAACCTATATCGAACCCAAGCTGAGCTTTGCCGATGCCGTGCGCGTGGCGGAAACCGAAGCACAACGCCGCGGCTTTGAAACTTCGGCTGGGGGCATCTACTACGGCGGCGACTATGCGTTCTACAACGTCTCGTTCTTCGATCCGGAGAATGAAATGGGCGCAATGGGCATGGGCCTGTCCAATCTTTACATCGACGCAAACGACGGCACGGTGCTGGGCGAGCACCGCCCCTGGAAAGGCACCGCCGCGGACGTATTTGTGCAGTTGCAGCTTCCTTTGCATTCAGGACGCATCCTAGGTATGCCCGGGCGCATCATCATGTCAGTAATGGGTGTGCTGGTTGCGGTACTGTCGGTGACCGGAATCGTGATCTGGGAACGCAAGCGCCGTTCGCGCCGGCTGCGCGGGCAGAAATATGCATCATGAAACCTGAAGACCTCGAACTTCTGGTCAGCCGCGAAATGCCTTACGGCAAATACAAGGGCAGGATAATCGCAGACCTGCCCGGCCATTATCTGAACTGGTTTGCGCGGGAAGGATTTCCGTCCGGTGAAATCGGTCGCCTGCTTATGTTGATGCAGGAAATCGATCACAATGGACTTGGCAAATTGCTCGATCCGCTGCGCAAAAGCAAACTACCGCCACCGTGACGCTCAAGCGTCTACGGCCCGTACCAGACCACGACGCTGCCCTTTACAAATATGGGCGAGGACATGGGGCCGGGCTTATCGCTTAGCGTTGTGTGCACCAAATAAATGGGTTTAGCCGCATCAAGGCCGTCGAACTCATGTGTGCTGACACTGGCTCCCGTCAAGGGCACGCAACGGCTCGTACCGTTCCAGCATAAAAGTGTCTGTATCCGGTCATTGCCCTTGTAAGCCCGCGTCGCCTGGACGCGGGTAATTCGCGCTGCCGAAGCCCGGGATACCGAAGCATTGGGCGTGTACCGCACGGCAACGGGAACGTTCTTGTGATTGATCGCCGCGCTGACCCGGTCTTGCGTCCATGTCCGCTCGCCCGCGTACAGCGGGCCGCTGCAAACGAGCATGGCAAGGCACCCGGCCATGGCTGACATCCGATTTCCCGCTGACTTCACGATTACGCTCATTGGACCCGACAAAAAGGCCCGCAAGCCGAAAGCTTGCGGACCACGTACATCGACCGCTGGCGCGCCAGGACCATATCGGTCCGGCGACTTGCTCCCGCCGCTGAAACGCTACTTCCTTCGGAAAAAGCCGCTCAACAGGGCAAGCACAGCAAGCACGATGAAAATGAAAAACAGGATTTGCGCAATTGACGCAGCACCCGCGGCAATACCGCCGAAACCCAGTACACCGGCAATTATGGCGATAATGAAAAAGACCACTGCATAATAAAGCATAGTACTTCCCCTTTTCTTCTAGTCTTCTAGCGACATTCGGCAAATAGCTTCTTCAGGACTATGGTCTGTTAGCGGTTCTTGTCGAAGAATTCGTTGACCTCGCGCTCCGCTTCTTCGCGCGTACGACCATACCGTTCCTGGATCAATCCAGCCAATTGTTCTGCATTACCGTTGACTCGGGTCAGTTCGTCGTCGGTCAGGTCGCCCCATGCTGCCTTTGCCTTGCCTGACAACTGCTTCCATTGGCCTTCGAGTGTATCTTTATTCATGGCTTACTCCCTTAATTGACAACCACGGCACGGCGTTACCGCAACGTGCCGACCAGTGACGTACTCGCACTATGGATGCGATTACGTTGAGACTAGCCTATCTGTTTGCGTTGACGCTGGTCAAGGCGTAAGCGCTCGGAATGTAAGTGACGAGCCCGATAGTCCCAGGCTTGGATTCCAATGAATAAAATGCGCCGAGTGTTGCATTTTTCCCTTATGCGCCGCGGGCCTGGCCATAATCTTCCTTGGGCCGCGGCGCCGCAAAGGGCAGCGTTGCCGCCGCTGCCGACGGTAACATTACCTTAAGTTAAAGTCGCTTCCGTAACAAATGCACAGTGCTGCCAAACTGATAAACTGTACATATAACCAGTTCTGTTCCGCGTTCGTCATACCCATTCAAATCATGCCTTCTACCCCTGCGCTGGCAAATCCTTGGTACTACCTGGAAAACTTCGAGTTCGTCTTGCGATGGATAGACAAGCGCTACAGCGACCTGCTTCTTCCGGCTGAACAAAACCTGATTTCCCGCTATCTCGCCCTGCCGCGTAACGCGCGCGGATTGCTCGCGCGCATGGTCATGCGCAAAGGCGACCTCTTTCGAGCATCCCGGCTTAACTATGCCGAGATCGGCGACACGAGATTGGCGGCGCAAGCGCTCGTCGACGAAGGGTGGATAAATCAAGACCCGCCGCTGGCGCTCGAAGAGCTGTTCGGGCTGCTGAGCAAAGCTGAAATAACAATGATATTCCGGCCATGGCTGCTGGCTGGAAAGGCCACCACGGCAATAAAGGCGGCCCAGCTGGAATGTCTGCGTACGAATTTTCCGGATACCCTCCGGTTTTCACAATGGCTGCGCCTGGATCAGCACACGGCTTGCCTCAATGAAGATATGTTGCGCGATGTGGTATACCGCGAAAATATCAATACGCTGACGGATCGCTTCCGGCTTATGTTCTTCGGCAATATGCGGCAGGACTGGAGCGAGTTCGTATTGTCCGACCTGGGACGTTACGTGTACGAGAAAGTGGATTTCGCCAAAACATCGCGAGCCTTCCAGTCGCGTGAAGACGTGGACGCTTACTTGCATTTGCATCGCAGCAAGGAGCGGCTCGCAGACGGTATTGCGGCAGGCAACGCCACAACCGTCGCGGATGTTCAGGAATCCATTCCGCCCCGCCATGACAACGACTGGATTGAGGCCCGGCGCGGAAAATTGCTGTTTCAGATAGGCCGCTACCATGAGCGCCTGGGCAATTGGGAGGATGCGTTAAGCAGCTATGCTTCCTGTTCCTATCCGCAAGCGCGCGCCCGCCGCATACGCGTGCTCGAGCGCGCAGAACGCTACGATGAGGCACTGAAGATAGGCATCTCGGCCATTCGCGCACCGGAAAGTGAAGCAGAGCAGCAGCTCCTGGCACGAATGATGCCGCGCTTGCTGCGCCGTACCGGCAAGCCCGTACCATCCCGCAAGCGCGCCATCCCTCTGCATCAGACTAGCCTGCTTCTGCCCGGCACTTTCCCGGCTATGCGTGTGGAGCAGCAGGTGCGCGATTATCTTCAAGCCCAGACACCCGGCGCACCGGTTTTCTATGTCGAGAATGCGCTCATCAATTCCCTGTTCGGGCTGCTATGCTGGGACGCCGTCTTCGCAGCCATACCCGGCGCCTTTTTCCATCCCTTCCAGGCGGCGCCGTCCGACCTGCTGCGTGCCGATTTCCATAGCCGCCGCCAGCCGCAGTTCGCTTCCAGCCTGACGCAGCTGGAATCGGGACAATACCGGGACACGATTTGGCGGAATTACGTTCGCAAGGCGGGCATCCAGTCGCCCTTTGTCGCCTGGGATTTCATTACGCACGATGTACTGGAGCAGGCGCTGGCCTGCATGCCGGCCCGGCATCTGCAGCTTGCATTCAAGCGATTGATGCACGACATTCGCAGCAATCGCTCGGGTCTGCCAGACTTGATCCAATTCTGGCCCGCGGAACAGCGCTATCAAATGATAGAAGTCAAAGGACCCGGCGACCGTCTGCAAGACAACCAGGTACGCTGGTTGTCTTATTTCCATGAACACGGTCTGCCGGTATCCGTGTGCTATGTGCAGCACGAGGCAAGCGCCGCATGAGCTACACCGTCGCCGTGCGCACTCTTTGCGAGTTCACCGCCAAGCGCGGCGACCTCGATCTGCGGTTCACGCCCTCGCCCACCGCACTAGAAGGAATCGAAGGCCATGCGCTCGTACGTGCTGGACGAGGGGCAGGCTATCAGTCTGAAATAAGCCTTTCGGGCCAATTTTGCGATCTGCTCGTGCGCGGGCGTGCCGACGGCTACGATCCGGGTCTCAACCAGCTCGAGGAAGTAAAGACATTCCGCGGCGACCTCGATGCCATGCCGGCCAACCACCGCGGCTTGCACTGGGCGCAGGCCAAGATCTACGCCCACCTGCTTTGCCAAAAGCAGGGTCTGGTCGATATCAAGGTGGCGCTGGTCTATTACGACATCGTCCGGCGCAAGGAAACAACCATGGTGCAGGATTACTCGGCCACCGACCTGGAAGATTACTTCCAGCAGCAATGCCTGCTGTTCCTGGACTGGGCGCAACAGGAAATCAGCCATCGATCCAGCCGCGATCAAAAACTGGAAACCCTGCCTTTCCCGCATGAATCATTTCGCCGCGGGCAGCGCCAGCTATCTGAGAGCGTTTTCAAGGCAGCCAAACAGAACCGGTGTCTGTTGACCCAGGCTTCGACAGGCATAGGCAAGACCGTCGGCACCCTTTTCCCGCTGCTCAAGGCCGCTCCCCGCGTACAGATGGACAAGATTTTCTTCCTGACCGCCAAGACCTCGGGTCGGCAACTCGCTCTGGATGCGCTCGCCACATTGGATGCCAGCCGCTCTGCCGGCAGCTTGCGCATTCTGGAACTGACCGCCAAGGAAAAGACCTGCGAATACCCCGGCCAGGCTTGTCACGGCGACGCCTGCCCGTTGGCCAGTGGCTTTTACGATCGCCTTCCGGCGGCCCGCCAAGCCGCTGTGTCGAATGGAAACCTGGACAAAATCACGCTGCGCGAAATCGCCTTGCAACACCAGGTATGTCCGTATTGGCTGGGCCAGGACCTTGCCCGCTGGAGCGATGTCATCGTCGGCGACTACAACTATTTTTTCGATGCTTCCGCTCTGCTATATAGCCTGGCGCTGAACAATCAGTGGACGATAGGTGTGCTCGTCGACGAGGCGCACAACCTGCTGGAACGCGCCCGAAAAATGTACAGCAGCGAACTGAGCGAATACGACCTGAAGGTTCTGCGCCAGACCGCGCCGCCTGCCCTGAAGAAAACCTTGACCAGTCTAGCCCGAAGCTGGCGCGATACCTGGCGCGACCAGACTGCCAGCTACCAGGCGTACGACGAGGTTCCCTTCAAATTCCAGGCCGCGCTGCTGCGCACAAGCAGCGTCATGGCCGACTACCTGGCCGCACACCCGCAGGACACCAACAGCACCCTGCAACGGTTCCACTTCGACATGCTGCATTTTTTGCGGCTGGCCGAGGTTTTCGGTGCGCATTCCATTTTCGATATCCGCCTGCGTGGCGTCGTTGGATCGTCGACAGCGGGGCCTGTCAGTTCGGTGGTGTGCCTGCGCAATGTGGTCCCGGCTCCTTTCCTGGAACCGCGCTTTGCCGCCAGCCGTGCGACTACACTGTTTTCCGCGACCTTGAGTCCATGGACTTTTTACCGCGACACGCTGGGCTTGCCCGATAACACCGCCTGGGTGGACGTAGAAACGCCTTTCGAGGCCAGCCAATTGCAAGTACGTGTCGTGCCGCAGATCTCCACAAGGTACCGGGATCGCGCACTATCGTTGAGTCCGATCGCCGAACTGATGGCTGCCCAGTATCTCGGTCAGCCCGGGAACTACCTAAGTTACTTCAGCAGCTTTGAATATCTTCAACAAGTGCTCGACCAGTTTTCCCGGAGCTTTCCCCAAATACCGGTATGGGAGCAAGCACGCAGCATGAACGAAGCTGCAAAAGACGAGTTCCTGGGGCGATTCAAGGTGGACGGCGCCGGTATCGGGTTCGCCGTACTGGGCGGTGCATTCGCCGAAGGCATAGACCTGCCGGGCCAAAAGCTTATCGGTGCCTTCGTGTCCACATTGGGTTTACCTCAGGTCAATCCGGTAAACGAAGCACTTTGCGAGCGCATGGGCGCTGTTTTTGGCGGACGCAACGGCTACGACTACACCTATCTTTATCCGGGCATCCAGAAGGTGGTGCAGGCGGCCGGACGGGTAATCCGCAGCCGCAGCGACCACGGTGTGGTGTATCTCATTGATGATCGTTTTGCTCAGCCTCGCGTGCGCCGATTACTGCCAGCCTGGTGGGACATAAATCCCGCTTGAAGCGGTGTCTTTGTCCTTATTCCAAATGTGGTTCCGAGGCGTTTTCCGGCTCCGGCTTCCTATAATTGCCGGCACTGAATTATTCAATTCGGACCCCTAACAGGAGCTTATCGTGGCCGACAATTCCATACCCGTACTTTCACACAATGCTTACCCCTTCGACGCACGCGGCGTAGCAAAACGATTCCGCCACGCCGCCATTTTCGGCGCACTTTCAGCACTGCAGGCCGGCGAAACGATGCGCTTCTGCAACGATCACGATCCCTTGCCGTTGCTGCAGCAGCTTCAAGGCCACTTCGGCGACCAGATTCAGTTCGAATACCTGTCACGTCAGCCTGGCGAAATCGTCATCGACTTCCATATCGTGGCCTGACACGTAATTGGCGCGCCAGGGCGCGCCAACGGTTTATCGCCGGACGCGCGCATCTCATCCCGGGACGCGCGTTTTTTTATGTCGAGTTAACTTGGATCAAGCATTTCTAAATTGTGCCGGTCTCTTCGTTGACTACACCATATATAGTGTTTATTCTTCTTATAACCACTATATGTAGTAACAAGGAGCTCCAATGCCACACATCGAGGTCGCGTCTTCCATCAACGAATATCTAAATCAAGTGGACTGGCGCGTCAATGCCAACGCAAACCAAGGGTACTCGCTGGGCGGCTTGATACTGAACGTCTCGGGCAAGGTCATTGCCAATTACTGGCTCAGCCATGTGTATCCGGCGGCCGTGGGCGAGGCACACCGCAACGCCGACCTGCATGTGCACGACCTCGACATGCTGTCGGGATACTGCGCTGGATGGTCCTTGCGTATGCTGTTGAACGAAGGCCTGAACGGCATACCCGGCAAGGTCGAATCCACCCCGCCCAGGCATATGTCCAGCGCAATCGGGCAGATCGTGAACTTCCTGGGCACGCTGCAGAATGAATGGGCCGGCGCGCAGGCCTTCAGCTCTTTCGACACCTATATGGCGCCTTTCATCCGCCAGGATCACCTGAGCTATGCCGAGGTCAAGCAGTACATGCAGGAACTCATCTACAACCTGAACGTTCCCTCTCGCTGGGGTACTCAAACACCATTCACCAACCTGACCTTCGACTGGGTATGTCCCGACGATCTTCGCCAGCAAGTGCCCAGCATCGGAGGAAAGGAAGTCGACTACACCTACGGCGAGCTGCAAGCGGAAATGGACATGATCAACCGCGCTTACATCGAGGTAATGATGGAAGGCGACGCCAAGGGCCGCGTCTTCACATTTCCGATTCCCACTTACAACATCACAGACGACTTCGACTGGCACAGCCGCAATGCCGAGCTCCTGTTCGAGATGACCGCCAAGTACGGACTGCCCTACTTCCAGAATTTCATTAATTCAGAGCTAAAGCCCAACATGATCCGATCCATGTGCTGCCGCCTGCAACTGGACCTGCGCGAACTGCTCAAGCGCGGCAATGGTTTGTTTGGTTCGGCCGAGCAAACCGGTTCGCTGGGCGTGGTAACGATCAACTGCGCCCGGCTGGGATACCTGCATGCGGGCAACGAAACCGCCCTGTTGCAGCGCCTGGACGAACTGCTGGAACTGGGCAAGACCAGTCTTGAAATCAAGCGCCAAGTCATACAACGGTATATGGACAACGGCCTGTTCCCATACACGAAGCGCTACCTGGGCACACTGCGCAATCACTTTTCCACTTTGGGTGTGAACGGTCTGAATGAAATGATCCGCAATTTCAGCCATGGAAAAGACGATATCACCACCGTACCGGGCTACGACCTTGCCGTCAGGCTGCTCGACCACGTCCGTGCACGCATGCTGGCGTTCCAGGAAGAGACCGGGCATATGTACAACCTGGAAGCAACGCCAGCCGAAGGAACGACTTACCGCTTTGCCAAGGAAGATCGCAAGCGCTACCCCGACATCCTGCAGGCCGGCACGGCGCATATGCCTTATTACACCAACTCCTCGCAATTACCCGTGGGCTACACCGACGACCCGTTCGAAGCCCTGGAACGCCAGGACGACTTGCAGCGCAAGTACACGGGCGGAACCGTGCTGCATCTGTATATGAACGAACCCCTGTCCACCGCCGATGCGTGCCGCAAACTGGTACGTCGCGCATTAAGCCGCTTCAAGCTGCCCTACATCACCGTCACGCCAACTTTCTCCATTTGTCCGGTGCATGGCTATCTTGGAGGAAGCCACCGCTTCTGCCCCAAGTGCGACGATGAACTCATCGCCCGCAAAACCGATGCCGGCTCCATATGCGCCGTGGCGGCATAACCATTTTTCAACCCAAGGAGAAGCACCATGAAATCCACTCAGGCACACACTCACGCCGCAGCACCCGCCATAACCTTGTCCGACGACGAACGCCAACCTTGCGAAATCTGGACGCGCGTCATGGGCTACCACCGTCCCATGTCGTCCTTCAATATTGGAAAGAAAGGCGAGTTCCATGAGCGCAAGTATTTCACCGAGCAAGGAGCCCGGCTTGCCGCCTGACGAGCGGCAGCCCGGTCGTACCCTGAAAGTGGGCGGCGTAACGCCGTTCACTGCCACCGACTATCCGGGCCAGCTAGCCGCAGCGGTATTCGTGCAGGGATGCCCATGGCGCTGCGGCTACTGCCACAATCCACATTTGCAAGAGCGCACCGTCCGCAGCCCTATCGCATGGTCCGACGTACTGGCCTTACTGAAACGCCGCACAGGCCTTATCGACGCGGTGGTATTTAGTGGCGGCGAACCTTCCATGGATCCGGCTTTGGGCAGCGCCATCGAGCAAGTACGCGCGCTGGGCTACAAAATCGGCATGCATAGTGGCGGTACACATCCGGCGCGCCTGGAAAGCGTGCTTCCATTGCTGGACTGGATAGGTCTGGATGTCAAAGCCGAGTTTGCCCACTACTCCACCACCACAAGAGTGGCAAATAGCGGCATGCAGGCGCTGGCCAGCCTGGAGGCGGTCCTGGCCAGCGGTGTGGAGTACGAATGCCGCACAACTGCACATCCGGCATTGCTGCCCGAGCCCGCATTGCTTCGGCTGGCGCGTACACTGGCCAAAATGCAGGTCAAGAGCTACGCCCTGCAGGTGTTCCGCATGCAAGGATGCAGCGACGACACGCTGAACACCAGCATGTCGCGCACATATCCCAGTGCAGGCGTCATTGAGCAAATTGCCGAGCTTTTTCCAAGGTTTCACCTGCGGCGCAGCTGAATCCGCAACCCGCGCCATTTCGCCCGCCCGGGGCGATGGCGCGTTTCTCTTCGTGTGTATATTGCTTGCGGCGCGGGCTGAGCGCAGGCGCCAAATGATCAAGCCTGGCCGGCCTTGCGTCCGAACAAGCGGGCGGGAAGAAAATTGCCTGGCGAAAACACCGACAGGTCAATCGCGTCTAGCGTATTTTTAACCAGCAAGCCCAGTTCTGTGTCGCCTTCCATGACAAGCCGGCGGCTGAAGAACAAGGTATCCGGGTCTTCTTTGCGTTGCACCAGCAACAGGAAGTCATGAACGCTTGCGCTGATTGCCAGGTCGGCCGCGTCGGCATGGCGCGCGGCAGAGAAAGAACCATTGCGCCAGATGAAGTCGAATCCCACTCCAGCGTCTTTTGCTTGAATACGCAACTTCTTGCCGTCGAGCAAACGCAAGGTGTCGGGCGGGAGATGACGGGCAAGCGCCAGGTTAAGCCCCGCGACGAACAGGACAGAGCCCGGATAAGGCGGCAGGCGGGACAGCACCTTTTGTAACGGTGCTGGAAACGAATAGGCGGAGGGGTTCATTGAACATTCCTTATGAAGACCCATGACTCAAGCGACATAGGACACAACCGTAAAATAGTGACACACGCTGCCGCCCAGCACGAACAAATGCCATACGCCATGGCCGTGGCGCCACTTTTTGTCGAAAACGTAAAAGATGATGCCTATGGTGTATACGAGCCCGCCGGCGGCCAACCACAAAAAGCCTTCCCATGACAGCGCCTGCACGAGCGGAACGGCGGCCACTACCGC
This sequence comes from Orrella sp., assembly GCA_036675955.1. GTDB lineage: Bacteria > Pseudomonadota > Gammaproteobacteria > Burkholderiales > Burkholderiaceae_B > Pollutimonas. The sequence continues at coordinate 1,745 of JAKFDW010000433.1, read as the reverse complement.
CAGCCAGCCCATCAGCACATAGATGACCAGGGATAGAATGCGCTGTCCTTTGGCCAGCCAGACTTCCTGGACGATGCCGAATATGGCCAGTGCCCAGACGGATCCAAACAGCGACCAACCCCAGGCGCCGCGTAAGCTTACTAGCGCAAAAGGGGTGTAGCTTCCTGCGATCAGCAGATAGATTGCGCAGTGATCGAACTTGCACCAGATTCTTTTGGCTCGGCCCCGCAGGCTGTGATAAAGCGTTGAAGCCAGATACAGCGCTATCAGCATGACGCCGTACACGCTGAAGCTGACAATCTTCCAGGGGTCGCCCGCGCGCGCAGCCAGGATAATGAGTGCGACCGCGCCTACAGTGGCCAGGGCAGCGCCGGCCAGGTGACTGATGCTGTTGAAGCGTTCGCCGTGATACATGAACTATGGCCTCTGGTTAAGCGTTTACGAGTTCCAGGCCCGGCTTGCCATGCCAGTAGCCATTACAGGCTGCAGCCGGCATCAGGGACAGAAGGCGCTCGCAGGCGTGGTCCGGAGCCAGTTCCCCCTGCATCACGCCATGAAACAGTTGCACGACATCGACCATGTGTTCGGCCTGCGGGCTAAGCCTGAGGACATCCACCCCCATATCGCGCATGGCTTTCGTTTGACCCAGCAAGTTATAGACCAGCGCCGATTGCGTCTGTGTGCCGTTGAGCACTAAAAACGGCTGCCCTTCACGAGTCTCCAGGAGAAGCCCGTTGGGATGATCCATGCATACGTACTGACAATTGTCTTTGGGTATATTGCGATTGCGCGCGGTAAAACAACGCGCCGAGAACGCCAGGGGCATACGCCCGTAGGCAAACACTTCTGTTTCCATGCCGGGCGGCCGGTCTTGCTGCATTTGGGCCAGGCCCTCACGACCCATTTCAAGCGGCATCACCCAGCGGCGCGCGCCCATGCGCGCCAGGACATCGAGGGTGGGTGCGCTATATACGTTCAGGTAAGGCCCTGCGATGAAAGGCTTGCCTTCGAGGCAATGCACTGCGCCCATATCGTTGGCCTCGACCGTATAGCCGCCGTTATCTGTGATTTTTCGGAGCGTGGCCAGATCATTGCCCGACTCCAGCAGCACCTGGGTCGACAATATGACCTCTTTTCCTGCATCGGCCAGCATGCCGGCGATGTCCAGCCAGTCGGGCAAGCGAAGTTCGTGCCGGCGTGAACACACCGTTTCACCCAGGTACACGATATCGACCGGCGCATGGGCCATGGATTCATAGAATTGCATCATGGTCACGCGCGACCAATAATATTGCACGGGTCCCAAAGCGATTTTCAAAGTACTGCCTCCTGCATGTTGTAGCTTGTTTCTTGCGAGCAACGATTAGCGAGAATCGGTTTCATTTCCAGGGGCGGTGATAAGCGCCCAGCGTGTGCTGCTGGCCTTCAGCAACCTTGTTCAGCTCGGACATCCAGGCCGGTTTCACCGAGTAGCGTTGCTGACTGGCAAGGCATTGGTCGATGGCGTCGCGCCACACGCGGGTAACCTGCGCGACATAGGCCGGGCTGCGTTGCCGGCCTTCGATTTTTATTGCCCGCACGCCCATTTTCATTAATTTGGGAAGGAGCTCCAGCGTATTCAGGCTGGTGGGTTCTTCGAGCGCGTAATAGTTTTCTTCGGCAACGTCGAAGCGTCCTTTGCACAAAGTGGGATAGCCCGCGTTCTCGCCTTCGGCATAGCGGTCGATAAGTACGCCGTTCAAGCG
>JAKFDW010000432.1:0-3977 GCA_036675955.1 Orrella sp. | reverse complement strand
TTCGTGGACCAGATGGCGGTCGATATACAGTAAACAGGTTCCGTCGGACTCTTGATGCACTACGTGCGCATTCCAGAGCTTGTCGTACAGGGTTTGTGCCATGGCATTGCTCTTTGAAATAGGAGAAAAAAGAAACTCCCTCCAATTATGCCACTCTCCTAACCTGGTACAAGACTAGTACGTATACTGGTATTGGCAGTGCCACCCTGACTGCAAATGCAATCGCGCGCTTGCGTTGTGCATGCGTTCAGGATCGCTTCCATAGACCCTGCGCCGCGAGATCATGCAGCGCATCCCGGAACCGTCGCGCATTGTCGCCTGCCTGACGACTGGTCATACCGGCCTTGTAGAGCGCCGATCCCAGGCCAAAGCCATTTGCGCCAGCCAGCAGGTAGGCCTGCATACTTTCGGGAACAATCCCCCCGACCGGAAGAAGACGCCGCTCCGGCGGCATAATGGCCCGCCACGCCTTGACCACCGGGGGCGTGATCTGTTCGGCGGGATAGAGCTTGAGCGCATCCGCGCCATTGCCCAGCGCGGCAAAAGCTTCGGTTGGCGTAGCCACGCCCGGAACGCAAAGCATACCGGATTCCTTGGCCTGCCGCAGTACCGCCGCGTCACTGTGCGGCATCAGTATCAACTTGCCGCCCGCCTGGGCGACTTCGCGCACATCCTTGCCGGACATGACCGTGCCGGCGCCGATAAGCTGACGGGGAAACCGGCGGGCCAGAAGCTCAATGCTTTCCAGCGGACGCGGCGAATTCAGCGGTACTTCAAGAATTTCAAAGCCGGCGCCGACGACTTCCTCGGCCACACCGATTACTTCTTCCGGTGTGATGCCGCGAAAGATGGCAATGAGGGGGAACTTGTCCAGAAAAGGTTCGATATGCATGATGATTACCGGTATAGGGCTGGTCTTTTATTCCGCAGTGTTGATCAGGCCGCGTTCGCGCGCCACGGCGTGCATGCCCCGGAAACTGGCATGTTCTATGCATGCCGAGCTGTTTATGCCGAAAACCGATAGCGCGGCCTGATAGCGCACGAATAAAACGGGATTGCATATGAGGTGCACGTGTCCCGAAGCCGCGGCACCGGCCCAGGTCAGTGCCTCGCGCACTTCCTCGCCGATCAGCAGGCCTGACAGATAGTCGGACTGCTGATCGGCCGGCAATTTGCCGAACAGCCCCTGGGACCGTACCGAGAACAGGCGATGCAGCAACGTGCCTTCCTCGGCCAGCGAACAGGCTTTTATAAAGCTGTCGCGGCCGTCTGCCCAAGACGTCGTATCGTGATCGGGCATCAAACGGGACAAAATTGAATGCTGCCTGAGCAAGGCAAAGACCTCTCCTGTCATGTAAGTATGGAACGCGACCACCCGGCGATTTTCGACAAGCACCCATTTGCTGTGCGTACCGGGCAGAACAAATACCGCATCATCAAGCCCCAGGGCGTCCAGCGCGCCGAAAATCTGCGCTTCTTCGCCACGCATCACGTCCGGCACTTGGTCGGCATGCTGCGTGGAAAGACCCGGAACCAGCCCAAGCGACAAGCCATTATCGTTCATCCAGACAAGCCCCGCGCCCAGCTCGGCGAAACCGGCGGGGCATGCAATGTAGGCTGCTTCGCGCCAGCCCTGGCGGCTGCCTATCATGCCGGCAGCCAGCACCACGCTGTCCGGATGATCGCGCAGCCACTGGCCTGCCACACTATCGAATACGGCGCGAAAGCCGCGGCCGGCGGCGGCGGACAGAATTCCGTCATTGCTGCTGGCCTCATCCAGTACGGCACCGCTCGAATCCATCAGGGCTGCCCGCAAGGATGACGTTCCCCAGTCGAGTGCGATCAAATATGATGCTGCGCGCATGTCAGACCTTATCGGAAAAGTAGCGCCGCAAGCGGCGATCTGAACAGCAGACCCCTACTTTCCGCCGGCCTGTTGATACAAAGGCATTACTTTATTGGCGGCCTGCGTCAGGTCGCTGGAACGGCTAGATGCGGAGGGATGGGTGGAAAGGAACTCCGGTGGCGAACTGCCGGCGCTCAGCGATCCCATCTTCTCCCACAACGTTACCGCCGCGCGCGGATCATAGCCGGCACGCGCGGCCAGCTCAACGCCGATACGATCGGCTTCGGTTTCGTGCGTACGGCTATTGGGCAGCGTAAACATCACCTCGCTGAGCGCACTGCCCAGGTCGGCCGCCCCTCCCACTCCCGTCACGGCCGACAGTACGGACAAGCCCACGCTGGTGGCCATTTTCTGGGACACCTGCTCGCGGGAATGTTCGCGCAGCGCATGGGCCATTTCATGACCGATGACGGCGGCAAGTTCAGCGTCGGTCGGCTTGATCTTGTTGATCAGGCCTGTGTATACGGCAATTTTCCCACCCGGCATGCACCAGGCATTGACTTCGTCGGAACTGAAAACATGGGTTTCCCATTTCCAGCTGCTGGCATCGGGACGGAAGGTGCCGACGTGCTGTATGAGCTTCTGCGTGATTGCCTGCACACGCCGTGTTTGCGCCGCATCAGCGTCGAGTGCGCCCTGCGCCTTGGCTTGCGCCACCAGCGTTGCGTATTGCTGCGCCGCCTCCTGCTCGAGAGCCTGTTCGGAAACCATGCCCGACATATACTGCTTGCGTTCAACGCCCACTGAGCCCGTTCCCGTCGTCTGTACAGCCGAACATCCGGCGAGCGCAGTAATGACGCAGGCGACGCCCAGGCCGGACAGTACTCGGGAAATCGAGGTTTTATTGTGCATGAAAGCTCCTTTCAGTTGTCGCTAGATTATTCGCCGCACTGCGCACGATGACGCAATGCATGATCCATCAGAACGATGGCAAGCAGTGCCTCCACGATAGGTGTGGCGCGTATGCCAACGCAAGGGTCGTGGCGACCCAGAGTTTGTACTTGCACGGGTTCGCCCGCGCGATTGATCGACCGGCGCTCGACGCGTATGCTGGAGGTCGGTTTGATCGCCAGGGAAACAGTGATGGCTTGCCCCGACGAAATGCCTCCAAGCACGCCCCCCGCGTGATTACTGAGAAAGCCCTCGGGTGTAATCTCGTCGCCATGTTCCGAACCGCGCTGCGTCACACAATCGAAGCCGGCGCCTATCGACACGCCTTTCACCGCATTCAGCCCCATCATTGCATGGGCAATGTCGGCGTCCAGCCGGTCGTACAACGGTTCACCCCAGCCGGGCGGCGGATTTTCAGCCACGACTTCGATACGGGCTCCGATGGAGTCGCCGTCCCGGCGCAGCTGGTCCATATAGGCTTCAAGCTCAGGCACGATTTGCGCATTCGGCGCGTAGAAGGGATTGTTCGGAACTTCATCCCACGATTCGAACGGGATGGAGACAGGGCCCAATTGGCTCATATAGCCACGTATTTTCACTCCGTAGGTTTGCGACAACCATTTCTTCGCGATGGCGCCGGCCGCGACCGTGGGCGCTGTGAGGCGCGCCGACGACCGCCCTCCTCCGCGCGGATCGCGCTGGCCGAACTTGCGATCGTAGGTGTAATCGGCATGGCCGGGCCGGAAGGTGTCGGAAATATTGCTGTAGTCCTTGCTGCGCGCATCGGTATTGCGGATCAGGATGCCTATGGGCGTACCAGTACTTACGCCCTGATAAACGCCCGACAGGATTTCGACTTGATCGGCTTCCTGGCGCTGAGTGACATGGCGCGAGGTCCCCGGGCGGCGCCGATCCAGTTCGATCTGGAGGTCGGCCTCGTCTAGCGCAAGCCCCGGTGGGCAACCGTCGATGACGGCGCCGATGGCGGGGCCATGCGATTCGCCAAAGTTCGTGACACAGAAAAGCTTACCTAGAGTATTACCGGACATAGTAGAGTTTTTTGATTCAAGACGGTGAAAACAAGCAAGGCGGACGAGGCGTCCGGCATGCATCATGAAGAGCAGCTGACCTCCAGCTGGCAAGCCCAGTCGGGCGGCTTTGCCGCATAGGCCTCGTACCC
>JAKFDW010000431.1:0-3976 GCA_036675955.1 Orrella sp. | reverse complement strand
GCGAAGTCACCCCGTACTGCGATAACGATCACGCCGATAAAAGAAATCAAAAACCCTATCGCCTGCTCCAGGCCGATGCGGCTGGCAAACAAAATAAAGCTCGCACAAAACACGAATAGCGGCATGCCTCCTTGCAAAATGCTGCTATTGATCGCCGTGGTGTAGACCAATGCGTAATACAACGCGACGCTGAAACCGGTGAAGCCAATCGCCCCCAGCAATAACAAATAGACCAGCCGTGACTTAATCACCGGCCAATCTGCAGCGATCTGTTGCCTCTTGAAGAAATACAGCACCACCATCACGCTTGCCCAGCGAATAGTGACGAGAACCATGGGCGAGACATGGCCAACCGCCAGCTTGCCCGCGATCGAATTCCCCGCCCAGAAGAGTGTTGTCAATGCCAGAAGAGCATAAGCTTTATAAATCACAGCAGCCGCTTCGTCATAGACGAGCAATAGACAAATAGACAGTCGATAGGACGCAGACAACAGCGACAGCTTTTATTTTCATTCTTCATTGGCTTCGTCGTCCAATACCCACATCTTCAAGGCGCCGGTGGCTGCTGCGGGCCAGGCGAAATTTGAGCGCGCCCTGCGGCCGGCCCGGATCGGGGACACAAGCCCGCGCTGTCCGAGCGCCAGGCTTGCTGACAATCCAGTGGATTGTCAGCGGCGCGAGTTCGCGGGCGCCCCGATACGGGCCGGACGCAGGGTCTGCCCCGGCGAAGCACGGGGCCGCAGCGATATTGAGCAGGGCCCGCAGCGGCCACCGGCGCCGTGTTAAGAACCGGAAGATGGCAGCTCCAGCACCAGCGCCGGATCAAAGACTGGAAACCGGCAGCTCCAGCATCAGCGCCTCTTAAGAACCTGAATAAATGACTCCATTGGAAAGGAAAGCCACCACTCAGCATAGACCATAGGCCCGCAACATTAAGCAGCCGCTAAAGTCACAAGCCCGTCAATCCCCTTCAAACGAGCAAACCGTATAAATCTCCAGCCCCGTCTCCTTCACCGCCTTCGACCCGCCCAAATAAGGCAGATCAATAATCGCCGCCGCCTCCACCACATTCGCCCCAAGACGCTGCAGCAACTTCGACGCCGCCACCATCGTCCCGCCCGTCGCAATCAAATCATCGATCAGCAACACCCGCTGGCCAGGACGCACCGAATCCGTATGCATCTCCACCGCCGCATTCCCATACTCCAGCGAATACTCCTCCGCCACCGTATCGAAAGGCAACTTCCCCTTCTTGCGCACCGGCACAAAACCAAGATTCAACTCATACGCCAGCACAGAACCCAGAATAAAACCCCGGGCATCCACCCCAGCCACCAGATCCAGACGCTGCCGCATATACCGGTATACAAACAAGTCGATAAGCACGCGGAACGACCGCGGATCTTGAAGCACAGGCGTAATATCGCGAAAAGTTATGCCAGGCTTCGGCCAATTGGGAACGCTACGAATCGCGTTGCGAACGTAGTCGGCAGGATCAATATGCATGTAATTCGCCAAACTGAAAAAAGCTGAAAAGAAGACAGCCCCTATTTTCGCATGCGCACTGCCATGCCCGGGCCAGCCATAACTATACGCGGGCCCTTGCGCCGCAACCTTTCAGATTCCACGCATTTACAAATAAACCACACAAGCAGTGCTGGAAAAGCGCCGTTTCACCCCTACCTATTATGCGTAGGCCCATCGTTGTACGTTTAAAATCACCCCATGGACAAAACACCTACTACCGCAACGGCCATTCCCGCAGGCGAAACGCTGGCCTCCGCGCATCGCACCTTCGCCATCGAAATCGCCGCGCTGCAGGCGCTGGACGCTTCCCTGGACGACACGTTCGCGCAAGCCGTGTCCATGATTCTGGATTGCCAGGGCCGCGTCGTCGTCACCGGCATCGGAAAATCCGGCCATATCGCCCGCAAGATTGCCGCCACCCTGGCGTCCACCGGCACGCCAGCCTTCTTCATGCACGGCGCCGAAGCCATCCATGGCGACCTGGGCATGCTCACCCGCCAGGACATCGTCCTGGCCATCTCCTACTCCGGCACCGGCCAGGAACTACTCACCGTCCTGTCGGTGGCCAAGCGCATGGGCGCGCCGCTCATCTCCATCACGGGCTATCCTCAATCCGAACTGGCGCGCAACGCCGACCTGCACCTGAACGCCCACGTCGAACAAGAGGCCTGCCCCTTGAACCTGGCGCCCACGGCCAGCACCACGGCCGCGCTGGTCCTGGGCGATGCGCTGGCCGTGGCCTGCCTCGAGGCGCGCGGATTCAGCCGTGAAGACTTCGCCCGCTCCCACCCTGGCGGAGCGCTGGGCCGGCGCCTGCTTACCTTTGTGCGCGATGTCATGCGCCAGGGCAGCGCCCTGCCCATCGTGCCGGCCAATACCAAAGTGCCCGAGGCCCTGGTCGAAATGTCGGCCAAAGGCATGGGCATGACCATCGTTGTCGACGACACCGGCGCACCGGTCGGCATTTTTACCGATGGCGACCTGCGCCGGCTGATTGCCCGCCACGGCGACATCCGCCTGCTTACCGTGGCTGACGGAATGAGCCGCAATCCCAAAAGCGTGCCGCCTGGGGCACTGGCCATCGAGGCAGCCACTCTCATGGATGCCGGCCGCCTGAACCAAATGCTCGTGCTCGACGATACCGGGCTATTATTAGGTGCTTTACACATGCATGACCTGTTAGCTGCAAAGGTCATCTAGAACCCAAAATGAACTTTCCAAGCATTTCCCATCCCGCCGAAGCCCTCATTCTGGCGAAAATCGCGCCGGCGGTGATAGAACGCGCACGCCAAGTGCGGGTCATGGCGTTCGACGTCGACGGCGTACTGACCGACGGCTGCCTCTGGTATGGCGAACATGGCGAACTCATGAAACGCTTCAATGCGCTCGACGGCCATGGCTTGCGCCTCATGCGCGAAAGCGGTATTACGGTAGCCCTGATCACCGGCCGCGAAGGCCCCATTCTGGCGCGCCGCGCCGCGGAACTGGGCATTGCGCTGGTCCAGCAGGGCATACGCGACAAATCGCAGGCCGTTGTGGCGCTCGCCCGCGAACAAGGGTGTTCAATCAGCGAAGTGGGCTACATGGGCGACGACATCATCGACCTGCCGGCGCTGCAGCGCGTCGGGTTTGCCGCCAGCGTACCCAATGCGCCCGCCTATATATCGCAGGTGGCGCACTGGGTTTCCACCAAGCCGGGCGGCTCGGGAGCCGTGCGCGAGTGCTGCGATCTCATTCTGGCCGCCCAGGGCCGCCTTGGCGCCTTCTTCTCTCCCGCCGCCATGTTGATGAGCGGCGCCATTCAATAAGCCCATGAAAGAACGCGCCCCCGCCCTTATTGCCGTATGTTTGCTGATTGCGCTGGTATTCGGCACCTTCTGGGCGGCCGACTATGCGCAGCGCGCCATACCCATCGATCCGCCGCGGCGCATTACGCACGAACCCGATTCGTGGGCAGACGACTTCGTCATGATACGGACCGATCCGGCAGGCATAGCCATCAATCGCCTGGAAGGTTCCTACATGAAGCACTTTCCGGACAACGACTCCTACGAGATCACTAAGGCAAAAGCCATAGGCCAGCAACCGAACTCTCCGATTACCATCGGTACATCCGACACCGCGGTCATGGATCAGAACGGCGCACGAATTGTGATGACCGGCAATGCCCATGTACACCGCATGCCGGGCGAAGACCGGGCCGCCATGGACGTTACCAGTGAAGTGCTCACCATCAGGCCGGACGACAATTTACTGTTTACCGATCAACCGGCGCTGGTGGTCAATGGCAACTCGACCATGAACGGCAAAGGCATGCGTTACGATAACAATACCCGTCAGCTGCAGGTATTTTCCGCGACCGACGTAAAAATTTCTGGTCAAGATTCCCAGCCAGGCTCCTCCACCAAACCTGACACGACAGAATAAAAAATATGAACCTGAAGCGACC
>JAKFDW010000430.1:0-1711 GCA_036675955.1 Orrella sp. | reverse complement strand
GCATCGCGACGAGCGCGACTGCAGAACGTCACCAGCCTTCTCCCCCCGGAGATTCCGCGGCCGGCACCGCGCGGTGTGCATCGCGCGGCTGTCGGCAGGTCTTCGGACTCGTGGACGCGGAAAGCCTTCGCTTCCCTCCTAACCCGTCGCTTCCCAAGGTCGATGCCTCAGTGCCAATGACGGGTTCGTTTCCACATACCGCTGCGGGGCAGTGCCGGATTCGAACCGGCTTCCCTTTTCATCCGAAGGCGCGAGCCAACGGAACCGACAGCCACAACATAATGGGGTCGTCGGATACCGTCAACACCAAATGTGGTGTGGAACCTGATGAACTTGTCTGGCGCTCGGTTCCACGACAGTCATTGCCGATGCCCAGGCCCTGCTGTGTCGCCAGGCATGCTCTGCATCTCGATCAGCCGCGAGGCGGTGCGCCCGAAGAAGGAGATGGATCATCTTTCGGTGCAAGCGAGTCGATCATCATGTCTATGCGTCGCGCCATGTGGCCAAGCGCAGTGTAGTGACGTTGCTCGAAGTGGTTGGAATTCTGATCCAATTGCACGCGTTCGTAGCCAAGCTGGCTGTGGGCGCGGAACTCCTCGTACAAGGCGACTACAGCGGAAACCCGCTCCCGGTACGGTACAGGGACAGCGTCAAGTGCGTAGTGCCGTACCCGCGTGTCGTCGTAGTAGCTGGCGGCCGCGGCCAAGTCCAGATCCAGCCACTTCCCAAGCGCAGCGAAGGAATCCGCCCCGATTTCTTCGTGGAACAGTACGGTCACCCAGGGGAGATTGCGCAGCATGCGCAGGTACAACGCCATTACCGTAAGAAAACCATGCAACACCTGTTCGTAGCTGGCTACGCTGACACCGGTGTATTCAGCGAGGCCGCGGGTGGAAATGCAGACTTCAACAGGGCTGCGGAAAGTGAATATGTAACGGGACCGGTAAAAATAACGGCTCTGGAAATCGAACAGCTGGCGACTGTCGAAGGCTGCGCCTTGTGGGTTGATGGCGATCTTGCAGCCGACGTAGCGGAACAGGCCGGAACAATGCGCCAAATACTTATGCCAAGGCGCATCCTGGGCAAAAAATGCCGGGCAGAAGGTGCTTTTGTTCTCCTGGTTACCCAGGCTGCGATGCATGGAGTTATAGCGCGCGGCGAAATCCGGGGCCCCAAGGTCGCTGTGGAACTTGGGCTCCCCGAATAGAAAAATATCGCGAGAGTCATTGAGGGCATTCTGCAAAATGGTGGTTCCGCTGCGCGCGGCTCCGATGATGAAAAGCCCCCGTTCGTGATACGGGCAAGGCGCGGGAATCGCCGAGCCTGAAAGCGTGGGGACGGCTGGATTTTCGGCTTTAATCGCGTCGGGCATAAACTGATCCTGAAAGGGTCGCCTCGGCAGCTGTCGTCAACACCGCGACACGCCAGCGAGCTTGGCGCACGGCCTTCTGCATCTGCCGGAAAGTGATGGCATGGTACACCGCAGGACGTAGCCGGCGACGCAGGAATTCAAGATCTGATTCTGCAATTCCCGACCGGCGTCGTTCTCGCGCGATGCTCAGACCTTGTGCCGGGTCGCCACGCATTCCGCGTCCTGCATCGTATGGAGTTCGTTCGCCGCTGCGGGCTTGTACTCCGGTGGCCCGGACACTACCTTCCACGTTTCGCGCCAGCTGCTTGCAAGCCGCAGGTCGTGGAACATGCCGACCCA
>JAKFDW010000429.1:0-4249 GCA_036675955.1 Orrella sp. | reverse complement strand
CGCAGAGGACCGAAATTGCGGCACACTGAGGGGATGGACGCTCAAACTCCGATACATAGACGGTTCAAGAAGTTTCTCCACGCCGCAGTGCGTGGAGAACAGGTTTTTTTACAGCCTCGTTAGGTTTCTTCAGTCGCCACCATGCCATCCATACGAATCGCAGCAGCACAGTCAGTCTGCATACCGGGCGATGTCGCTGCGAACGTTCTCGTTCACACAAGGTTCATCGCCGCCGCGAATCGAGAGAAGGTCGATCTCTTGGTCTTTCCCGAGTTGTCCCTGAGCGGCTATGAGTTACCACTTCTCCAAGATTGCCGCTTGCAACCGGAAGATAGCTGCCTCGCCCCCATCAAACAAATGGTGCGCGAGACCCGAATGACCGTAGTCGTCGGTGCGCCCCTTGACCGCGGCACCGGCGTTACACCTTCAATCGCAGCAATCACATTCTTTCCGGACGGAAGAACTTCCATCTATTGCAAGCAATACCTGCACCCCGGCGAAGAGAAGTACGTTGCCAAAGGTGAAGCGGGCAGCCACAGCCACGGCATACTCGATCAGTCGTTTGCGTTGGCCATCTGCGCTGACACTTCACACGAACAACATGCTGTATGCGCGGCTGCCACCGGGGCATCGCTGTACTTGGCAAGTGTCCTCGTGTCGGAGTCCGGCCATCCTGCCGATTCAGCCAATCTGCACCGCTATGCCACCAAGCTCAACGTCGGCGTACTCATGTCCAACCACGGTGGCCCGTCAGGAGGCTACGCGGCCGCGGGGAAGAGTGCCTTTTGGGCACCAGGCGGAAGGCTGGTCGTTCAGGCGCCCGGCACGGGCAGTCTTCTCATCGTCGCATCCCATCGTTCAGGCGCCTGGAGCGGTGAGCTACTCGCGGCAGAAACCTAATCGGATAGCCGGAGGTTTCTAGCCTCCAGCCCCCACACCACCCGGCATGCGGGTCCGCAGTGGGCGGTTCAACAAGTTGGCGCGCTCGACGAAGTTTTCCTTTCTAAATCGCATACCCCTGGGCCTTGCACCATAGGTCTTTCACGCTGCGTAAACCTTGTTCCTTTAACCACGCATTGGTCAGTCCCTGCTGCACTGCCGGAGTTCTCGCCATGTGCCAATAGCTTTTGCTGCTGACGCCATGCTGGATTGCCGTCTTCAGGCTTACGCACAAGGCCAGCAAATGCTTGATCTTCGTGCGCGGCCAGCCTTCTATGCGGTTTCTGTTCGTCGTCTCGCACGTTTGCACTCGGGCTTCCTTCGCACACTCCCTCGCGGTCATGCACTTGCCGTCGGTTAGTGGTTAAGATTGCTCACGATGAGTCCAATTCGGTTCTCCCACAGGGGGACTTTCACCCTATAAGTTCGCGCCCATGCTGGGCGCACACATGGCGTTCGAGAGGGACGCGCCAAAAGCGGCGCGCCCCTCAACTTCACGTTGGGCCGCAAACGGAGGAGAGCGATGAAGGTTGCTGGCGTGGCATTCCTGCTATTTGGTGCAATCACGATATCTGGCTGTGGCAGCCGTGGTCTCGCCCCTGACGCCGTCAAACAGCCCGCCCGGAGCGGCTACGCTCCGGTCAATGGCCTCCAAATTTACTTTGAGATCCACGGCATCGCGAACCCTGAGCGACCGCCACTCGTGCTGCTGCATGGCGGCGGCGACACAATCAAGACCTCTTTCGGCCACATCCTGCCGGAGCTTGCGCGTGACCGGCAGATCATTGCGTTCGAGCAGCAGGGCTACGGGCACACGGCGGACATTGCCGACCGGCCGTTCAGCTTCGAGCAGTCGGCGGACGACACTTCCGCGCTGTTGGACTACCTGCACATCGAAAAAGCCGATCTCTTCGGGTTCAGCAATGGCGGCACGATCGCGTTGCAGGTGGCGATCCGGCATCCGGAAGTCGTGCACAAGCTCGTATTGGCATCGGCCTTATCCAAGCGCGAGGGCGCCTATCCTTGGCTTTGGGAGGCGATGGCCAAGGCCAAGCTGGAGAACATGCCGAAGGAATTGCAGGAGGAGTATCTCAAGGTCGCGCCGCACCCCGAGAACCTGCGAATGTTTCACGACAAGGCCGCCCAGCGCGTGCGCGACTTCACAGACATCCCGGATGACGCCCTCCGCGGCATCACCGCGCCGGCGCTCGTTATTGTCGGCGACGCCGACGTCATACGCCCCGAACACGCCGTGGAGATGTTCCGAGCCCTCCCACACGCGCAGCTTGCTGTGCTCCCCGGCACCGATCACATGAAGATGACGGCGCGCACCGAGTGGCTGGTGCCGGCGATCAGCGCGTTTCTGGACGCACCGGCGGCGAAGTGACAGCGGCCCAACAACGCGTTCCGGCCGACGCCCTCGCTTGCTTCGCTCGCTCGGCGCGGCTGAACGCCGGCGTTAGCCTTTCACACACACCACCTGCTTCAAGGTGTGCACCACCTCAACCAGGTCTTGTTGCGCCCGCATGACCGCGTCAATGTCTTTGTAGGCCATCGGGATTTCATCGATCACGTCGGCGTCCTTGCGGCACTCAACACCCGCGGTCGCCTTGATCTGGTCTGCCACGGTGAACAGCTTTTTCGCCTTGGTTCGACTCATGGCGCGGCCCGCGCCGTGGCTGCAGCTCATGAAGCTCTCCGGGTTGCCCTTGCCGCGCACGATGTAACTCTTGACCCCCATGCTGCCGGGGATGATGCCCAGCTCGCCCGCCCTGGCGCTCACTGCGCCTTTGCGAGTGATGAACACCTCTTGCCCAAAGTGCGTTTCTTTTTGCACATAGTTGTGGTGGCAGTTCACCGCCTCCAGGTGCGTCTCAAACGGCTTGCCAATCACTTTACGCAAGGCGCCAATGACGCGCTGCATCATCACCTCGCGGTTCAGGCGCGCAAACTTTTGCGCCCACCCGACACCGCGCACGTAGTCGCCAAAATACCGGGCCCCTTCTTCAAAGTAAGCCAGGTCCTTATCGGGCAGATTGCGCTGATGCTGCTCAGCGTCTTTCCTGGCCAGGTCTATGAAGAGTGTTCCCATGGCGTTGCCAACGCCACGTGAGCCGCTGTGCAGCATGATCCAGACACCGCCCGCCTCGTCCAGACAAATTTCGATGAAGTGATTGCCACCACCCAGGGTTCCCATGTGGCTGTGATTGTTGGTGTTTTTCAGGCGCGGGTAGGCCTCGCAAATCGCATTGAACTCATCGGCCAACTGCCCCCACGCAAGATCGGCCTCCTTGGGCGGAGTTTCCCATGAACCTTGGTCGCGGTTGGCGCCACGGCGGCGAAACTGCTTGGACGTCATGCCGTGCGGCACGGCTTTCTCAATCTCGGCGCGCAGTGGCCCAAGCTTGTCCGGCAGGTCTTCGGCGCGCAGCGAAGTCTTGCAGGCGATCATGCCGCAGCCAATATCCACGCCTACCGCAGCGGGAATGATGGCCTTGAAGGTGGGAATCACACTGCCCACGGTCGCACCAATGCCGTAGTGCACATCCGGCATGGCGGCAATGTGCTTGAACACAATGGGCAGCCTGGCCGCGTTCTCCAGCTGTTGCCGCGCTTCGTCTTCCACAGGGATGCCCCGAGTCCACATTTTTACAGGCACGCCGCCTGCGACCTCATGCTGCTGGTAGTTCATTTCTGGTTTCTCGATTCCTCATTATTTCTACCCCTCTCAGCAGCGCTTTACAAGCCCGTTGAGCACCTGATCCACACCTCCAAACACAGAGATTTTGTCAATACGTTCGGACACACGCTCCAGCGTTTCCAGCGCCTTCATGCGCAAAGCCACCGGGCTGTCCTCCATCAGCATGGTGGTGTTCAGCAATGACCGCATTGCCGCGGTTTCCTCGCGGCGGCGAATCACGTTGGCCTGCGCGGCTTTTCCAGCCTTTAGCCTCAATACCGTTCAGTTAAGCCGTTCACCCTGAGCCTGTCGAAGGGTCGGGTCGCAGGTGAACAAGGCTTCGACAAGCTCAGCCCGAACGGGGTTTGGTGCTTAACTGAACGGTATTGCCTTTAGCCTTCAGCCTTCTGCAAACAAATTCACAATCGTCTGCCGCAGCCAGCGGTTGCCGGGGTCGGCCTCGAAGCGATTGCTCCAGTGCACCCGCCGGAGACAGGCAGTTTCAGCGACTCCGGCGACGGCATGACAGCTGTTTAGCCGGACAGGTCCTACGCCTCGGTGAACGGATCCGTATCCGCGGCAAAAAGGCCTCAAGGCAAAACGGGGGTCGACAGCGGCAACTCAATGCCC
>JAKFDW010000428.1:0-24451 GCA_036675955.1 Orrella sp. | reverse complement strand
GGCAAGAATCTGAGTGCGGGCTTTGACTTCACCGGCTACGAAGAGCAAAGCGAGGGCGACCTTGTGCTGCGCATGGTCCGCATCGAGACGCTGCTGCAACTGGTGGCGAACTCTCCCGCCCTTACCGTCGGCCTGGCGCGCGGCAAGAACTTCGGGGCAGGCGTGGATTTGTTTGCGGCCTGCAAGCTGCGCTACTGCACGCCGGATGCCAGCTTCCGCATGCCCGGACTCAAGTTCGGACTGGTGCTGGGCACGAGGCGATTTCGCAATATCGTCGGCGCCGATAAGGCCCTGGCCATCCTCGGCACTGCCAGGTCCTTCGAGGCCGATGAGGCCCTGCTGATCGGCTTCGCGACATCCACCGTCTCCGAGCACGAGTGGGCAGGACTGCTGTCGGACGCAGAATCGGCGGCGGCTGCGCTCGATCCCGCCACCCGGGCCTCCCTGTATGCGGCACTGAATGTCAACGAGGCCGACACCGACATGGCGGCACTGGTGCGCTCTGCGTCGCGCCCCGGGTTCAAGCAGCGCATTCAACAATACCTGGCGGGATAAGCCCCGCCGCCTAGGAGAAAAGCATGTCATCTGGATTCAACAACCTGGACAAGCAGGTGTCCATTGAGGAATTGGCCGCAATCATTCCCGACGGCGCCTCAGTGGCCCTGGGCGGAAGCTTCCTGCATCGGGGCCCTTTCGCCCTGGTACGCGAACTGGTGCGCCAGAAAAAATCCAATATCGAGATCGTGAAGCAATCGCCGGGTTACGACATCGACCTGCTATGCCGGGCCGGTGTCGCAACACGCGCCCGCACCGGTATCGTGGCCATGGAAGGCAATTTTGGACTGGCCCCCTATTATCGGAAAGCAGTCGAGACCGGCGCGCTTCGCCTGGAAGAGCATGCATGCGCCACCTTGACCGCCGGCCTGCGTGCGGCCGCTTTCGGCACACCTTTCCAGCCCTGCGCCGGCATCGATGGCAGCCATCTCGTCGATATCAACGGCTGGAAAAAACTGGACGATCCCTACGGAAAAGGCGACCCAGTCTGGGTGATTCCAGCCATCCAGCCCGATTTTGCCGTGATCCATGCCAACGAGGTCGACAGCCGCGGAAACGTGCGCGTACTGGGCACCTCGCACTGGGACCGCATCATGAGCCGCGCGGCCAAGCGCGTGCTGGTAGTGGCCGAACGTGTGGTCGACACCGAGATATTCGAGCAACAGCCCGAAGTGACCCTGATCCCGTATTTTCTCGTCCAGGCCTATGCCGTGGTGCCCCAGGGCGCATGGCCAGGCTCGTGCTGGCCGGAATACGAGATCGATTACCCGGCGGTCGAGAAATATCTGGAGCCGGGGCCTGAGGCCTTGCAAGCCCATCTCGACGCCGCCCCCGAAGCCTTGCAGGAGCATGCCGAATGAGCGCCAACTGGACCCCTTTTTCCTACATCGTCACCAACCTGGCCCGGTTCATCCGCCCCAACGAAATCACCTTCAGCGGCGTCAATTCCACCATGCCCATGCTGGCGTGCCTGATGGCCAAAAAAGCCTACGAGTGGGACTTTGTCTATATCAACGTGGCCGGCGGCGTAGACCCGCGTCCCTCCAAGATTCCTATCTCAAGCTCCGATCCTGTGCTTGCCCAGCACACGGCTTCGATCTTTGACAATGAGGACTTCTATGATCTGTGCTGCCGAGGCCGCATGGACCTCACCTTTCTCGGCGCGGCGCAGATCGACGGCGAAGGCAATGCCAACAACTCCTGCATCGGGGACTGGCATCAACCCAAGGTCCGGCTGCCCGGCGGAGGCGGCGGCGCCGTCATGCTGCCTACCGCAAGGCGGGCATGCACGTGGCGAACAGAACACTCGCCCCGTACCTTTGTGGAGCAACTGCACTTTCGCACCTCCTGGGGCGGTTTCCATGGTGTCGTGACGCCCATCGCCGTATTCATCAAGAAGAACGACCGCCTCGCCCTGCAATCGTGGCATCCGGAATCCAGCCTTGACGAAGTCAAGGCGCGCACCGGCTTCCAGTTCGATCACGAAGGGGCCGAGCCGACCGCGTTACCCACACATAGCGAGATTGAAGCGCTGGCCGCTCTTGATCCGGACGGCGCTTTCGAGCGTGACGCCGCAGTCAGCTTGCGATAGGAGAGACGAATGCCTGAAGACACCAGTTTGCTGGCCGCCTACCCGTCGCTTTGGCGCTCTAAAGAATGGGCGTCGCGCCCGGCCTTGAACGACGCAAAGGGTGAAACCTGCCTTTCTTACGGCGAACTTTACAAACGCGTAAGCGATATGGCCGGCAAACTGCGCCACGCTGGGGTCAAGCCGCAACAACTCGTGGCGCTGTCGATGGAGAGGTCCATCGATAATGTCATCGCCTTGCTGGGCATAATGGCGGCAGGAGCATGCCCTTGCCCGCTCGAGCCCCGGCTGACGCCTGCCGAGATCCACGATCGCCTGCAGGCCGTCGGCGTCGACACCGTCTTGGTCGATGCGGCAAACGAAGCCGGCGTAGCGCCTACGGGCGGCCTGCGGATATTGCGTATTGATATGCTCGCCGCTGCCGAAGCTTACTGGTCTGAACAAATCCGGGCTCAAGACCCCGGCCTGCTGCTGTTTACTTCTGGAAGCACCGGCCGGCCCAAGGGCGTTCTGCTCAGCCACAAGGGCCTGCTTAATAACGCCCAGGGCGTCATTCCCCTGACAGAACTGAATCAGCACGACAAGCTGCTGCACGTCATGCCGCTCTACCACACCAACGGCTTGAACAACCAGCTGTTCAGCCCTTTCCTGGTGGGCGCGCATGTGGTGCTGGCCGATCGCTTCCGCGCCACCGATATGCCGCAGCTCATGGATTTGCATCGGCCCACCATCATCACCGGCGTGCCCACCATGTACTCCCGCATGCTCGAGCTGTCGTTCACGCCGGAAAGCCTCGCCGCCTTGCGCTTTGCACGCTGTGGGTCGGCGCCCATCACCAAAGAGCTGCACGTCAAGATCGAAGCGCTGCTCCAGCGGCCGCTGGTCGTATCCTACGGCCTGTCCGAAGCGACGTGCACATCCACCATGAACCCGCCGACCAGGCGCAAGATAGGCTCCATCGGCAAGGCCCTGCCTTTTCAGAAAATATTCCTGTGCGCCAGCGACGGAAGCACGATCCTGGAACCGGGTATCGACGGTGAAATATGCATCGAAGGCGAAAGCCTGATGCTAGGCTATCTGGGCACCCAGGGAGACGGCATACTCGAACCGCCTGCCCCGGTGTTGCGCACGGGCGACCTGGGACGCCTGGACGACGATGGCTACGTGTACATCACGGGTCGAATCAAGGACGTCATCATCCGCGGAGGTGAAAACATCTCCCCGGCCATCATCGAACAGGCCATCAGCACCAGCCCGGACGTGCACAGCTGTTGCGTTGTAGGTCGCCCCGATCCCGACCTTGGCGAAGTTCCTGTGGCTTTTGTCGTTCCCACCGATTCCGCACGAGGCGACAAAGAAGCCATCCACGCGCTGGTGGGTCAGCGCCTGTCGCGCATCTATCGTCTGGATGACGTCTTCTTCGTGGACGCCTTGCCGGAGAACTCGGTTGGAAAGATAGACCGCAAAGCACTGGCGAAATCCCTGGCACAGCCTGCCTGATTCACCCCGAACCGACACAGGAAGCGTGCGACTCACAGGACCAGGAGAGAAACATGAAAAACAGCCGATTATTGGACACCGTGGCCGCGCTCACTCGTCTGGTGGAAAGCCCGGCTGCCGCTGAGGAAACGGTATTGAAGTCCGCCAGCGAAATCATGGCGTCTCTGGTGGCCAAAGACGACTGGTTACCAGACGCCCTGGCCCAGCCTCATCCTGACTACTACAGGCAATACTTGCTGTACGGCGATCCGCTGGAGCGCTTTTCCTTGGTCAGTTTTGTGTGGGGGCCGGGCCAGAAGACGCCCATCCACGACCACACCGTCTGGGGCGTCATCGCCATGTTGCGGGGCGCCGAACTCGAGCAACATTACCGCAGAACCGATGACGGCCTCGTACCGACCGGCGCGCAAAGCCGGTTGAACCCCGGGGATGTTGCCTGCGTCTCGCCGCGCATTGGCGACATTCACCGTGTCAGCAATGCTCATGAAGACAAGGTCTCCATCAGTATCCACCTGTACGGAGGCAACATCGGGCGAGTTCGCCGGTCGGTTTACGACGCCCAGACCGGCGAACCCAAAGGATTCGTGTCCGGCTATTCGAATGACATGACGCCTAATTTGTGGGCATTTGAAGCAGTGTGACCTGCACCCTACTGACCTGAAGCGACTTCATGATCCGACACCAATTCGGGATACGGACCGTCTTTATACGTACCGGTCGCCAGAACGAGCTCGCGCAACTTTCGACGATTGACCTTGCCTTGCGCATTACGCGGAAAATCCTGCACGACGGCATAGATGCGCGGTTGCTTGTGGCGAGATAGCTTCTTGGCACATGCGCGCGCGGCATCTTCCCAACCGGAATCGGAGCTTTCAGCCACCGCAACAATAACCTCTCCCCAGTAATCCGATGGAATCGAGGTGACGACAATGCGACCGGCTGCGCTACCCTCCGCCAGCACCCATTCGATTTCGTCGGGGTTGACCCGGTATCCGCCTGTCTTGATGACGTCAGCCAAGCGTCCGGTCAGCCACAACCGGCCTTGGGCGTCGATGTATCCCTGATCGCCCGTCCGGTGCCAGCCCTGCGGTTCATGGGGAGTGTATCCCTCGACGGAAAGCATACCGTTGGACATCTGCTGGGCTTTTAGCCACACCTCGCCCTCGTCGGCGCTTGCATCGTTCTGCTCGCCCGCTTGGCGGTCGATATGAACCTCGACACCGGGCGCCGGCCAACCGACGCAGGTGCCAAGTCCGGACAACGGTCGTGAGTACAGTTCTGCCGACTCATGGCCGTCGAGCACGGTAATGGGATTGATGCACTCGGTCTTGCCAAAGGTGACTCTTACAACCGGCCCGAACATCGCGACCGCGGTCTCGTACATGGAAGCGGTAAGCGGCTGCGTACCGGTAAACACGCAGCGCACGCCCTCGTACCGACGGCGCTCAAGCACCGTCGCCAGTTTTGCCAGCATAGTGGGAGGCGCGAAAATGGCTGACACACTGCCGGAGCTTAACCAATTGCGGATCGGCCCTGCGTGCACGCCGTTTAGCAGAAGCACTTCGCCCCCATAGTCGCACCAGGCAAATGCCAGCAATGATGCGCCATGAGTGAAGGGGGTCATCAACAGAATGCGCTCGCCTCGTTTTGGCACAAAGGGCAGGGTCGCTTTAAGCAGCTGTTCACCGATCCACCGGCGGCCATGGGTGTAGATGGCCGCCTTGGGAAAGCCTGTCGTACCGGAGGTAAACAGAATCCGGCCTGGTACGTCAGCGGGAACGGGATCAAAACTTCTGCCAGAATCAACGGGCGCGACGTCCTCCACCCGTAGCGGTTCCAGTTTCTGTTCATGCACGTCGCTTTCCCGCTGGCGATTGGTGATCACCAGGCGGAATCGGGCAACCCGCGCACTCCATGCGATCTCCTCACCGGTATAGCCGAAATTCATGGGCGTCTCAGCCACCCCCGCTAGCTTCAAACCGTAAGACACCCAGGCCGCGGCCAGACTGTTGGGCAGCAGAGTAGCCACCTCTGTTCCATGGCCAATACCGCGCTCATGAAGGAGTTGAGCAAGCGCATGTGCCCGTGCACTGAGTTCGTCGTATCCGAGCACGCTCGCTCCATCGTTGAAGGCGGGAGCGTCGCCAAAGCGACTGCCCAGCGTACGCAACGCCTGTGACCACGCGATAGCGGGCGGTGGGAACCGGTCACTATTCATCAAACTCATTTCAGCCGCCCCCGCCGGTGGGCATCCATACCTGGGGCAGCCAAAGCGAAACCGACGGTATATAAGTGATGACGGCGAGCAGCACGAGCATCACAACCACAAAAGGAGCTGTGCCACGCGTAACCTCGAGTAGCGGCGTCTTGGAAATATTCGCGATCACGAAAAGGTTCAGCCCTACCGGCGGCGTAAGGAGCGCAATTTCCATATTGACCACCATGATGACGGCGAAGTGGATAGGGTCGATGCCCAGCGGACCGAGCATAGGCAGTATCAGTGGCAGGCAGATCAGCATCACCGAGTACACCTCGAGAAACATGCCGAGAAACAACAGCAGCACATTGATGGCGATCAGAAACTGCCAGCCGGAGATATTCGATTCCTCAACCAGGGTAACCAGCCAGGCGGCAATTCCGCTTTCAGTGATCCAGTGTCCGAACGCCAGTGCCACGGCAACAATGATGAGGATGGAAGCAGCGTTGCGTATGCCTTCCGCCAGTAAGGGAAGCACTTGGGAAACCGTGATGCCGCGGTAGACAAATAGCGAAAGCAGCGCTGCGACAATGGCTGAAAGCGCCGCTGATTCGGTCAGGGTGACGACCCCTCCGTACAGCCCGCCCAGCACGATGACGGGAATAGACAGGGCTGGAAGAGCGAGCACTGTCTGATGGACCTTCTCGCGCAGCGAAACGCCCTGTGTTCCCGCATATCCCTTGCGACGGCTGAACCAAACGATGTAGGCGCCCAGGAAAGCGACCTGAAGCAGACCCGGGATGACCCCCGCTAGAAAGAGCCGGGGAATAGACGTATCTGCAAGCACGCCGAACACCACAAAGGCAAGCGATGGCGGAATCAAAATCCCGAGCGTACCGGACGCTCCCACGACCCCCGCTGAAAATTGACGGCTGTAACCCCCTCGGTGCATGGCAGGTATGAGAATCGTGCCCATGGCAATAGCGGTTGCGACTGAGGACCCGCACATCGCCGCAAAGATGGCACAAGACAGCACCGAAACCAGGCCCAGTCCACCATGCACACGTCCTATCCAGCTTGCCGCCGCATCGATAAGGGCCCGTGCCACGCCGCCGCGCTCCATGAAGGTGGCGGCAATCACGAAGTACGGAACGGCCAACAGCGTCGTCGAGTTCAACTCGTCAATCAGCTTCTGCGCATAAGACATCATGCTGCCGTCAGCGCTGAACAGCGCCGCGCCGGTTACCCCGAGTGCCAAGTAAATCGGGACGCCCAATACCAGCAGGACCAGGAAAGAGCCAAGAAACAGACTGCTCATGCTAGCCCCTTAAGCGAAAGTGACCGACGATGCGGATAGCGTAATGAACGGCTGCCAGAGAGAAGCCGACAGGCAGCGCGGCCATATACATCCAAAGCGGGAAGCGCAACGAACTGATGGACAAATCGCCAAAATCGTACGATTGCCAGGTGATGAGCGCGCCGTAATAGACAAGCAGTAGAGAAAACGCCAAGCCAAGCACATCACTGAAGATATGCAGTCGCTTTTGAACGATGGCGCTGAACATGCCCACAAAAAGATCGGCCTTGACATGCCGATCTGTGGCCGTGACGACACCCAGCACAAGGAAAATAGCCCAGACAGTGATGTAGACCTGGACTTCGTCGCTCCACTCAAGCGTGAGGCTTGGCGCAACGAAGCGCACCACGATGTTATAGAGGCAGACCGACAACGCAGCAAGACCGAGCAGGCCGACAATGGTTTGCTCGATTTTGAATCGAGATGCGGAACTGGTCGTGTCGAGTTCTGCGGCCGCTTTCTCGGCCAACCCGCCGTAAAGCGAAGCACCCTCGGGCGAGCTGCCCTGAGCGGAGGGCGCTTCGGCTCGTCGATCAGGCTGCTCTTCGTGGCGCTCGACCTGGGAAGACATGGCTGTAGCGTTTAGCTTGTGCCGCGGGATGGCCGCCAAGTGATTCCTGGACATTAAAATTCCACCTTCGCGTTACGCAACTCTTCTCTCGCGACGTCCACCGTCTCCTGGTCGATTTTCATCTCCTTGATCACCTGAGGCTGGATGCTCATGAGCGCTTTGCGCATTTCAGTAATGCGCTCGGGGGATGGCTGCGCCATCTTCACGCCGTGATCGATTAAAACCTGCCGCGCTTCCTGCTGCGCTGCCGCGGCCATTTCACGTTGCTTCGTTACCGAGATTTCCCAGGACTGCAGAATGGCGTCCTGGACCTCCCTGGGTTGTTCTTCCCAGAACGACAGGCGGATCATGGGCACATACTGGCCCATGAACTGATTGTCCTCGAAGCTATACTTCAAGCCGGAGTCGTACAGCTTTGCAGTGGCCGCACTTTCGTGCGTGGTGGCCACGCCTTGAACCACACCCTGGCTCATGGCCATCGGAAGATCCGGATAGGGGATCAAGGTTGGAACCACCCGCTGAAACTTAAGCCGCTCGGCGTTGGCGGTGCCTCCGGAGAATCGAATTTTCATGCCCTTCAAATCGTCGTAAGAGGCGATTTCCTTGGTGGTGCTGTAGAAGTGCTGCATGCCCAGATCGGACCACTTCCCCAGGACCTTTACCTTGAGGCGGTCTTCCAGACGCTTGTTGAGGAAGTCGCCCAGCTTGCCGTCGACCACGGTATGCACGATGTCTGCATCGACGCCGTAGAACATCGGCAATGTCTGTAGCGCTACGGTAGGCACCAGTCCGTCGAGTTGCCAGGTTCCTGGCACTCCCATCTCGATCGCGCCCTGCCGCAGTGCCTTGGGGACGTCCCGGTCGCGATACACTTGGCCACTGGGATAAACCTCGATTGCGAGCTTGTCCCCTACCCGCTTCTTCAGTTCTTCGACAAAGATCTCTACACCCTGGTTGCGTACGTGGCTTGGATTGGTGTCGAGCGAGATGCGGAATTTTTCTTGGGCGGATGCCGGGCCTGTGGCCAGCACAGAAGTGAATGCGGCTGCATATCCGATGCAGGCCAGCGCCTTACGAATTTTCATCTTTGTCTCCTGGAATTGACTTGATTAATTCGTGCCTTGGCATGTTGCTGGCCAGGCTTTTTTTAAATGTACATACATTTGATTTTCTTGTAAAGGAAACAGTCATCGGATTTTCACTGGCACTCCCTGGATGTCAGAAAAAGTTAGAACGTCATGGTTGCGGCACGCCACCGAGTCCACGACAATGAGCGCGAAAGCAAGCCACTACCACCGCTTTAGACACGTTACGTGCAAGACAGGAACAACGAAATGAGCATGAACAAAAAGACGGCCCCTCCCTCACAGCCACGATACTTATGGCTGCGCGAATGCTTGCTCAACGACATCATGCAGGGCAAATACCCGGTGGGCAGCCTTTTGCCCGCCGAAAATGAGCTGACCGCTATTTACGGCGTAAGCCGTCATACCGTGCGCGAGGCGTCGCGCAAGTTGGCTGACGACGGGTTGATCTCCAGGCATCCCGGCATCGGTACCATCGTGTGCTCTCGTAAAGAAAAACCCGTTTACGTGGCGGCCCTCGGCTCCTTGCCGGAGCTTTTTGAGTACACACACTCCACACGGGTGGAAGTGCACAAAAGCAGCAATATCGTCGCCGACGCCGCCCTCGCCGACGCGCTCGAATGCGAGGAAGGGTCTGAATGGGTCGAGCTGACGGCCCGCCGCTTCGCCAGGGGAAAAGACATACCCATCTCCTTCACCCGAATCTACCTCCGGCCGGAATTCGCTGGCATTCGCGAGAGGCTGCGGGGCAATCATCCCAGCATCTACAGCATGCTCGAAGAAGTATATGGCCAGACTATCCACACCGTCCGGCAAGAAATTGCCGCTACCCTGCTTTCGGCTCAGGCCGCGCGGCTGCTTGAGCTAAAGCCGCGTGGCCCAGCCCTGCACTTGCAGCGCTCCTATCTGGACAAAAGCGATCGCCTGCTCGCCGTGTCATCCAATCTATACCCAGCCGGCAGATTCGAGCTGCGCACTTCATGGACGCGCGGCGGAAAAAGAAAAAGCACCTGACCGAGGTTTCGGTTCTTCAGGCCCAGCAACGGCCGTCGGCGGGTTATTGACATCCAGGGCCATGCTCTCTACCATGTGTACGTACATTTAATGTACGCACATTTGAAACGCAGCTACACTGGGCCAGCTCAACATGCCAGAACAAGCAATCAACGAAACGCCAAGTGCAAGGCCGTTCACCGGCCTCGTGGTAGTCGAGCTCGGACATAGCGTTGCCGCCCCTTTCGCTGGGCAGATTCTTGGCGAACTGGGTGCTCGCGTCATCAAGGTCGAAAAGCCGGAAGGAGATGACGCCCGGAAATGGGGACCTCCCTTCGTAGACGGGGCTTCCAGCATTTTCCAGGCTCTGAACCGCAATAAAGAGTCAGTCGTATGCGACTTGCGCTCGCCTCAAGACCGTGCGGGGCTCAAACAGTTCATCGCAGAGAACGCCGATGTCGTCCTGCAGAATCTTCGTCCCGCGCAAGTCGACAAGCTTGAACTAGACGCCGACAGCCTTGCAAGCCTGAACCCTCGCCTCATCTACTGCAATATGGGGTCTTTCGGACACACCGGCCCGCTTGCCGACAAGCCTGGCTACGATCCCCTGATGCAGGCGTTCGGCGGCATCATGAGCACCACCGGGCATACGGGGAACGCTTCCGTGCGTGTAGGCCCGTCCATCATCGACATGGGCACGGGCATGTGGGCGGTCATCGGCATTCTGTCGGCGCTGCACGAACGGCAGCTCACCGGCCAGGGGCGCACGGTGGATGTGTCCCTGTTCGAAACAGCGGCATGCTGGGTTTCACTGCTGGCTTCCCAGTACCTCATTTCAGGAGAAGTCCCGACCAAGCAGGGATCGGGCGCAAGCAGCATCGTCCCGTACAAGGCCTATGTCACTCAGGATGGTGGCGAAATCGTGGTCGCTGCGGGAAGCGACGGTCTGTTCCGAAGGCTTGTGAATGAACTGGGAAGGCCGGAATGGGCGTCGGATCCCCGCTACTTCGATAATCCGTCCCGAGTTGCGAACCAGGCAGCGCTTTACCAGATGCTGGACGAAATCTTCGTGGCCGGCACCGTCGAGCATTGGGTTGCGCGTATGGACGCGGCAGGCATTCCTTGTTCCCCCGTGCAAGACATCGCCCAAATGCTGGCTCATCCACAAACCGCCGCACTGGACTTGCTTCAGCGCGTCCCCGGTACCGACATGAAATTCCTTGGGCTTCCGCTAAGCTTCGACCGCCAGCGGCCCACGCCTGTGAGTGCACCCCCTGCCTTGGGCGAACATACCGAATTGCTATTCAAAAACATGGAGCGTACCGAGACATGAACCTGCCCCAATACGAAACGCTGGCGACCGACAACACCGAGCCGCACATACTCGTGGTCACGCTCAACCGCCCTCAAGTAGCCAACGCCATCAACACACAAATGGGCCGGGATCTGCTGGATCTATGGACCCGCCTCACTGAGGATTCCGGCAACATCCGCTGCATCATTCTCACGGGGGCCGGCGATCGAATATTCTGCGCCGGGGGGGACCTCAAGGAACGCAACGGCATGACGCGCGAACAATGGCAGCGCCAGCACGAGCTGTTCGAGCGCCAATACTGGACGCTTGCCGATCTTCACCTGCCTGTTATCGGCGCCATCAACGGCCATGCCTATGCAGGCGGTTTCGAGATGGCGTTGTCCTGCGACTTTGCCTACGCCGTCGATACAGCGCGCTTTGCGCTCACTGAAGTTTCGCTTGGCATTATGCCCGGCGCGGGAGGAACGCAGAACCTGCCACGCGCCATCGGCGAACGGCGCGCCAAGGAGATGCTGATGACCGCCAGACCCATCAGCGCCAAGCAGGCGCACGAGTGGGGTGTGCTGAACGAAGTCTGCGCTGCTTCAGACCTCATGTCCCGTGCGTTCGATACCGCCCGCGCTATCGCCCGAAACGCGCCGCTCTCGATCCGTCAAGTGAAGAAGTCCGTGCGCTACGGCATGCAGATGGAAATCAAGACGGCCTACCGTTTCGAGGTAGAGGCGTACAACCATCTCGTCGAAACGGAAGACCGCTACGAAGGAGTGCGCGCATTCAACGAGAAGCGTGCGCCCGTGTTCAAAGGGCGGTAAACCCTCGTCGCAACCTACAAAACCGAGGAGACACCATGCAGACCATAGACGTATTCGTCCGCGAAGTCGGACTAAGGGACGGACTTCAAATCCATCCCACCTTCATGCACACGGACCGCAAACTCGAGTGGATTCGTCAGGAGGCCTCTGCCGGGGTTACCGAGATCGAGGTCACCTCTTATGTGCCGCGCACACTGATCCCTCAGTTCGCCGATGCCGAAGAAGTCACCGTCAAAGCCATGCAAGTTCCCGGCCTCACCGTGGCCGCACTCATCCCTAACCTGCGCGGCGCCGAACGGGGTATAGAGCTGGGCGTACACAAGCTGAACTTCGTGATGTCGGTCAGTCGGACGCATAATTTGAAGAATGTGCGCCGCGAACGGGAAGAGTCTTTGGCCGATTTCAAGCGCATCGTCCAGCTTGCCCGCTCGCAACCGGCGGAAAGCCGCCCTGTCATTGTGGGCGGTTTGGCTACTGCGCTGGGCTGCTCCTACGAGGGCCGGGTGCCGGTCGATGATGTCGTCAAGTATGCCTTGGCGCTTGCCGAAGCAGGGGCGGACGAGATCGTCGTGCCCGACACCGTGGGGTATGCCGATCCAAACCAGGTACGACAAGTCTTCAAGGCGGTGCTGGCCGCAGTAGGAAATCTGCCGGTCGCAGCCCACTTCCATGACACGCGCGGGCTCGGGCTCGCCAATGTAAGCGCCGCCCTTGATTGCGGCGTGCGCAGCTTTGATGCGTCCTTGGCCGGCATCGGCGGCTGTCCTTTTGCGCCGGGCGCTACCGGAAATATCGTTATGGACGACCTGTGCTTCATGCTGGACTCCATGGGCTTGCGCACGGGTGTCGATCTCGAAAAGCTACTGGCAGTGCGACAAATCGTTAGTGAAACCTTGCCGGACATTCCCATGCAGGGCGCGCTCGCACGAGCAGGCTTGCCCCAGAACTATCGCAATGCGGCACAGCGCCATGCCGACTCTGAACAGCAACTTGTCGCTGAGTAGCTGGCTCACCAATTTTCATCCCTATTCCATCACACGATGAGAGGCTTGCATTCATGAGCACCGCAACCCGGTATGAAGACGTCCATGTCCCCCTGGGCGAGGACTTTCTTGAAATTCGCGAAAGCGTGAGGCGAATCTGCGCTGACTACCCCGGCGCCTATTGGCGTCAGCTGGAAGCCGATGAGGCTTACCCCACCGAATTTGTCCAGGCGCTCACCAAGGCTGGGTATTTGGCTGCGCTGATTCCGGAGGAGTATGGGGGAGCGGGCCTACCGCTGCGTGCGGCCGCCGTGATCCTCGAAGAAATCCATGCTTCCGGCTGCAATGCGGGCGCGTGCCATGCGCAGATGTACATCATGGGAACCTTGCTGCGCCACGGCAACGAAGAGCAGAAACAGAAGTACTTGCCCAGCATCGCAAGCGGAGCGCTACGCCTGCAGGCATTCGGCGTGACGGAACCCACTAGCGGCACGGATACAACCAAACTCAAGACCCGCGCAGTGCGCGAAGGCGACTGCTATCGGCTTTATGGCCAAAAGGTTTGGACATCGCGTGCGCTGCACTCTGATCTGATGCTGGTTCTTGCAAGAACGACACCCTTGGAGGATGTCACCAAGAAAACAGAGGGTCTGTCGGTATTTCTGGTCGACCTGCAAGAGACGCGCGGTAATGGACTGGAAATCAAGCCCTTGGCTGCAATGATCAATCACAACACGACCGAGGTCTTCTTCGACGGCGCGCGCGTGCCCATTGAAAACCTCATCGGAGAAGAAGGAAAAGGCTTTCGATACATCCTGGATGGCATGAATGCTGAACGCATCCTGGTTTCTTCAGAAGCACTGGGCGATGGCCGTTGGTTCGTCAAGACCGCCTCCAACTATGCCCGCGAGCGCGTTGTCTTCAACCGTCCCATCGGACAGAACCAGGGCATACAGTTTCCCATCGCACGCGCACATGCCGAGATCGAAGCCGCCGACCTGATGTTGCGCAAGGCCGCAGCCCTTTTCGCCGCCGGATTGCCCTGCGGAGCAGAAGCCAACATGGGGAAGATGCTCGCTTCTGAAGCGTCCTGGCATGCGGCCGAGGCCTGCCTGCAAACCCATGGCGGCTTTGGCTACGCGCGTGAGTACGACGTCGAAAGAAAATGGCGGGAAACTCGTCTGATGCAAATCGCTCCCATCTCGACGAACCTCATTCTGGCCTACATCGGAGAACACATCCTCGATATGCCAAGGTCGTATTAGCAAGTAGTAAAGCATTAACGCTGTGGCCCCACATCTAGCGGCCCCACCTTAGTTTTGTTCAAAGGAACTCATCATGGCCGGCCTGACAGACAGTCTCTCTCGCTTTGCTTCCAACCCTGGCTTCACCACACTTCCCGACTCGGCAAACGCAATCATCAAGACAGGCTTCACTGACGCGATTGCCACCATGATTGCGGGGCGCGATGCGGATGTTGTCCAAATCGTGCGCGAATTCGTACGTCAGCGGCAGTCCCGCGCCAGCGAAGCACAGGTACTTTTCATTGGCGAGCAAGCCGCCAGCAACGATGCAGCACTCATTAACGGTACCGCCGCGCACGCGCTTGATTATGATGACGTAGCGCTGGGCGGCCATCCCAGCACGGTGCTTGTACCCGCTGTTCTAGCAGAGGCCGAACGGCTGGACGCCTCCGGCGCGGATGCCATGCGCGCTTACCTCGTGGGTTACGAGATCTGGGCTGAACTCTCCCGGCGCGAGCCCGATCCCTACCACTTGAAAGGCTGGCACCCCACAGCGGTGCTGGGCACCGTGGGGGCCGCCGGCGCTGTAGCCTGGCTTAACAGGCTATCTCCGGAGCAGTGCCGCCATGCCATCTCCCTCGCAGCGAGCATGGCCTGCGGTCTGGTGGCCAACTTCGGCACGATGACCAAGCCCCTGCATGCAGGCCGCGCGGCGTCCAGCGCCATTGATGCAGTACGGTTGGCCAAAGCAGGCCTCACTGCTGCACCGGACGCGATTGAGCATCACGCCGGCTATCTTGCAGCCCTTTCGCCCAACGGGGCGGCCGACTTGTCCGACGGCATTGAACTCGGAAAACAGCTGCGCATTCTCGAGTCCGGGCTGTCCATTAAGAAGTACCCCATGTGTTACTCGACCCACCGCGTGGTTGACGGAGTCCTGGACCTCGTAAAAGAGCACGGCATTCGACCGAACGATGTGGAAGCGGTGGACGCCACCATCGGAGTAAGCCAGGCGTCGATGTTGCGTAACCATTCTCCGGCAACGGGACTGGAAGCGAAGTTCAGCCTGGAATTCTCCGTGGCGGCCGCCCTGGTTTCGCAGAAAGTGGGTCTGGCAGAACTGACGGACAGCTATGTAAGCCAACTCGACGTGCGTGAACTCATGGGCAAAGTGCGCGTACACACCAGCGAATCCATTTGCCCCATCGAACCCGTCTTTGCCCTGAACGATCAGGTCACTATTACCTTGAAAGACGGCAGACAGTTCGAGTCGGGCGACATCCGGTTTGCACGGGGAAATGCGTTGCTACCGCTGCAAGACGATGAACTCAAAGCCAAATTCCTGGATTGTTGCGCAAGTGCGGAACTGGATGCCGGCCGGCTGTACACACAGCTGAACAGCCTGGAGACTCTCAAGAGCATTCGGGACTTAGCGGTCTTCAACGAACTGACCGCAGTCTGACGATGGCCGCCACCTCTCCAATTACTTTTGTCCTTCTCCATGGCGCATGGCATGGGGCCTGGTGCTGGAAACATGTGGCGCGTCGACTGCGGGCGGACGGTCATGAGGTTTTTCTACCCACCCTGACCGGGCTGGGCGAGCGATCACATTTGCTTTCCCGAGACATCAATCTGGAAACTTGCGCCACTGACCTGATCAATACCTTGCTATGGGAAGACCTTCGCGAAGTCGTGCTGGTTGGCCACAGCTTCGGGGGGTTGCAATCAGCGCAGCTGCCGACAGAATACCAGAGCGTATCAGACACTTGGTCTTTCTCGATTCGCTCATCATCCAGGACGGTCAAAGCCCGTTTTCGGTGGTTCCCCCGGAGGTGGCCGCGCAACGACGAAAGCTCGGGCAGGAAAGCTCCGGCGGCATATCCATTCCAGTACCGCCGGCCGAGGCCTTTGGCGTCGTCGATCCGGCAGATGCGCAATGGCTGCGGGAAAAATGCACACCGCATCCGATGTCGACGTACGAATCCATCCTTAGACTGCGCCATCCTGTCGGTAACGGCCTGCCTGCCACCTACATCGCCGTCAAACCAGACTATGCACCTTTGAAGGCGGTGCGCGAGTGGGTCAAGACCTCCACCGATTGGCAGTATATCGAGATCGACGCTGGCCATGACGCAATGATTACCTCGCCGGCCGCAGTGGCCGACCTGCTTCTCGATATCGGAGCGCGGTGAGCGCTGTAGCCTCGGAGCACAGGGTTTGAGGCAAACCCTGTACGCTTCCGCGCAATGCAGGGCGGAATGCTGCTACAGGGACAGGGTACGACGGGCGCGCTCCACTATGGGCGCATCGATCATCTTGCCATCCAACGCAACTGCGCCGGCCCCGCTCCTCTGGGCTGCCTCATACGCATCGATGATGCGCTGCGCTTCTGCCCGTTCTTCAGGACCAGGATTGAAGGCGGTATTGATCAATGTAATTTGCTTGGGATGAATACCCAGCGTTCCCGTGAACCCAAACGCCTTGGCCTTGCGCACCAGCGTCAAAAAGGCTTGCGTATCATTGAAGTTGCCGATAGAGCCAGGCAGGCCCCACGCCGCAAGGTCGAAGGCGCGGGCCGCAAGCGCCACATTCTGCGCGGGCACCGATAACGCCTCCGAATCGGGTTCGACGCCAAGCGCCGCGGCGAAATCTTCACTGCCAAATCCAAGACCGCACAAGCGCTTGCTTGCACTAAGGATTTCCGGCAGATTGAAAATGCCCTTGGGAGTTTCGATCAATGCAATGTACCGAACCGACCCGGCGGATCGGCCCGCTTCCTTCTCGAAGGCCGCGATCAGCTTGTCGGCGTCGCGCAGCATTCCGGCTGTATCGACTTTGGGAATCAAGATGGCGTCGGCGCCGGCCAGCACCGCGGCGCGCAGATCCGCCTCGATCAGTTCAGGCAGATTATTGATGCGCACCAACAAAGGCAAGCCATGCGGGCGTATCGTTGTCACCGCCGACGCCAGCGCCTCGCGCGCCTGAGGCTTGCGCTCATAAATGATGGAGTCTTCCAGATCGAGGACGACGGCTTGCGCGCCGCGTGTGTGCGCGCCTGCGATGAACTTTTCGTTCAACGCCGGTACAAAAAGCAGGGACCGGAGGGTATTGAATGAAGTAGTGCTTGGGCTGGTCATCAGATTGTTCCTTGTTCTTTCAGGATGGCAAGTTGCGAGGCGTCGACATCAATCGTAGCGAGGATCTCGAGTGTGTTCTCACCGAGCTCGGGCGCCGGCCGGCGCAAACGCCCGGGGGTAGCGGATAAACGCGGAATGACGTTATGCATGGGTAAAGTCCCCGTCTGGCCGTCCGGTAAACGAACGATGATCTCCCGCTCCACGATATGCTCGTCTTCAACGAGTTCAGCGATGTCGTAGACCGGCCCGACCGTGACTGCGTTTTGCCTGAAATACGCGAGGTTCTCTTCCTGGGTTGATCGGCTCACGAAATCCTGGATGATGGCGTCGAGGGCCTCCACGTTGTCCAGGCGATCCGAGTTGGTCCGGAATCGAGGATCATCGACGAGATCGGGGCGGCGTATGGCATGGAACAGCCGGGTCGTCATCGACTGGATGGAGGCCGACAAGGCAACATACTTGTCATCCTTGGTCTTGTAGATGTTCCTGGGTGCGGAAATGCTCGTGCGGTTTCCGACCCTGGATGGCACCACGCCCGTCAAGTTGAATTGCGCCGCATCGGGCCCCAGGATGGACAGCAAAGGCTCCAATAAAGACAAGTCCACCACCTGGCCCGCCCCTCCCGGGACTCGTGCCGCGCGTATTGCCACCATGGTGGAAAATGCGCCGTAAATGCCGGCCACCATGTCGGCCAGCGCCAGATTGGGCAGCATCGGCGGTTGTGATTCGAAGCCATTCTTTGCCGCATAACCAGATATCGCTTCGACAAGGCTGCCGAAACCCGGCTGATTGCGGTAGGGACCTGTCTGCCCCCAGCCCGAAATACGCACGATCACCAGTGCGGGGTTGCGCTGAAGCAGAAGGTCCGGCCCGATCCCTATCTTCTCGAGCGTACCCGGCTTGAAACTTTCGATGAGCACATCAGCGCTTTCGACCAGGCGCAAGAGCAGGTCTATGCCCTGCCGCTGGCGAAGGTTTAGCGTAAGGCTTTTCTTGTTCCGGCCGTAGACCTTCCAGTAGGCGCTCACGCCTTCGGGATGAGCATCGGTGTAATCCTTCCAGTGCCGCAGGGTGTCGCCCTGGTCTGGATCCTCGATCTTGATCACTTCAGCGCCGAAGTCGGCGAGCAGCAAGCTGAGCATGTTGCCGGCCACGAGGCGGGACAGATCAAGCACTTTTACGTCGTCCAGCGGACACGTGGAATCCGAGTCAAATTGAATGGAATGCATCGAATATCGTCTCAAGTAGAAGGAAATGCGGCATAGCGAATGTCGGCCAGTTCTGCGCAGACAAGGTCTGATCGCGCACCCGCGACAGCAAGACCGGTTTCGATGCGCAACGTGGTTTCGCCGAATCGAAAGTCGCACTCGTACCGGGCGCCGAGGTAGCTGGGATTCTCGACCCGGCCCATGAGTGCTCGCGTGCTGTCCGGCGCCGTGCTGCCTAGTAGCGTGATGGCTTCAGGCCGCACCGCAATCACGATCCGCTCATCGACCCTGCCCGTGTAGTTGAGCCTGAGGGCAATGCGCTGGTCATCGGGCAGCCTGACGGTGTAGAAGTCCTGCGTTATGGCTTCGATCCGGCACGGAATGAGCGCTCCCGAACCGATGAAATCGGCAACGAAACGGTCGGCCGGCAGGTCGTAGATCGCCTGAGGCGTGTCGTACTGCACGATTTTCCCTCCACTCAGCAGGGCGACGCGGTCCGACATCGACAATGCCTCCGACTGATCGTGCGTGACGAAAATCGTCGTGAGCCCGACTTTCTTTTGCAACTGCCGAAGCCAGGTCCGTGCGCGCTCCCGCAGCTTCGCATCGAGGTTGGATAGCGGTTCGTCCAGCAGAAGAATGGCTGGCTCATAGGCCAGCGTACGCGCCAGCGCCACACGCTGTTGCTGGCCCCCGGAAAGCTGATACGGAAAACGGTCGGGGTAGGTTTGCATCTCGACGAGTTCAAGCGCCTCCATGACCCTCCGCTTCTGTTCCGACCGCTTGACTTTGCGCAAGCGCAAGGCAAAGGCGCAGTTCTCGAACACCGTCATATGGGGCCATAGGGCGTATGACTGAAATACCAGCCCGCAGTTACGTGCTTCGGGAGGCACGTAGATATCTCGAGTCGAATCGAAGAACGGCACACCGCCCACGGTAATGGTGCCCGAGGTCGGCCGCTCCAATCCGGCCAACGCCGCCAGGGTCGTCGACTTGCCGCAACCGCTGGGGCCCAGCAGGGAAACCAGTTCTCCGTCCTTCACGCGCAGGGACACGCCATCGATTGCAGCGACATTCCCGTAATGCTGCACCAGGTCCGAGATAAGGACTTCAGCCATAAAGTTTTACCTTGAAAATAAGCCGGAAGATGCCGAGCAGGATGGCAACCATGGCGATCTGGAGGACAGCAAGCGCTGCCACGGAGCCCTGCTCTCCCTGGACCCAGAACGAGAGCATGGTTGTGCCTATCATTTCCGAGCCGGGACCGAACAAGAAGACAACCGAGGCATACTCCTTGATGAAGTGGACGACCAACAGTACGAAACACGCGGCAAGGGGCGCGTAAAGCTGTGGCACGATAATGCGCCGCATGGTCATGAACCAGGTCGCGCCGCCCACCCGCGCGCTGCAGTCCAGGTCGTGGCTGATTTGATGCAAGGACGGCGTCACCGCGCCAAAGCCGGTCGGGAAATGGCGCATCAATACCGCGAAGATCAAGATCCAGATGGTGTTCTGGATAACGTTCAAGCCCGGTATCCACGCGACGGCCCAGAAAACGCCAATACCCACCAGCAGGCCGGGAACGGCGCGCGGATATAAGGCAACGGTTTGCAGCGCATTGCGCAGCGGCCAGTTGGAGCGTAGCGACACGACCGCAGTGGCGCCGATCAGCACCGTTCCAATTGCCCCGCCGACAAGGGCGACGAGCACCGTATTGATGATGGACCGTATATATTCGGGGAAGGCGACCAGGGATTCAAAGTTGCTGAACGTCAGTAATTCGGTCACCGGCATGTAGGGAGAAATCATGCTGGTCGACGCGCGCAAGACGACGGCGCCCAATACGCAGACCACGGTCACGCCCAGGTACACCATAAGCACCAGGAACAGCGGCCACTTCCATTTGCCCAGGCTGAGCAGCCGCTGCCTGGACGCCTTTCCCGCAATGGTCACGTACTTGCGCGTGTCGCCCATGCTGCGCGCCTGCCACATCAATAGCAGCGAAATGACGCCTATCAGAAGGAGCGAGCATGCCGCGACCAGCGAGTAATCCGGGCTGTTCGCCTCTATCCCTTCTTCGTACAGGAAGGTGATCAGGAACTTCAGCCCAGCGGGTCCGCCAATCAGAAGAGGCAGCGACAGCAACTCGATGGCCAGCATGAAGTTGAGGGAAGCGCTGGACCAGATAGCCGGCTTCAATAAAGGAATAGTCACTGTCCACAGCGTTCTGATCGGTCCGCAACCCGATATGCGCGCTGCCGACTCAAGCGCGGGATCGATCGTCTTCACCGAACTCGCACAATAGAGATAGGTCAGAGGCGCCAGGGCCGTGCCGGCTGCGAAAGAAAGACCGGCCATGGAGTATAGATTCCACGGCGCTTCGCCAAACACCCTAGCGAAAATTCCGGTTATGAAGCCCGACGGTCCGAACCCGACTATCCAGCCGAACGCCAATACAAGATGCGAAACAAACAAAGGCCAGAAGAAAACGGCACTGGCCACCCGCCTGCCGGGGATGTCGGTTCGCGCCAGCAGCAGCGTGCCCGCAATGCCGAAGAACTGGGCGATCACGGTGGTGCACACGGCAAACACCGCGGTATTCCATACCGCATGATAAAACTCGGCGTGGCTGAAGAGCCGCGAGAAGGCAGCCAGCGAAAACTCCGGCGATCCGGCATACAGCGGCCGGTCGATGAACGCCTGAAGAACCAGCGGCACCAATGGCGCAATGACCAGGAACGCAACCAGTACGGAAACCAGGGTCTGAAAGGCTCTTCCCGGCCAAACAGAAGTATTCGGGCGGCCAAGGCCGCCCTCGACGTTGACAGTTGTCTCCACGTGTCGGCCCGTCCGTCAGCGGTTGAACGCCTTTTTCCACTTGTCCGTGTATTCGGCGATTGCGCTGTCGTAGTCAGGGTCGTACGCCAGGACTTCTACATTGTCTTCGCCGCCTACGGCATCGACAATGCTTTTGTAAGTGAAGAACGGCACGTCGTCCTTGGTGACATCCTCGCGCAACGGCGTCATGCCGCCCTTGCCCCAGCCAATCTGGCCCTCGCGCGATATGGTGTGATCAAGCAGCAATTTTGCCGAGTTCGGGCTTCTTGCCGCCTGTGTGACCGCCATGCCTCGGGCAAACAGCGGCTGGCCGTCCTTCATGAAGCTCCAGTCGATAATGCCTTTGACACCCGGGTTGTCCAGCTTGGGCAAGACCGTGATGGCGCTGATCAGATAGGCGACCGCATATTCGCCCGTGGCAAGCTTGGCCAGCATCTGGCCGCCGGAACGCTCAGGCTTTGAGACCGGCCCCACCTTCTCGAATATCGGCCAGCCGCCGTCATCGTAGTGCTGGCTCCACACCCATGGGAATACTCCCGCCACCGACCCGGAGGCCGCGTCGTAGGTCGTGAATTTGCCCTTCAACTTCTTATCGCCCGCCAGTTCGACCACTTTGGCCATTGTGTCGATCTTCTGGTCTCCAACAATCTTCGTATTCCAGGCAATGAGAACAGGATCCGCCGAAACGGAATACACGCCGGGGAACGGCTTGCTCCAATCGGGCACCTTGCTGGATTCCGGCGACTCATAAGCCGCCACTTCCTTCTTGTTCACAAAGTCTATCCATGGGCCGACGCCGAGTGAAATAATCAGGTCTGCCGTACGCGACTTGGCGGCCTTTTCTGTGTAATACCGGGACCATATCTCGTTCGACAAGTCCAGCGTTTCCACCTTGATCCATGGATACTTCTTCTTGAAGGTATCCAGGACCGGTTTCCAATTTTCGGCCGACATCACCGAATAAACCAACACGCCGTCTTCCGATTTGGAGGCGTCGACGATCTTCGAGTAATCGTCGGGATAGTAGTCGGGGAGTTTCTGGGCAAGAAGAGGACTGCAGAAAGTCGCGGCCAGAATGCACGCGCCGAGCCGGGTGGCGAGCTTGTTCATATTGTCTCCGTCCATGAAAGTGCGAGCGGTTGAATCCGCCCATCATCTCGGCAACGTTGCGTCGCCTTGTATTTTCAGAATAGGTGGGCTCAACACAAGGGTCAAGCAATGAAAACAGATGCCGCCATCAGTTTTAGAGATAAGCGTCTTCGACGAATACCGATACGCTGCACAGCTGGCATTCCCGCCGGTCAAGCGTTATCGCGCAGATAAACCTCTCGCCAGTGGCCCCCGTTCACCAGATCGCGAACCACTTCCTGGACAAGCTCAGACACGATGCTTGCAGTGTCCGACACAGGCAGCGCGCCGGATGTGCAAAGCATCAGCGTCCGCGGCACGCTCATTTCTTCGAGCCGATAGGCAGACACGCTGCCCCGCGCATGTTCGCGCGAAAACGCGCCCCAAGGTAGAATCGTGGCGCCAAAGCCTTGCTCGACGGCTTCGAGCATTGTGCAGAGCGATCCCAATTCGACCCGCGGACGGCTCTCGATCCCAATACTGTGGAAAAGATGATCAATAAGGTCTCTGAGGCCGTTGCCGCGCTCTGGCAAAAGCAGAGGCGTTTCGGCCAGCTCCCGCCTGCTAAGCGTCCCAATACCGGAATCGCACTGATTTTCGGCCGCGCGCTTGACCAGGAAAAGCTCTTCAGTCAGTAAAGGCCGCGCTTTGAGCCCGTGGGTAGGCTGGCCTGAAAACAAAATAGCGATGTCGATAACACCGCTATTCAGTTCCTGATGGATGTGCCGACTCAAACCTTCCATGATCCGCAACTCAATTTTCGGATATCGCGCCAGACAGGCTTCCATGAACGGAAGGGACAGCGTCGCGGCCGTACTGGTAGGGAACCCTATCGCAACCGGCCCCGTGGGTTCATTATCGACACTGGTCATTACTGATTTCGCATGTTCGACCTGGCGCAGAATATGCTGCGCCTGCTGGTAGAAGAGCTTACCGGCGCGCGTTGCATTTACTCCCTGGCTGCTGCGGATCAGTAAACTAGTGCCTAGTTCCGCCTCGAGGGCGGCAATTTGTTGGGATAATGCCGATTGAACGACATTGCGATGAAGAGCCGCCTTGGAAAAGCTGCCCGCTTCCACAATAGCGATGAAATATCTCAGCTGCCTCAAATCCACTGTAACTCTCCTGGCTTCGGGTGTCGTGTAGTATGTCATTAGCGTCCCACATGCACTCACTTCTGAGCAATGTATCTACTGACATTTTTTACCCGGTTCCGTCCTATCAACAGTCCTTTCAACTTTGCACCCATGATTCGTCCCTACGGCCGTTCCCTGGCCGTTCTTGGCATGGCGGTGCTGTTGGCTTCGTGCGGGACCACTAAACCCGTCGGCAATGGCCAATATCGTGTTGAGAGGGGAGACACGCTTACACAGATTGCACGCGAGCATGGGCAAAGCGTTGCTTCCCTCATTCGGTCGAACAACCTGAAAGACGGCGACAATATTCGGGTAGGCCAGGTATTGAATGTCAGAGGCGGCTCGGCCGCGGCTTCAGCCCCGCCCTCATCGACCAAGGGTCCCTCTGTCGCGGCGCCACGATCCATTGATCTGGTCTGGCCCGCGGAAGGAAAACGCAGCCGGGGAACCCAAACCCACAATACGCAAGGTGTCTATATCGCTGCCCCGGCAGGATCACCCGTCAAGGCTGCGGCCGCGGGCAAAGTAATGTACGCCGGCAACGGCTTGCGCGGCTACGGCAATATGCTCATCGTGAACCACGATGCCGACTTTCTAAGCGTTTATGCCCATAACCATACCCTATTGGTAAAAGAAGGCGCACAGGTCAAGCAAGGGCAAACGATAGCCACGGTGGGCAGCACGGGCAGCAATGCCGTGAACCTGTATTTCGAGCTGCGCTACGGCGGCAAGGCGGTCGACGCCTTGCGGTATCTGCCGAAAACATCTTCGCGTTGATGAGTCAATAAGCGCAACGTCGTACGG
>JAKFDW010000427.1:0-2727 GCA_036675955.1 Orrella sp. | reverse complement strand
CAGCGCCGCGTGGCTTATCTGCAGCAGGACTATGGCCTGTTCCCGCACCTTACCGTTGCGCAGAACATAGGCTTCGGGCTGCGCAAGGGCTGGTTCAACCTGCGGCGAAATGCCTTGCCGCAACCCGCGCGGCACTGGGTCGAGGCATTTGAACTGGATGCCGTCCTTGACAGCTATCCCGCCGAGATATCGGGGGGGCAGAAACAGCGCGTGGCGCTGGCTCGAGCCCTTGTTGTCGAGCCGCGTATGCTGCTGCTCGATGAACCTCTGGCGGCGCTGGATGCCGGTCTGCGCAGGAAGATGCGCGCCGAGCTGGCGTCGCTGCAGGCCCGGCTGGACATCCCCACGGTTCTTATCACTCATGATCCCGACGACGCGCTTGCCTTGGCTGACCAAGTGTATGAAATCGAGAATGGAACCATAGTGGGCCATTGTAGAATGGCGCCTGACTCACCGGCTTGACGCCTCGGGAACAATGACAGCTCAATTCGCAACAGTATCGCTGGATCGCCTTTCGCAGCAGGATTCCGAATCTGTCATGATTCTGACTGTCAACAACCGCTATGCGCGCCGTATTCTTGCCGAGTTGTCGGCAGGCCTGAACGAGACACGCCGCGTCATGGCGGTCCCCGATATCG
Organism: Orrella sp.; assembly: GCA_036675955.1. Taxonomy (GTDB): domain Bacteria; phylum Pseudomonadota; class Gammaproteobacteria; order Burkholderiales; family Burkholderiaceae_B; genus Pollutimonas. The sequence goes on along the minus strand of JAKFDW010000427.1, from coordinate 2,089 downwards.
TTCCATTGTCGGGCTGGCTGGCTCGGGCCGCGGACCAGCTATCGTTCGTGCCCGAATCCGGACTGGCCTCGCATACTGTCGATGCCTTCGGCTCCCAGTTTCTGTGGCAGCGTGCGATCGCCGATGAAGAGTCCGACCACGTATTGCTGGACGTGGCGCAGGCGGCGCGGTTGGCGGCGCAGGCGGACCACCTGCTGGATGAGTGGCAAATAGGCGTACCGCCCGAAATAGAGACGGCGGAATTCCAGCGTTTCCGGGCATGGCGTGATCGATACCGCGAGCTGCTTGCCGAGATGGACCTGGAGGACGGAAATCTGGCCTACGAGAGAATTCATGCCGCCATGCGGGAGGATATGCTTCGTGTGCCATTTTCCACCTTGGTGTTGGCCGGCTTCAATGAACTATCGCCACGGTTTTTCAGTTTGCTCGAAGCGATGCAGGCTCAAGGCGTCCAGGTACTGTCCCTGGACACGACGGCGCCGGCAGCGGGCGAAGTCAGGCGCTTTGTCGCGCCGGACCCGGACAGCGAATGGCGTATGGCAGCGCGGTGGGCGGCCGATAAATTGAATCAGAATCCCGAGGGGCGCTACGCGATTGTGGCGGCCAAGCTCGAGGCCGATGTCGTGCTGGCGCATCGCAGCTTACGCACGGCCCTGGCTACCGACCCGCAGGGGCGGCCATACCCCTACAACATTGCTGTCGCGAGGCCTCTTTCGGAGTGGCCGCTGGTCCGCGCCGCACTGGCTTGGCTGCGCGTAGTGGCCCAGTTCGCGCAGAAAAACTATTGCGAACCTGCCGACCTCGGCCAAGCCCTGCTGGCCGGCGCCTGTGCGGGCGACGCAAGGGAAGCGTCGGGACGCGCCATCATGGACGCCGTCTGGCGCAGGCAGGCGAAAGTGAAGGTGCCGCTGGCGGAGTTCGGCGGCCTGCTCGATAGCCATGCTCCACTGCTGGGCGCAGCGTGGAAGAGCTGCGTGAATGGCTGGCTGGAACAGACCGCGGCGGCCACTATCGACACATGGACAAGGCGCTTCCGCTCATGGTTGCAATTGCTTGGCTTTCCCGGCCAGAGCTCCCTGGACAGCCATGCCTACCAGGTGGTGGAGGCTTTCGACAGCCTGATCGATCGCCTGGGCCGGCAAGCGCCAGTGGTGGGAGCGACCGGATTGTCGGCCGCGGTGGCCATGCTGAGCCGCCTTGCGCGCGAAACGCCATTCCAGCCGCAACGCGATCCCGCTGCCCGGCTCGATGTACTGGGTTTCCTGGAGTCGGAGGGTGGGCGCTGGGACGGTATATGGGTACTGGGCCTGACCGACAATGTGCTGCCCGCAGTACCCAAGCCCAACCCTTTCATTCCCCTTGCTGCATTGCGCAAGGCGAATGCGCCGCGCGCCACGCCCGAGCGCGAATTGCACTGGGCGCTGTCCATGTACGACGCCTTGTTGGCCTGCGCACCCGAAGTGTCGCTGAGCCATGCGCGGCATGAGGGTGAAAGCGAACTTCGTCCAAGTCCTTGTATTGCGGCATTGCCGGTGTATGAGATGGCTATGGAGACAGCTGGCCCAGTTCCTTGCGTGCTGGAGTACGTGCGGGACGAGCAGGGGCCGCCGTTGCAGGCGGGCCGCGCCACGCGCGGCGGCATAGGCGTCATCGATACGCAGGCGCGCAATCCTTTGTGGGCGTTCGCGAAGTATCGACTGGGCGCCAGCCAGCTTCAGGACTATGCCGATATCGCCGATCAAAATGCCCGTGGCGTATTTCTGCACAAGGCCATCGAACTGGTCTGGCGCCTTGTTCCTGACCAGCACGGTCTGGCCGAACTGCATTCCCAAGGGCGCCTGGATAAGCTGTTGCAACAAGCCGTGCAAGAGGCGGCCGACGAGTGCCTGCAGGATTACGGCATGGTGTTGCGCGCATTGGAAACAGCGCGTGCCATGAAGATATTGCACGAGTGGCTGTTGTTCGAGCTTGCGCGCGCGGAATTCACAATACGCGACGTCGAGCAAAGCTACCAGTGGTCGCACGGGCCGCTGGAACTGAACCTGCGCCTGGACCGTATCGATCAATTGCACGACGGTCGCCTGGCCGT
>JAKFDW010000426.1:0-16403 GCA_036675955.1 Orrella sp. | reverse complement strand
GCTTGAGAGTCATGAGCACCAATTGCATGTACTGACCTGTATAAAGCACCTTGCGGAAATGGTCGTTGTCCGTTGTGAGCTTTTCGATGTTATCTACAAATCCTTTCACGGCGGTGCTCCAAAGAATTGATTACCTGTTGATAATAGAGAAGACCGCCATGCTACGTCAACGTGTCGATGTCCAGTTTGCTTTCTTGTGTTTACCCTTACGCAGTTGAGTCGAAAGACAGATTGGCGATAAGCTATGCAGACTTTCCAGGAGATACGCCATGCCCGAAGCTCTCCGTCCCGACAGCGCGCTCGAAGTTGTCGTCGTTCCCCGCAGCCATGATCTTGGAGACAATTTTGAAGTCAGGCGTGCGCTGCCGTCCCGTCAGCGGCGTATGGTCGGACCCTTTGTTTTTCTCGACCAGATGGGGCCTCACGTTTTCTTGCCAAGACGCGGGCTGGACGTCAGGCCGCATCCTCATATCGGCCTGGCTACGGTCACTTATCTGTTTGACGGTGAGATCATGCATCGCGACAGCCTGGGCACTGAGCAAGCCATACGGCCGGGCGAGGTCAACTGGATGACGGCCGGCCGCGGCATCGTGCATTCCGAGCGCACGTCGCAGGAACTGCGCCAGGACGAATCATCGCTCTTTGGCTTGCAATGCTGGGTGGCGCTGCCTCAGGCGCACGAAGAATGCGAGCCCAGCTTCGTGCATGCCGGAAAAGATCAGTTGCCGATGGAAGAGGGCGAAGGCGTGTCTGCCCGCATCATTGCAGGCAACTTCTTCGGACGTCGCTCGCCAGTTCCTGCCTTGTCGAATCTCTTTCAGGTCGACGTCCTCCTGGCGCCGGGCGCCCGGCTGGATGTCCCCGCCGACTATCCCGAGCAGGCGATTTATGTCGTGCAAGGCACACTCGACATGGGTAAGGACGGGCTTTTCGAATCGGGCCAGTTGCTTGTATTGAAGCCGGATACAGGCGTGACGCTAAGCGCCTGGGGATCGGAGCCGGCCAGATTCATGCTGCTGGGCGGAGAACCCATGGACGGGTCGCGCTACCTTTCCTGGAATTTCGTCTCCAGCTCGGCAGAGCGTATCGAGCAGGCGAAAGAAGACTGGATCGCCCAGCGATTCGACAAAGTGCCTGGAGAAACCGAATTTATTCCGCTGCCCGATATTCCAGGCAAACCTGTTCGTTATCCCTGATTCGCCGGGCTAGTACTTGAATGGGCTCAGGTACTGAAGGCCATGCCCAGGGGCGCGACCCGTATGCCCTCTTGCAGGCGCGTCCACGGCAATAGGGCCGTATCGGAAATCATTGGCCCGGGAGAAGCGCAGACCAGGATATTCTCGGCAATGGAAGTGAAGTCTGCGCGGAAATGGGCGGAGCTTTTCAGCACAAGTATTGCCTGGTCGGTCGGCTCGATGCCGACAAAGCGGAACATGGCCTGGTCGGCCATTTGCACCTTGGCGCTGGCCACCACGATGCGGATGCCGTCTATGCGCAGGCAGGCGCTGGGCCCCAGGCGCAGCTGGAAGTTGCGCATGTAAGGTCCTGTCGCGTCGACGCGTCCGTCGGACAGGTGTTCGACGGTGAACTCGGCTTCCAGAGGGCGGTCGCCCGGTACGCCGGAATGGCCGCCCAGCGGTATCCGTATTGTGGCGCCGACGCCCGCCTCATGGGCCGCGAGTGCCGCCGCATTATCGACGATAAGGCCGATTGCGGCACGCTTGGCCCCATTGCGTATCAAGGCGCGCAACACCCCGGTGGTGTCGGAATTGCCACCTGCGCCCGGATTGTCTTGAGTGTCGGCAATGACGACTGGCTTGCGCGCATTTGCAGCGATTTGCATGGCATGAAGCACTGCCTCGTCTTCCGTATAGATGCGTCCGGCAAACTCGGCTTCCGCGGCGATGACGGCTTGCGCCAGTGTGTCGGCCGCCGTGTCGGCATCGGCTTGCGTCGTGCCATATGCCAGAACGACGGGACCGCACTCGGGAAAATCCGCTGCCGGAAATCCCGTGGCGAAGGACACGCTTAGTACGCCGCCGGACTCCAGCGTATCAATGCCGGCGTATAAGCGCCTGCCGGGTTCGAGGTCGGTGGATTGCCAACAGATCGGGATCAGAAAAGGAATTCTGCGCACGGCGACGCGGGGCCGCGGCGCGCCGTCGAAACGGCGTTGCAGCATGGCAAAGGCTCGGGCGCCTGTATCGGCCATGTCCACGTGCGGATACGTCCGATAAACGACCAGCGCGTCGGCCTGTTCGATCATTTTTGCGGTGATGTTGGCATGCAGGTCCAGGCTGGCGACGACCGGGATATCGGCGCCCACGACCTCGCGCGCTCGTCGCAGCAGTTCGCCTTCCCCATCGTCAAGATGCTCGGTGACCGCGGCCCCGTGCAGGTCCAGGTACACCGCGTCAACCGGCAGTGCCGCCTTCAGGCCGGTGATGATCAGGTCGGCGATACGTTCGAAGGCATCTTCAGTGACATGTGCGGACGGGCTGGCGGCGCACCAGGTGGTGGGAACCAGCGTATGGCCTGCTTCTTTTGCCGCGTCCATGAAGCCGACAACGGGAATGTTGCCGGTCTTGAAGTTGTCGAAGATGTCCATACCCGTTGAAAGGCCGGGATAGCTGCTGCCTTGCACGAAATCGTCCCAGGTCGCCTTGCTTGGCGCGAACGTGTTTGTTTCGTGCTGGAATCCGCCTATTGCAATGCGCATTGCCTGTCTCCTTGTGACGGTGGATTTATAGGGCATCCAGTGGATAGACCGGCCGGCGCACGTTCTTGAAATCGAGCTGGCTGTAATCGGACGTGGCCACGCCCAGGCCATCGCATTCGACCACGTCGCGCGCGATATCGCCCAGGCCGGCGCGCCAGTGCACGCGGCTCTTGAGCACGATGTAGCGTTTCTGCAAGGGGTCTATACCTGCCGATAGCAGGCAATTGATATCGTTGGGCTCCTGATGCCGAGAAACAATGATGATTTCCACTTTGCCGGTATCCAGGACGATGGTCGTACCCGTATCGTTGAGTGTCCCTTTGCTCATGGGACCATGGTTGCGATAGCGGCCATCAAAGACGAACTTGACCTTGCCCCGCACCCGGAGGGAATGGCTGGACGCCCGCAGTGCAGGCATGGGCATCTTGCCGCCCAATGAAAGGTCAATGTCGGCCCCGACGCCGGCTTGTGCGGCCGCGGCGGCGGCCTCGGGGTCATAAATGGCATAGAACACCACCTGGTCCAGTCCCTGCCGCAGAATTTCGGCAAGAACGACGGTCGTGTCCATGGTGCCGCCCGAAGCGGTGTTGTCGCAGTGGTCCAGCAACACGACGGGTGCTACGCCCATTTGGCTGGCGCGCGCCACCGATTGCTCCAGGTCCTGGTGCTCGAACACAAACTGTTCCCGGGCGTTCCAGGCCTGGTCGAGCAATTCGTCGCGCAGCGTGCCTGCGAGTGCCGGGTCGTCGTCGGTACACACCACGACGCTGACGCCGGCATTCAAGACGTCTGCATTGGGGAAACCGGTAAACAGCGACGTTGCCAACGCCGGGCCGGATTCGAGGGCGGCGCATTGCCGCTGCAGTGATTTGTTGGGCTCGGCGTGTGTGCCCTGGCGCATTACATGGGGCAGCATTGGACGATTATCCCAGGCCATCACGGGCCTGATTTCGCCGGCTATAGTTCGCGTTAGCAGCTCTGCTGCCCGCCGGCCTGCTTCGAACACGTCGACGTGGGGATAGGTGTGGTAGCCGGTGATGATGGTGGCGTTTGCGACCATTGCCTCGTACATATTGGCATGCATGTCCAACGTTACCCCCAGGGGCGTAAGCGGGTCGATCTCGCGGATCCGCTTGAGCAGCATGCCTTCCCCATCCTCGATAGTCTGGGTGACCATGGCGCCATGCAGGTCCAGCAAGATGCCATCGAAGCCGCCTTTCCTTACCTGATTCAGAATCAATTTGGCGATACGCTGGTACGCATCGTCATGGACAGGCCCGCTGGGCCACGCTTCGGCGGCTACCGGCACGATGAATTCCGCGCCTTCGCGCTCCGCCACGTCAATGAAACCGCCCAACGCGGTACCGGTGTTGCGGTATGTATCCAGTGCGGACTGGCCTTCGCAAAGCAGGCCGCCACTACGGCGAAAAAACCGTTCGAATGGAGTGGGAACGGGCGAGAATGTATTGGTTTCGTGCTTGAACATCGCCAGCAGCAGCCGCATGATTCAGTCTCCGGAAACAAAGTGTCAGTCGTGTCGTGCCGCCCAGGTTAAGGTGCTGCGCCGGCTAAAGATGCCGGGCCGGCCGAAAATTCTGAAAGTCCCAGTCACGCCCCGGGGCGGCATTGATCAACGCCCGCGTGTAGTCTTTCTTTGGCGATACCAGGACGGATTCGGCCGTTCCCCCTTCAACGATGCGCCCGTTCTGCATGACGACTATGGTGTCGCAGATTTGCGCAGCGACTCGCAAGTCATGGGTAATAAACAACACCGCAATACCGGTGCGGACCCGGATTTCTTCGATCAGGGCGAGCACCTGCGCCTGCACCGAGACATCCAGTGCCGACACAGCCTCGTCGGCCACGAGGATGTCGGGCTCGAGCGCCAACGCCCGGGCTATGCAGATGCGCTGGCGCTGTCCGCCCGAGAACTGATGAGGATACCGGCGCATGGCGTCGGGTTGCAGGCCGACTACCCGCATGAGCTCGGCTGCCTTGGCAAGCGCTTGCTCCCGCTTGGTGCCGAAATTGAGCAGACCTTCGATAATGGACTCGCCGACGCGCAAACGGGGATTCAGCGAGCGGTATGGATCCTGGAATACGATTTGAATACGGTCGCGCATGGGCCGCAGTGTGCTGCCCGTGAACTGGGCGATGTCCGTACCCTGGATGCGGATGGCGCCTGAAGTAGGATCGATAAGCCGTACGGTGCAACGCGCCACGGTGGACTTGCCCGAGCCCGATTCTCCGACGATGCCGACGATTTCGCCGCGCCGCACCGTAAGATTGATGTCTTGCGCCGCGGGCACCGAGCGGCCCCGGCCAAAGAAGCCTTTCTCGACATAAGTCTTGTTCAGGCCGGCGACTTCGAGCACGATGTCGCTGGTCATGGCCGTGCGCTTGCGGGGAATCAGGCTGGGCACGGACGACACCAGCATGCGCGTATAGTCTGCGCGAGGCTGGGCAAGAATTTCTGCGCAAGTGCCGACCTCGACGACTTCCCCGTCTTTCATGACGACGATGCGATCCGCGATCTCCGCGACCACGCCGAAGTCATGCGTGATGAACAGGACGGCAGTGTTATGTTTTTTTTGAAGGTCGCGTATCAGGGCGAGAATTTGTTTTTGCGTGGTCACGTCCAGCGCCGTCGTGGGCTCGTCGGCGATCAGGAGACGTGGCTCCAGGATCAGCGCCATGGCAATCACGATACGTTGTCGCTGCCCTCCCGAAAGCTGGTGCGGATACGATTCGTACATGCGGTCGATCTCGGGAAGTTGAACCGATTCCAGCATGGCCAGCACTTTTGCGCGCCGCTCTTTCTTGCCTAGCCTGGTGTGCACCCGAAGCACTTCTTCGATCTGCTTGCCCACTTTTTCGACGGGATTAAGCGCCGTCATGGGCTCCTGGAATACCATCGCCATCCGTGTCGCTCGAAGTTCCCGCAAGCGGCCCGCGCTGGCGGCGAGCACGTCTTCGTTCTCGACCAGAATGCAGCCGCTGGACGCTTTCAAGCCGTCCTTGGGCAGCAAGCCCATGATAGCCAAGGAGGTGACGGACTTGCCGGAGCCGGATTCACCGACCACGCACACGGTCTCGCCAGCCTTGATTTCGAAACCGAGATTCCTGACCACGCGCTGCTTGCGGGTGCTGCCGAGCACTTGCACCGAGAGGTTGTTGATTTTCAGTATGGTTGGATTGCTCATAGCTTGCGCGCCATTCTGGGGTCCAGGGCGTCGCGCATGGCATCGCCCAGCAGGTTCACGCTCAGGACGGTGAGCGAAAGCAATATGCCCGGATATAGAATCAGCCCGGGGCGCAACTGAAAATACATGCGGCCTTCGGCCATGATATTGCCCCAGGAAGACGTTTCCGTGCCCAGGCCCGCGCCAAGAAAGCTGAGTATGGCTTCGGTCAGAATGGCCGATGCAAAAACATAGGTGCCCTGGACCACCAGCGGGGCAATGGTGTTGGGCACCAGATGCCGCCACAGAATTCGCGGGATGGGCGTGCCCAGTGAAATGGCCGCTTCGACATAGGGTTCGTGGCGCACCGTCAGCACGACGCTACGGACCAGGCGCACCACCCGGGGAATTTCAGGAATGGTGATGGCGATCAAGACCGTGAACAGACTGGCGCCCGACAGAGAAACGAGCGCGATGGCGAGCAAGATGCCGGGAATGGCCATCAGCCCGTCCATGACACGCATGATGATGGCATCGGCCGTACGGAAGAAGCCGGAGACCACCCCGATGAACAGGCCGAGCACGACGCTGATCAGCGCGGCGCCCAGCCCGGCGATCAGCGAGGTACGCGCGCCGTACAGCACACGGCTATACACATCGCGGCCATAGGCGTCGCTGCCCAGCCAGTACTCCGGACTGACCACTTTCAGGCGCTGGCCGGTGTTCAATGCATTGGGATCCGTGGTTCCCAGAAATGGCGCGAACAGCGCGACGAACACCAGCGCCGCAAGAAAGACGAGCGCGATCACGACCGGGACACTGGAGACCGCAAGCCGCAATTGCGCACGCAATGTTGGCGCCGATTCTTGCTGAGGGCTAGTGGCTGGACCCACCGAATTGACGGTAACGGACATGTTAATAATCCCTAGTACCGGATGCGCGGATCGAACACGGTATAGAGCACGTCGACCAACAAGTTAATCAGGATATAGATGAACGAAAACAGAAGAATCAAGGCCTGGATTACCGGATAGTCGCGCGCCAGCACCGCTTCGACCACCAGCCGCCCAAGCCCGGGCAGATTGAACACGGATTCTGTGACGACGACGCCGCTGATCAACAAGGCGATGCCTACGCCTATTATCGTGACGATAGGTACGGCGGCATTGCGCAAGGCGTGCTGCATCAGCACTGCGCTTTCCTTGAGCCCTTTGGCGCGCGCGGTGCGGATGAAGTCTTCCCCCATCACTTCGATGATGCTGGTGCGCGTAATGCGTGCGATCAGCGCGATATAGATGCTGCTCAAGGCGAGTGTGGGCAGGATCAGGCGCTGCGCGTAGGGCCAGAAACCGTCGGCTAGGGGCCGGTATCCTTGTACGGGAAGCCATCCCAGCCCCATTGCAAAGATCAGGATCAATATATAGCCCGTGACAAACACCGGAACGGAAAAACCCAGTACCGAAAAGGCCATGACGGCGCGGTCAACCAGCTTGCCCTGGTGCCATGCCGCGACAACGCCCAGGGGAATGGCGACCAGGACCGTAAACACAATGGTGCTGGTCGCCAAGGACAGCGACGGACCCATGCGGTCGCCGATCATGCCCAGCACCGGAACGCCGGAAATGAGCGAGGTGCCAAGGTCGCCTCGCAACAGTTGCAGCATCCAGATGACGAACTGCATGTATATGGGCTTGTCCAGCCCCATGTGGCGCCGGATTTGCTCGAGCTGTTCAGCCGAGGCCGAGTCGCCGGCAATGATGGCCGCCGGATCCCCGGGTGTAAGACGCAATATGGCGAACACTACCAGCGCCACTACCGCCATGACGGGAATAGTGGCGAGGAGCCGCCGCAGAATGAAAGCGAGCATGTAGGCCTTACTTGCCGGTTTTCTTTATGCTCCAGAAGAGCGGAATCGGTTCGATGGGCACATCGGTAAGCGAAGTGCGATAGGCGGCGACGTTGTAGTACTGGCCCAGGGGCGGCGCCACCCCTTCGTCCGTTGCCAGGCGTTGGACTTCATCTGAGATGGCCTTGAGTTCTTTCGCGTCGGAGGCCAGGGCAAACTTGTGGCGCAGATCTTCGATTGCCGGGATATCAGGCCAGCCGAACCACGCATCCTTGCCGTTCGTTGCTATCGCAGAATCGCGCAGCGGATCCTGGATGTCCAGTAGGCTCCAGTTGGTCGAAAAAATATTCCATCCCCCTTTGGCGGGCGGATCCATTACCGCGCGCCGGGTGACCACGGTTTGCCAGTCCATAGCCTGCAGGTTGACTTTGAAGCCGGCCTTGCGCAAGGCTTCTGCAATGACAATGGGTTGTGCCGCCAGACCCGTTACGTCGGTGGGCTGCAGGATTTCGACGGGTGTGCCGTCGTACCCGGCTTCCTTGAGCAAGGCTTTTGCCTTTTCGATGTTGGACGGCACCACCATGTCTTTGCCGTAGGAGTTCTCATAGGGCATGCCGCAGCCGAACAGGGCCGCGCAGGTCTTGTAGTACTTCTCGTTGCCGACCAGGCCTTGCATGACCTGTTGCTGGCCCACCGCGTACATGGCCGCCTGCCTGACCAGCTTGTTGTCGAATGGGGGGTAGAGGAAATTCATCCGGTACATGGTCTGGTAGCCGACCTTGTCGATGATGCCAACATTCAGGTCTTTGTTTTCCTCGACGATGGGCAGCAAATCGTAAGGGACTTGCTCTATGTAGTCGATCTCGCCATTCATCAGGGCGTTGACCGCCGTCATGCTGTCTGGCATTCCGGCCCAGACGACGCGCTCTACATTGACCACCTTGCCACCCGCGGTGAAACTGGCTGGTTCGCTACGCGGCACATAATCCGTGTTCTTGGCGTAGACGGCCTTGAGACCGGGTTTGAATTCGTCGGCAACCCATTTGAAGGGTCCGGAGCCGATATGCTCGGTAATGGCCTGACTGGATGGCGTTTCGGCGATGCGCTTGGGCATCATGAAAGGGGCTGTGCCGCTGGGCTTGGCCAGCGCCCGCAATACCAGGTTGGTCGGCTCTTTCAGGACAATCTGGAAAGTCTTGTCGTCGACGGCCTTCATGTCGGCGACCAGATCCAGCAGCACCTGGCCCATTTTGTCTCGCTCGGCCCACCGCTTGATGGACGGAATACAGTCTGCCGAGGTGACCGGCGTGTTGTCATGCCATTTCAGTCCCGGACGCAGGGTAAAGGTATAGGTTTTTCCGTCTTCCGAGGCCTCCCATTTTTCGACCATCTGCGGCTGTATCCTGGCATCGGCGTCGGTGGCCAGCAGCGTGTCGTAAATCATGTAGCCATGATTGCGGGTGATGTAAGCCGTGGTGATGATGGGATCCAGGACCCGTAGCGGAGAATGCAAAACCGCGGTCACGGTCTGCGCGCTGGCCGGTGCCGCGTAGCTGATTGCTCCAGAGACCGATGCGACCAGGGACAGGGCCAGCGCCGCGCGCAAGTTCAGAACTCGAAATGACATGAGCTATTCCTTATGAATGAGTACTGCTGGAACGTCAAAAGAATGCAACTAGTTCTTGGAAAACTGGTACTTCGTATGAGCTGTTCGGCGGGTACTGCCTGGGAGATCTTGTCCCTGTTCGTTGGAAGCCCGTGTCATGCGGGGCTTGAGTATTATCGGGTCATGTTATGGGTGGGGGTCCGGAGAAAAGTTACATGGAATCCAGCGGGTAGATGGGGCGGCGCACATTCTTGAAGGTAAGCTGGCCGTAGTCCGACGTGGTGACGCCCAGCCCGCCGCACTCCACGATTTCATGCGCCAGGTTGCCGAATCCGGCTCGCCAGTGGACCCTGCTTTTAAGAACGACATAGCGTTTCTTCAGCGGATCGATGCCGGCGGATTGCAGGCAACTGAGATCGAAGGGTTCTTGATGCTGCGATACGATGACGATCTCGACCTTTCCGGTATCGAGCACGACGGTGGTGCCGGTGTCGTTCAGGACCCCTTTGTACATCGGCCCATGGTTGCGGTAGCGTCCGTCGAAAACAAACTTGATCCTGCCGCTTACCTGGAGCGCGGGGTTGGTGTCGCGCAAAGCCGGCATCTCGGTTTTTCCACCCAGCGAGAGCGTGACATGGGCGCCCACGCCGGCCTGCGCCGCCATGGCTGCCGCCTGGGGGTCGTAAATGGCATAGAACGCCGCATTATCGAGGCCCTGGCGCAAGACTTCGGCCAGGACCGCGGTGGTATCCATGGTGCCGCCCGAGGCGCTGTTATCGCAATGATCGAGCAACACGATGGGGCCTTGCGTCATTTGCCTGGCACGCGTAATGGATTCGTGCAAGGGCTCGGGCTGAAATACGAACTCGGCGCGCGCATTCCATGCCTGGTCCAGCAGCTCGTCGCGCAGCTTGGCGGCCAGCGCAGGGTCGTTGTCGGTGCATACCACGACGCTGAGGCCCGCGTTGCTGATGTCGGCGTGGGGAAATCCGACGAATAGCGATGCAGCCAGGGCTTGCGTCGATTCCATTGCGCGGCAGCGGGCCTGCAAAGACTTATTGGGCTCGCTATGCGTGCCCTGGCGCATGACGTGCGGCAGCATAGGGCGGTTGCCCCAAGCCATGACCGGCTTGATCTGGCCCTTGATTGTGCGCACCAGGATATCGGCGGCAAGGCGGCCGGCTTCCAGCATGTCGATATGGGGGTAGGTGTGATAGCCGGTGATGACCGTGGCGTGCCGCACGATGTCGTCGTAGAGATTGGCGTGCATGTCGAGCGTGACGCCGACCGGCGTGGCGGGGTCGATAGCGCGCAGGCGCTTCAATAATGTGCCTTCGCCGTCTTCGTGCGTGCTGGTGACCATTGCGCCGTGCAGGTCAAGCAGAATGCCGTCGAAGCCGCCTTTTTCAACCTCGTCCAGAATGAGATTGCTGATGCGTTCGTAGGCGCCGTCGTCGACAGGACCGCTAGGCCAGGACTCCGCGGCGACGGGGACGACAACTTCAGCCCCCAGCCGCTCGGCGATTTCGATGAACCCCCCGAGCCCGCTACCCGTGCCCCGATAGGCGGCAAGCGCATCGTCGCCGCACAAAGGCTGCGATTGTCCCTTGAAGAATCGCTCGAAAGGAGTCGGTACCGGCGAAAAGGTATTGGTCTCGTGCTTGAACATCGTGAGCAATAAACGCATCGCTTTTTTCCTTGTCTGGAGGTTGGCGGTACTCTTTCATCGATCGATGGCAGGGGCGATTCGGAACAGTGCCATTCAAGAATAATGTAAATAAAGAAAAGAGCGCCACAGTCAATACCCCTATTGACGACGGCGCTCATTACTCTTTACCTGACGGTATTCCAGCCTGGGATGCGCGATCAAGGCCGTGCACATCCACGGTGTTCTACTTGCTGTGGGTCCAGTATTGATGCAGTTTCTGGGCCAGGCCATCAAGCAGGAAGCCCAGCGCGCCGATGAGCACGATGACTGCCATCAATTCCGAATACGCCAGGCGGTCGCGGGTGTCCAGGATGAAATAGCCCAGGCCTGAACTGACGCCCAGCATCTCGCACGGCACCAGCACGATCCAGATAATGCCTATGGCAAGGCGCACACCGGTCAGGATGTGGCCCAACACGCCGGGCACGACGATTTTAAAGAGCACTTCCCGGCGCGTGGCGCTCAGGCTTTTCGCCAGCATCAGCCATTTCGGATCCAGTTGGCGTACGCCGGCCGCGGTGTTCAGGATGATAGGCCAGACGGCAGCGAAAGTGAGCAGGAAATAAATGGGCGCGTCGCCGATGCCGAATACCATGACGGCGATAGGCATCCATGACAGCGGCGAAATCATGCGCAGGAACTGGAAGGCGCTGCCGGTGCAGTTTTCCAGCGCGCGAGAAGTACCGATTGCAAGCCCTATCGGCACACCCAGCAGCAATGCCAGGCCAAGGCCGATCAGTACCCGTTTCATGCTGGTCAGCGTGTGCAGGGTCAACTGGTTTTGCACGAGCAAATCGTGCAGGCTCTTGAACGTTTCGCCCGGACTCAGCAGGCCGGCCAACGCGATGTTTGCTTGCAGCCAGTGCGTGCCGAGCCCCCATAGCGCAATCAGTGCGAGCAGGCCTCCCAGGCCAAGAACGACTCGCGTGCTCAATTGCGTCTGTTTCAGTGCTTTCATGCCGTGATGGTTTCTTGACGGGTAAACGAATCGGGCAGGCCGAACGCGGCCATGCCGCCATTGTCGGCAATGGCTTTCTTCACATAACGGTCATCGACGAGGTCGCGCGCCACAAATGCGGGATCCAGCTCTTGCAGGAAGTCGTTCTTGCCGGACACGAGGGTGGTCTTGAGCTTGCGTATCAGCTCTTCCGTATAGCTGGGGAAGGGATAGGGTTGGAAGTCGATGCGTTTTTCTTTCCAGCCGGTATTCACAATAGCGCCCGACGCCTCGTATTGTGCGGAGTCCATCAACTCGGGCAACAGCACTTGCGCCAGCGCTTCGTACGAATGGGGGGTGTAGCGCTGTGGATTGTCCCTGGCCAGAATCCGGGCCGTTTCCTGGCGGTTATCCTGTATCCATGCCTGCGCCTGGACGATGCCATTGACCACTTTCTGCGACCACTCGGGGCGCTGTTCCAGGTCTTGTTCATGCATCAGCACGACGCAGCAGGCGTGGTCTTTCCAGACGTCGCCCGTGAAGCGCAGGATTTTCCCGATCTTCAACACTTCGGCCGATGCATTGAAGGGCTCGGCCACCGTATACCCCGCTATCTGCTTGTTGGCGAGCGCCGGCACCATGTCCGAGGGCGACATGACCACCAGCTTCACCTGGCCGGGGCCGGCCTCGCCCTCGCTGATCGGCTCCAGGCCTTTGCTTTTCAGCAGGTGCTGAAGCACGATATTGTGCAGCGAGTACCAGAACGGGATGGCGACTGTCTTGCCGCTTAGGTCCGCGATGTCGTTGATGTCGTGCTGGACGGTCAGGCCCGAACCGGACATGTGGTTCCAGGCAACGACTTTGGCGCGCGACTGACTGCCATAGCGCGCCCATACGGTCATGGGCGAGAGCAGATGGATGACATTGACCTGCCCCGCCAGGAAGGCTTCGACGATTTGCGCCCAACTGCGGAACAGGCGGGGCTTTTCAACCGTAAGTCCCTGAGCCTGGAACAGCTCGTTGTGGTGCGCCACCAGCAAAGGCGTGGCATCGGTGATGGCCAGGTAGCCGATACGGACGGGGGCATCGGGCTCGGCCGCCCTGGCGACCTTGTGCATTTGCAATAAAGGCAGGGCACCCATGGCCGTGAATAGTGTGGACAGCTTGATGAACTGCCGGCGGGCTTCCAGGGAAGCGTTGTGAGTGTCGGATTTTTTCATGGAGGGTATTTCCAGGCAGGGTGCTGTTGAATCAGTGAACGGCGCGCGCTTCGCGCAGCGACTGCATGATCTCGATACGTATGTTCGTCAGCGGTGGCATCAACGCGTCGCGCGGTTGCGGCAGTTCGATGGACCACTCCCCGATCAGGCGGCCGGGGTGGTGGCCGATAAGAAGAATCCGATCGGCCAGGACCAGGGCTTCGTCGATGTCGTGCGTCACGAGAATGGCCGAGGCCCGGTGTCTTGCGGTGATCTGCTGCAAGAGCGTTTGCATTTCCCCGCGAGTGATTTCGTCCAGCGCGCTGAAAGGCTCATCCAGCAAAAGGATTTCCGGCTGGCGCGCCAAACTGCGAGCCAGGGCGGTACGTTGCGCCATGCCGCCCGACAGCTCGGCCGGATAACGCTCTTTTGCGCCCTGCAGGTCGACTTCGGCAATGGCTGCTTGCACTCTCGCTTGCCTGTCTTCCTTGCTGATGGCCGGCTGGTGCTTGAAGTCCAGGCCGAAGGCCACGTTCTCTTCCAGCGTCAGCCATGGCAGCAGGCTGGGGTCCTGGAAGACGAAGCTCAAGCGCGGATGCGGCCCGCGCAGCCGTTCGCCGTTTACATGAACCATGCCGCGGTCGCAGGTTTGCAGGCCCGCCAGTACCCGCAGCAACGAGGATTTGCCGACTCCGCTGGGCCCCAGAATCGCCACGACTTCTCCGGCGGCCAGTTGCAAGGAGAAATCCTGGAGGACCGGGTTGGGCTCCTGGTTCGGGCGCCTGTAACTGAGCGCAATATCGCGAGCGTCAAGGACGATAGGCCTGTCCGCTGCCGTGGAATTGTTCAAGAAGTAGTCCTAGTCGGGGATAAGGAAGAAATCCGATTTGGTCACGCCGCAGTCGGGGCATGCCCAGTCATCGGGAATGTCCTCAAAAGGTGTACCGGGAGCGATGCCGTCTTGCGGCATGCCCAGCGTTTCGTCATAAATCATTCCGCAGGGGCCGCACATCCATTGCTTCACTGTGCGGCCTCGGTCTGGTGCTCGGCTTGTTCCAGTTCAACTGCATCGGCGGATCGGCTCCGGGCGGCCGCCTGCTCGATGCCATGAATTTCTTTGCGCAGATGTTTGAGCGCGGGCGTGACAATGGCCACGAACACCGCTTCGCGCAGACGGCGCTGGGCGGGGTGGCGCATCAGATAGCCTTTGGCGCCAGCGTGCAGGACCGCGGAGTTGGCCGCGGCAAGCGTGAGTTCGGAAGTGCGCGCCCGCAGCTTCAGTACGTCCAGAATGGGGGCGTTGCCGGCCTGTGCCTGTTCCCCCAATTTGGCAGCCTGCGCCTTGAGCGTCTCCAGTTCGGCGGCCAGGTCTTCGCCCTGATCGTCCAGGAATACATTGACATGAGCGGTGCTGGCATTGCTTTCGCGTATGGTCTTCAGGCAGGCCTCGGTCACGCCAAAACCCATGCCTGTCTGGCCCAATACGAAGCCGGGCTTGATGCTTGCCATGTATTTGGCAAACTGGGACGGATGGGCCAGCACGTTGTCGGCCGGGATCCTGGCATTCTTGAAACGCAGATTCAGCGTCTGCGTGCCCTCGAGCGCCGAAAATTCCGGGCAGGGATGCAGGCTCAGGCCTTCGGCGCTGCCGTGCACGGCAAACATGACGTAGCCGCCATCTTCGACCGAGGCGGCTACGATGGCCAGGTGCTGGGCTCCCACGTTCGATACCCAGGGCAAAGAGCCGCCGACGATATAGTCGTCGCCGTCGCGGCGTGCACTGAGGTGTATTTTTTCTATACCGGCCAGATGCTTGACGGCATTCGACATTCCGGTGCCGGAAAACAGGGTGCCCTGCGTCACCGGCGTCAGGTAGCGATCACGCACGGCCTGGTTCGGGGAGGCGAGCAAATAGCCGGCGCAGCTCGATTGGCACCATACAAGAAAAGCCGTGGATCCACATTCGCGTCCCACTTCCGTGGTTATCCTGATCTGCGCGGCCATGTTCAGCCCCGATCCGCCATGTTCGCGCGGAATGCTTGCGCCGAAACCGCCCAGGGCGCCGAGGCGGCGTAGATAATCGACCGGGTACAAGCCGTCCTGGTCAATGGCGCTCGCCAATGGCGCCAGGTCGGTCTTGACGTGGGCAGCGATGGTTTCAATCAGCGTGGTGGAGGGGTCGGGTTGGCTCACGACGGAATTCCTTGCGTAGTGCTGGGTCGGTGCTGCGCTCAGGCGTATGCCTGCAACTCTTCATTGATGGGCGTCTTGGCCAGGTTGTTGGCGTAGTTGCATAGGGTCGCCAGACTGACGCCGAGCACCACTTCCAGGGCATTGGCCTGGGTGTAGCCGGCTGCCAGGAAATCGTTCAGCTCGCTATCGGAGACTTGGCCCTTGTTCTCCATGACGGCGACAGTGAACAATGCCAGTGCGTTGAGCTTCGGATCGCTCAAGGCCTGAGTGTTGCGCAAGGCCTGAATGGCTTCCTCCGGCATGGCGAGTTTTTTACGGGCTATGGCGGTATGGCCTGCCACACAAAATCCGCAACCATTAAGTGTTGCGGCGGTGATCTGGACCACTTCGCGTTCGGCGCCCGACAATCCGGTGCGCGCATTGATGGCGCCAACCACCTGGTAAGTTTCAAGCGCGGTCGGGGCGTTTGCCAGCACGCCTATGAGGTTGGGAAGGAAACCGTTGTTCTTCTGGGCCGCGGCCAGGCGGTCCTTGGCTTCGGCGGCGGCGGAATCTACTGTTTGAATAGTGAGGCGGCTCATGTTCTCGATTCTTGATCCATGTTTATATTCCTTTAGAGTCTAACGGACTGGACCTTAATTCGAAACGAACATAAAAATATTTGGTTATACCTGCAGGTTATCTAGTGGCCGTTAAATTTCAGACCAACGTGGAATGATTACGGCTTGTCCATGAAAACGGTGGCTCTGGTCGTATAGCTGCCAAAGCGTGGCGTCTTCAATCATGAATCGCTTGCCGGTTTTCGTAACGCGTACGCCGCGGTAGCCGCGTGCAAAGCCATCGCGCTTGACGCGTTCCAGGAATTCTTGCCTTTCCTCGCGGTTGGGCGCCTCGGCCGACAAGCGCGAGGGCAGGCGGATCAGTTCCTGCCAGGTATAGTCGAAGCATTTTTGCGCAGCCTTGTTGCCGTACATGAACACCGGATCCGCATCCGCCGTATGGGCAAGGATGCC
>JAKFDW010000425.1:0-2246 GCA_036675955.1 Orrella sp. | reverse complement strand
CGTTCGAGGTCGAGGCAGCCCGCGACCAGGAGCCGAAATGCGGCCGCCCTCCAAAACTGGCGCCCCGTTGCACCCAGCCGTTGCTACTGGCATGCGCCACCGCCAAACGCCGGGCTTGCACAACGTCTTTAGCTAGCATCCTCCTGCATTGTTCTACACCGCAGCGCATGCCCATTCGCCTGCTATACATTGCCAGCGCCCTACCCCTTAGACCTAACCCCATGACGCCACAGCAACCCTGTATTAAGTGCTTGGTTTACCTACTTACTACAACCCCCAATTACCGTAAGTAGGCGGGTTTTAGGCCCACGCGGCCTTACCCAAGCAATTGGCAATGCCGTGTTGCGCACGCAGCCAGCAACAGCGATTGATCTTGACCGTGCACCTTGCGGAAGATTGGTTTGGACTAGGTTCCCCTGCCCCGCCCTGCCCCGTCACATCAGTCATCGGTGTGCTGCAGCCGCAATGCATTCACCGGCAAATTATTGCTTGCTGCAACGCGCGGCTGGTGTAGAAGGCCATACAACGCCGCGCGCGACGACGTACGTTGCCCGGGAAGCCACTGTATGCCCCAGCAAGTTTTTCCTGCGAAGCAGCGCCTCAGCCAAATCGGGCCAATATTCCCGCTCAATTTTGCTGAATATTTACTTTCTCCCTCGCAGTAGTCGGCCTACCGTGCAAGTAGCGCCGTCGGGGGGCCAATTGCCTTGTGGGGGCGCACCGATAAACATCGAGTGCCGTTGGAGTTGATTCTCAACCACCACCCAAGGAGTATTCAGCCATGACAGACCTGAACATCGAATTCAAGCTTGATCGCATCCATTGCCACGACGAAGGTGACGGCCCAGGCAATGCCGAACCTTATTTGTGGACGGTTTTTTTCAAAGTGGATGGCGACACCCTCGTCGTCAACTCTGACGGGCCCGCTGCGCCCTTCCTGCAGGGTGCACCGACGGTTGTCGGAACCCCCGGCAATCACGGCAATTTGGGCACCACCGATGTGGACGAAGGCGACGATGTGGCCGTGCCGGCCATCATCGGTGAGTATCGGACGATCATGAAGCCTATCCCGCTCACAACGCCGTTTCTCGGCTTGTCGGAAGTGGGCGGCATGATAGGTTGCATTGTGGTGCTGATGGAGGAAGACAACACCTCCAACTCCGCCATCGCGCTGGGTCACGAAGCGCTGGACAGAACGGTGCGGGACAAATTGGCGGAGGTGCTGGGCACGCTCAGCATCAGCAAGACCGAGCCGACCGAAGAGGATATTGCCGCCCTCACCAGTCAGATTGGCGACGCCGTGGAAAGCGCCATAGGGCACGGCGTGTCGGTCCTGGACTGGATTGCGGCCTTCGGCAATATGGACGATCAGGTCGGAAGCGCGCTGTTCAAGTTTTCCCACAAGCAGCTTGAAGAATCGGGCGGCGTTGCCATCCCTTTCAGTCGGCGATGGGACAACGAAGGGGACTGGGAGCTATTTGGCCACATCAAGGCGACCCCCATTCGGCGCCCGGAATCAAAATGCTGCGAGGAGTTGAAGCGGAAGATCAAGGAGCTGGAGCGGGCCCTGGCAGAGGACAGAAAGCGCCTCGACCGTCTGGAGATGCGACCGAAGGGTTCTGACACGCCCCAAAAGGTCGCGTCCAGCAAACTTCGCAAGGCAACACACGCTTGATGGAGCATGGCGACTGCACCCACTCATTACCGAACAGGAGCACTACACATGGCTACTCAACCTATGCGCACGGTCTGCGATTTGATGGAAAGAGCCATCAAACATATTCAGCAAGAGATCAAGACCAAGCAAGGCCGGGTTCGGACCCTTAGCGAGCGCCTCAAGAAATTGGAAGGCCAACCGAATCCGGACAAGGCTCAAATCGCCGAGATCAGGGGGGATATACAGGAGCTGGAAGGCGAGCTGAAGACTGACCTGTCGCAACTCAATGCATTCCAGGAGGAACACGCGGCGTCTTGCGGGCCGTAGGCGGGCGCGCAAATGGGAGCTTCATGGGTACGTCAGGCAAGCAACTAGCCATGGCACCTTAACGGCAAGCGTCCGGCGAACCAGTCTTGATGGCGGCGGTCACGCAAATACGGGACTTGTGCCGCATAGATGGGTGTTTCATGATCGGTGGCCTGCGCTGACGCGCCGATACGGGGCAGTTCGGGACGGTTGCGAAGAACTGGAGCAATCCAATGAATGGTCGAGCACACAGCGGTTGGCGCTCTCCTGCGGTTCTGGCCAT
>JAKFDW010000424.1:0-2113 GCA_036675955.1 Orrella sp. | reverse complement strand
AAATTTTCGCAAAGCGGCTCTGGAATATCACGAGCATGGGCGCCCCGGCAAAATATCGGTAACGCCAACCAAGCAGCTGTCCAACCAGCGGGATTTGGCTTTGGCGTACTCCCCCGGAGTAGCGGCCGCCTGCGAAGAAATCGTTTCCGACCCCAGCAACGCGTTCCGCTATACGGCGCGCGGCAACCTGGTGGGCGTCATCACCAATGGCACCGCCGTGCTGGGATTGGGCAATATCGGCGCCCTGGCGTCCAAACCGGTCATGGAAGGCAAGGCCGTCCTGTTCAAGAAGTTCGCCGGCATCGATGTGTTCGACATCGAGATCAATGAAACCGATCCGGAAAAACTGGTCGATATCATTGCGGGGCTGGAGCCCACTTTCGGCGGGATCAATCTCGAAGACATCAAGGCGCCGGAGTGTTTCATTGTCGAGCGCAAGTTGCGCGAGCGCATGAATATTCCTGTCTTCCACGACGACCAGCACGGTACCGCCATCTGCGTTTCGGCTGCTTTCATCAATGGCCTGGAAGTGGTCGGCAAAGACATCAAGAAAATAAAGGTCGTCGTTTCAGGCGCGGGCGCAGCCGCGCTGGCCTGTCTGGACTTGCTGGTCGACCTGGGCCTGCCTCTTGAAAACATCTGGGTCTCCGACATAGAAGGCGTGGTGTACAAGGGCCGCACCACGCTCATGGATCCTGACAAAGAACGCTTTGCGCAGGAAACGACCGCCCGCAAGCTGGCCGATATCGTCGACGACGCCGATGTGTTCCTGGGCTTGTCCGCCGGGGGTGTGCTCAAGCCCGAAATGGTCGCCAGAATGGCCGCCAAGCCGCTGATCCTGGCGCTGGCCAATCCCAATCCCGAAATTCTTCCCGAAGATGCGCATGCGGTGCGCGACGACGTGGTCATGGCAACGGGCCGCTCCGACTACCCCAACCAGGTCAACAACGTCCTGTGTTTCCCTTATATTTTCCGAGGTGCGCTTGATGTCGGGGCGACCACCATCACGCGGGGCATGGAAAAGGCGGCTGTCATTGCCATTTGCAAGCTGGCGCAGGAAGAGCAGAACGATGTGGTGGCTGCGGCCTATGGCACCTATGGCGTTGCCTTCGGTCCCGAGTACTTCATTCCCAAGCCTTTCGATCCCCGGCTCATCGTGCGCATCGCGGTCGCCGTCGCGGCGGCGGCCATCGAAGATGGCGTTGCCACGCGGCCCATCGCCGATCTCGAAGGCTACGCCGAACAACTGCAGCAGTTCGTCTACCGGTCCGGTTCCTTCATGAAGCCGCTGTTCTCGAACGCCAAGAAATTGGTGCGCGACGGCGGCAAGTCGCGCATCGTCTTTACCGAAGGCGAAGACGAGCGCGTATTGCGTGCGGTACAGATCATAGTCGATGAAAAAGTCGCCAAACCCATACTGGTGGGCCGCCCCTCCGTGCTGGCCGACCGCATCAAGAAATTCGGCCTGCGCCTGCGCCTGGGCCACGACGTCGAAGTCACGAATCCGGACTACGACGAACGCTTTCACCGCTACTGGACGACTTACTGGGAACTGATGTGCCGGCGCGGCATCAGCAAAGAGATGGCGCGCGTCGAAATGCGCCGCCGGCTGACGCTTATTGGCGCCATGATGGTTCATCTGGGCGATGCCGACGGCATGGTGTGCGGCACGGTGGGCGCCTACGCCGACCACCTACGGTTCATCGATGAAGTCATCGGCAAGGCCCCCGGCGCCGAAACCTATGCAGCCATGAATATCGTGCTGCTGGCCGAGCATACCGTGGCCATGGCGGACACCCACGTCAACGATAATCCGGACGCCGAGCAAATCGCCGAAATCACGATTGCGGCAGCGGCCGAAATGCGCCGCCTGAACATCGAGCCCAAGGTGGCATTGCTTTCACGGTCGAATTTTGGCACGGGCAGTTCCGCGTCCGGGGCAAAAATGCAGGCAGCGTTGGCATTGGTGCGCGAACGCGAACCCGGCCTCGAAATCGATGGTGAAATGCATGGCGATTGCGCGCTCGACGAAGCCTTGCGCAAGCGCATCATGCCTTTGACCACGCTGCAAGGCGAGGCCAATCTTCTGATCTGCCCCAATGTCGATTCCGGC
>JAKFDW010000423.1:0-1798 GCA_036675955.1 Orrella sp. | reverse complement strand
AATGGTCGGCGAAGTGCTGGACTGCATGATGGGCCTGGCCGTCGAAGGCATGACCATGATGGTCGTGACCCACGAGATGGGCTTTGCCCGCAAGGTCGGCAGCCGCGTCATTTTCATGGACGTAGGCGGGCGGATTCTGGAAGACTGCTCGAAGGACGAGTTCTTCAACCACCCCGAAAACCGCCAGGCACGCACCAAGGATTTTCTCAACAAGATCCTTTCCCACTGAAAAGCGCACGCAGCGTACAAAGAAAGCCTCGCATCGCGGGGCTTTTTTTATGTGGCTGACCCGTAAAGCTGACACCTTTGAGATGAAAAAAAAAAGGAGGTCATGGTTTGACAACGGTGGGGAAGCTCTTGTAGTTCGAGGTAAGGGGCGGCTTGCGCGTAAGCGCAAGACGTCCCCTTGACTGAGGGGTTAGCCATCGGATTCATTACTTGACTGGAGGCTTGTTTGCAGAGGCAAGCTTCGCATTTAGCGCATCACGCCTTGCCTTTAGAGCGGCCGGTTGTACGAAATAGAAGTCGAAGAGTCCATCAAGGACGTCCAGCGTCCATTCCGCTTCGCCGGGTTCGACCGGTACGACTTCTCCTGTTGCGGTGGTCTTGATCGGATGCGCCGCGAAGTTGCCGATGTTCCGAATTGCATCGATCGCCTCAGCGAGATGCGACGGAAGAGCCTTTGTAGCGATTAACTCATCAATCTCCTTTGCCAGGTCTGGCTTCTTGATGCCTGCCTTTTCTCTGATTAAATGCTGCAGACATCTCCGGCTCAAGGCGGCGCTGGCCTTTGGGCTGTCGGACAAGACAAGTGCTGCCTCACGATAGTCAGCGGCAAACTCTTCAGGAACTTCTTTCGGTGGAAGAGGGCGAAGCGCGGTCCTTGGATGAGCCAAGGCTCGAGAGACTTCGTCGCCCGGCATCCGGCCCAGCCGGCCGCCGAAGTCAATGGCAGTCTTGGACACCAGAGATATGGTCACCCGCAGGCATGCCGGACAGACTGTTTGCTCTACAAACCAGAATCCGTCCCTGTCCATTCCGAGTGGTGTGGTTTGGACTTGATCGTGAAAGTCAGTTCGGCAATGAGGGCACTTCACGAGATCTCCCTTTCGATGGCTAACGAATGTATACCGCAGGGTCTGCGGGTATAAAACGGCCGCTGCGGTATAACGTGGCGGTCTCGAAGTGGGTTAAGTCTTTGTCAGGAAACGACTTTCCACACATTGCAACCTCACGCCAGCTAAATAAAAAAGCACTAAACCCCGCAGCTGAATTCTAGGGGGCGAGCCGTGAAGAAGCCTCCTCCAAATAGACTAGTTTCTGGAGTTGCAGCAGGTTTATTTCCTCCTTGCTTAATGGCAACCCGGCTCGGTTGCACCAGCTGGTACCGGCCGCTCCTGCGCAAGCCAAGGTATTGACCTGGCCTGCGGTATTGCCCAAGGCAAGTCCATGATCGGGATTTTCACGGTCACTTGATGTGCCGCGAGGGGCCGCCCCCCAAATGCGCTGCCAAATCTGTCAATGAATCACGGAAGCAACGGCGCCTATCGTTTTGCGCATTGGTCCCAATCCGGGCTTTCAACAGAATGACCCCAGGCGGGCAACCTCGATGGCGAATCATCGCCGGCCTTCCATTGCCGCGGGCGGGAGGGTGAAGAAGACGGCGGCGCCGCGTCCTGGCGCGCCCTCTGCCCACACGCGGCCGCCGTGGCGTTCGACGATCCGGCGAACGGTCGCGAGCCCGATCCCTGTTCCAGGGAATTCGCTCTCGGTGTGGAGTCGCTGAAAGGGCCGAAAC
>JAKFDW010000422.1:0-18397 GCA_036675955.1 Orrella sp. | reverse complement strand
TCCGCGCCTAATGAATCTAAATTGCCATTCCAGCGTTTGCTTCTTTTCGTGTTCAAGATGGGTTGCTTCCAATACTGTGGTCTAAATCCGGGGACGTAGTATTTTACGCTTTTTAGGGGAAGCTCCATGCAGCCACCCCCAGCGGCACAACTCGAACCGCGCCACGCGCCGGCATTACGGGGCGCCGCCCAGCATGCCCTCGGTCTCGATGAAGGCAATGATGTCGTCAAGCCCCACGCCATTCTTGATCGTGCCCATGACGAATGGACGGTTGCCCCGCATGCGCAGTGTGTCTTCTTTCATTATTTCCAGCGATGCGCCGACGTAGGGGGCGAGGTCGGTCTTGTTGATAATGAGAAGATCGGATTTAGTGATGCCGGGCCCGCCTTTACGGGGGATTTTCTCGCCGCCCGCGACATCGATGACATAGAGTGTCAGGTCGGAGAGTTCGGGGCTGAAGGTGGCGGCAAGATTGTCGCCGCCGGACTCCACAAAGACGATATCCGCATCGGGAAACCGGCACAGCATCCGGTCGATCGCCTCCAGATTGATGGAGGCATCTTCACGTATGGCCGTATGGGGGCAGCCGCCGGTTTCAACGCCCATGATGCGGTCGGCCGGCAGGGCGCCTGAAATAGTCAGCAGGCGCTGATCTTCCTTGGTGTAGATGTCGTTGGTGATGGCGATCAGATCGTACTTCTCGGACATGCTTTTACACAGCATTTCCAGCAAGGTGGTTTTACCGGAGCCCACCGGGCCGCCTACGCCGACACGCAGCGGCGGCAACGACTTGGTACGCGATGGCGGTGGGGAGTTGAAGCTTCGGTGGGAGGGCATAATGCGGCCTTTCTTTCAGGATCGAAATAAACGGGAGTACTGGGTTTCGTGCCGGGACGACAGGATGGCAAGCTGGGGCGCCAGTGTATGGATACGAGGCGGTTCGTGTGCAGCGCGGCTCAAGGCCTCGTTGCACACAGCCGGTATGCATAGGCGCAATTGATTCAAAATGCGTTGCCCCGACATTTGCCCGAGAGGCACGGTCTTTATGGCGGCCATGACCTGGTTTTCCAGCCACGCAAACAAGTACGCGGCCAATCCGTTGATCTTTTCCACACCCAATGCGTGCGCGCAATAAGCATGCGCGGCTGGCAAGGTGGCAGTGGGCAGCGCGAGCAAGCGATCGCGCGCCGCAGGCTGGCCCCACCCCAGGTCGGTGGACAGCTTTACCAGCGACCACCCCATCTGTTCGGTCTCCTGGCGCAACTCGCGGCTTTCGCGTGATG
Source organism: Orrella sp. (assembly GCA_036675955.1). GTDB lineage: Bacteria > Pseudomonadota > Gammaproteobacteria > Burkholderiales > Burkholderiaceae_B > Pollutimonas. Next base: position 17,114 of record JAKFDW010000422.1, on the reverse strand, counting down.
TATGGAACCATTTGTTCCAGTGAACCAGCCCTTGCCAGTTGCCCTCGGCCCAGCCGGCGAACAATAGCGTCCACACCGGGGCCTCGCATTGGGCGATAACCAACTCCAGCTGTTCCCGTATCCACACGCAGGCGCTGGCTTCATCGCGGACCAACTCGCGGTCTACGGCGGCTTCGAAACCCTGGGAATAGCTGTAGCCGCCTATGGGCAATGCCGGGGACGACAGTTGCAGCAGGGCCGTGAGCTGACAGGTGTCCATGCCATGCTCACCTGTGCGGGTGTTCATGCTTGTGCGGGTGTTCATGCGTATGTCCGTCGCGCGCGGCATAGGCGGACTGCGCCAGGGCATAGTCTTCGGCGTATGTCTCATCGTGGCCATGTTTGTGCCCGCCGCCGTAGGCGCCGGCATCAGGCTCGAACGGTGCCTCCACCTTGGCTATCGCGACGCCGCCCATTTGATTCAGCATATCGACAAGAATGGGGTCATATTCAAGCTGCAGGTAGTCCGGGCCGATCTCGACGAGGATATGGCGGTTTCCAAGGTGATACGCGGCGCGGGTCAACTGGGGAAGATTCCGGGCGGTCACGCGTACCACGGGTTCGATAGCCGCGTGCACCGCGATGAACTTGCCGTCGTCGGCCACCAGGATGTCGCCATGGCGCAGCACCGTGCCCTGATTCAGGATCAGGCCCACGACCTCGCCGTTGTCCAGCTTGATACGCTGACGACTGCGGCGGCGCGACGAATACGCCAGGATGGCTTTCGGCACGTCAATGATAAGTGACGGTGCAATGTGCACGTCGCGCAGATGTTTTCTGATGATACGCATAGTTAAAAGAGAAAGTAGCGCTGTGCCATGGGCAGCACGCCGGCCGGCTCGCAGCTCAATAGCCGGCCGTCGGCCATGACTTGATAGGTTTGTGGGTCGACTGTGATGTGTGGCAGCCAGTTGTTATGCACCATGTCCTTCTTGCCGACACTACGGCAGCCGTGGACCGGCTCCAGCGTCTTGGTCAGGCCGAGCTCATGAACGGCAGGGTTCGCCATGCCGGCTTGCGAAAGAAAAGTGATAGAGGTCTTGAGCGCTTTGCCGAAGCTGCCGAACATGGGCCGGAAAAGCACAGGTTGAGGCGTCGAGATGGACGCGCCGGGATCGCCCATGCTGGCCGCCGCGATCATGCCGGCCTTGAGCACCATGCTGGCTTTGACGCCGAAGAAAGCGGGCCGCCACAGCACGATATCGGCCAGCTTGCCGACTTCGATCGAACCTACTTTATGACTGATGCCGTGCGCCAAGGCCGGGTTGATGGTGTATTTGGCGATGTAGCGCTTGATGCGATGATTGTCGGCGCGTGCGCTGTCGCCCTGCAGTGCACCTTGCTGCGTCTTCATCTTGTCGGCGGTCTGCCAGGTACGCAGCACAACTTCGCCGATGCGCCCCATGGCCTGCGAATCCGAACTCATGATGGAAAATGCGCCCAGGTCGTGCAATACATCTTCGGCCGCAATGGTCTCGCGGCGTATGCGGCTTTCTGCAAACGCAACGTCTTCGGCAATGGAAGAGTCAAGGTGGTGGCACACCATCAGCATGTCCAGATGCTCCTCGACGGTGTTGACGGTGAAAGGCATGGTGGGGTTGGTGGAGGCCGGCAGTACATTGGGCATGCCGGCCGCCCGGATGATGTCGGGGGCATGGCCGCCACCGGCTCCTTCGGTATGGAAAGAATGGATAGTGCGGCCCTTGAATGCCTTGAACGTATCCTCGACGAAACCCGATTCATTCAGGGTATCGCTATGGATGGCGACCTGCACATCGGCCTGGTCGGCCACCGTCAGGCAGGTATCGATAGCGGCGGGAGTGGTGCCCCAGTCTTCGTGCAGCTTCAGGCCTATGGCGCCGGCTTCCACCTGCTCCAGCAGTGGCGCCTGCTGGCTCGCATTGCCTTTGCCCAGCAAGCCGATGTTCATGGGGAATGCGTCGAGCGAGCAGAGCATGGAGTGGATATGCCAGGGACCGGGCGTGCAGGTGGTCGCAAGGGTGCCGGTAGCGGGGCCCGTGCCCCCGCCTATCATGGTGGTAATGCCGCTGGCCGTGGCTTCTTCGATCTGCTGGGGGCAGATGAAGTGGATATGCGAATCAATGGCGCCTGCTGTGATGATCATGCCTTCGCCGGCAATGATCTCGGTGGCCGGGCCTATCACGATGGTCACGCCGGGCTGGATATCCGGATTGCCGGCTTTTCCTATGCCCGAGATCAGGCCGTTCTTGATTCCTATGTCGGCCTTGATGATGCCGGTGATCGCGTCGATGATCAGCGCGTTGGTAATCACGCTGTCGGCGCAGTCGGCGCTGATGCGCTGGCTTTGCCCCATTCCATCTCGTATGACCTTCCCGCCGCCGAACTTTACTTCTTCACCGAAAATTGTGTGGTCTTTTTCGACTTCCGCCAACAATCCGGTGTCGGCAAGGCGGACCCGATCACCCACGCCGTTGACGATGGTGGGACCGAATATTTCGGTATAGGCGCGTCGCGAGATGGCTACCATCAGAGTGATCCCATAATGTCGGCATTGAAACCGTAGACAACGCGGTCCCCGGCCAGTTGCACCAGTTCGACGGTGCGTTTCTGGCCCGGCTCGAAACGTACGGCAGTGCCGGCAGTGATGTTCAGGCGGTATCCGCGCGCCAGCTTTCTATCGAACTCCAGGCTGGAATTGACTTCGGCAAAATGGTAGTGGGAGCCGACCTGCACAGGCCGGTCGCCGGCGTTGACGACGTCGACCATGCAGCTTGCGCGGCCGGCGTTCAGCTCGATATCGCCGGGTTCGGCAATGATTTCACCAGGTATCATGGTTGGCCTCCTGAGTTTGGGTTGGCGAATTCTCTGTGAGTTTCAGGCCGTCGAGGCCAGCAGGGATATGCCGTATGCGGTAATGCCGGCACCTGCAGCGCGCGTCAGCCACAAAGTCCGTTGCTTGAGTGCGAAGCCGCCGGCCAGGCCCATTCCATGCAAGGCCAGGGTGCTCAGCATGAAGCCCGCAATAAACGCCGCGGCGCCCGCGCCGGCGGGCAATTCGGAACCGTGCGCCATGCCATGGAACAAGGCAAAGAAGCCGACCAGGAGTGCGCTGGCCGGACCGGATAGGGTAGCCCGGCTCGCCAGTAAAAGCCCAAGCACCAGCAAGGAAGCCACGATGATGGGTTCGACTCCCGGAAGGCTGAGGCCCGCCATGCCCATCAGTGCGCCCGCCAGCAGCAGGCAGAGGAAGGTGACCGGCGTCCAGATTGCCTGGCGTATATTCGTGTGGCTCAGTGCGGCCCATATGCCGACCGCCACCATGGCAAGCAGGTGATCCAGGCCGGTCAAGGGATGAAGCAGTCCGGCCTGGAACATATGGCCGGATATGGCGTGTTCATGTCCCGGGTGCGCCACGGCGGCGCAGGACATAAGGGCAAGGCCCGCGGCGCCGGCCGCGCCGATATACCGGCTGGGTGGATGTGGGCGAGTAGACATATGGAACTTCCTCGGATAAATAAAAGAGTCGTCGGTGTTGCGTGTGCCGCGTCAGATAATGGGCTGGTGGACCGTGATCAGCTTGGTGCCGTCCGGAAAGGTGGCTTCCACTTGTATGTCGGCGACCATTTCGGGTATGCCCTGCATGACATCGTCACGGCTCAGTATGGTGGTGCCGAACTGCATGAGATCGGAGACGCTGCGGCCGTCGCGCGCGCCTTCCATCAATGCGGCCGTGATCAGTGCGATCGATTCGGGATAGTTCAGCTTGACACCGCGCGCCTTGCGCCGCTCGGCCAGCAGGGCGGCGGTAAAGATAAGCAGCTTGTCTTTTTCACGGGGAGTTAGGTCCATTGTTTGATTCCTTGTCGGGTTTCACGTGTTCCATAAGCGCAGGTAAGCGCCTTGCGTGTTCAGCACGAGCGGCCGCATGCGCATCCACAGCGCAATCAGCAGACGCTTTACATCCTGCACATGTATTCCAAGCACGCGAACAAGGCTCAGGCCTTGCTTGTTCGGTTGCGGTATATGGGTCAGGCCTGCCCGTAGGTTTTGGGTCCACGGCAGGTCGGCGGCAAGGTCGTCGACCTGCTCGGTGCCCAGAGCGGGGCCAAATGCCCATAAGGTGGCCAGCACAGGAAAGCCCGCCAGGCCATTGCCGCTATGGCGCAAGAGGCCGCCGGCGTAGAGCTCGCCGGCTTCCAGCCATATCGCTTGGCCATCGAGTGTCAGTTCCGTGTCCAGCTGCGCGCAGCCTTCGTCCCAATGCGTGGCTTTGCCGATGCTGCCCAATTGGGTGATCTCCCATCCTATTGCGCACGCGCCGGTTTGCAGGTGCAGGCGTGTACTCAACGACGCCAGGGATTGTTCGAAAAGAATATTTTCCTGAGGCAGCCAGTCCAGGCATGCGCCGGCCGCGACGCATAGCCGTACATGCTGGGCGGCATGCCTGCCATTGGCCTTGTACCAGCGGGTAGCGCCTGGTGTACCCAATACGGCATGGGCGTCGTCCTGGACATCGATGTCGATCTCCAGGACATCGCCGCCGGCAATGCCGGAAGGGGGATGCAGGATGGTGACGTGGCAGATGCCCGGCCCTTCGGGGTAGAGGGTCTTCTGGACCAGTAAAGGTCCTTCGTGCCTGCGCTTCGCCAGCACGGTTTTGTCCAATCCTTGCCGTGCGAACGTCAAGGCCAGTCTCGCGTGCCACTGATCGAGGGTTGCGGGATGGGCAAGGGTGGGCATGCGTGTCAGACCGAGAGATGGCTGCGGACGTCGTCGCCATCGATTTGCGATTTATCGCCGGCGGCCACTACCTCGCCGCGCGACAGCACCACGAACTGGTCGGCCAGCTCGCGGGCGAAATCGAAGTATTGCTCACACAACAAGATGCCGATGTCGCCGCGTTCCCGAAGCAGCCTTATCACTTTGGCAATATCCTTGATGATGGATGGCTGGATGCCTTCGGTGGGTTCGTCCAGTATGACCAGTTTCGGCTCGGCCACCAGGGCTCGTGCAATGGCCAGTTGTTGTTGCTGTCCTCCCGAAAGGTCGCCGCCGCGGCGCGCCAGCATGGATTTGAGCACTGGGAAAAGCTCGAAGATTTCGCCCTTGATCCGCCGCGCCGCAGCTGCCGGCTTGGTAGCCATGCCCATGAGAATGTTCTCTTCCACCGTAAGGTGTGCAAAAATATCGCGTCCCTGCGGCACATAGGCGATACCCCGTGCCGCGCGTTCATGCGGCGCCAGCCGGCTGATGTCTTCACCATTGAAGACGACACTGCCCGAAGAGACCGGCAGCACGCCCATCAGGCACTTGAGCAAGGTGGTCTTTCCCACGCCATTGCGGCCCAGCAGGGCAAGGCACTCGCCCTTTTGCAAGGACAAAGAGACGCCTCGCAGTGTATGGCTGCCGCCGTAATATTGGTTGATGGCCTGCACGTCGAGCATGTCAGCGTCCCAGATAAACTTCGATTACGCGCTGGTCCGCCTGGACCTGCGCCATGGAGCCTTCGGCAAGGACCGAACCTTCATGCAGTACCGTGACTTTGCCGGCACCCGCTATGCTGGCCACGAAATCCATGTCGTGTTCGACGACCATCAGCGAATGGCGGCCTTTCAATTCGTTGAGCAACTCACCGGTGCGTTCGGTTTCGGCGTCGGTCATGCCTGCCACCGGTTCGTCCAGCAATAGAAGCTTGGGCTCCTGCATCAGCAGCATGCCGATTTCCAGCCATTGCTTCTGCCCGTGGGATAGCAGGCCGGCCGGGCGCCATGCCTCGTGCGTCAGCCGTATCAATTCCAGGGTGGAGCCGATGGCGTCGGCCTGCTGGCCAGTCAGTTTGGCAAAGAGAGTGGGCCGCACCCGCTTGTCGGTCTTCATGGCGAGTTCCAGGTTTTCGAAGACGCTGTGGTTTTCGAAGACCGTGGGCCGCTGGAATTTCCGGCCTATCCCGGCATGGGCGATCTGCGTCTCGTTGAGCTTGGTCAGGTCGACGTTCTGGCCGAAAAAGGCCGAGCCGGATGTCGGCGCGGTCTTCCCCGTAATGACGTCCATCATGGTCGTCTTGCCGGCCCCGTTGGGACCGATGATGCAGCGTAGTTCGCCCACGCCGATGTCCAGGCTCAGCTTGTTGAGGGCCTTGAAGCCATCGAAACTCACGGTGATGTCTTCCAGGTACAGAATCACGCCGTGGCGAGTGTCGACATCCCGGGTGGCGACATGACCGTACGAGGCGTCGCTGCCCGAATCCGTCATCACCACCGCTGCCTGAAGTTCCTGCAGTTGTCGTGCATGTTCAGGTTTCAAGATGTCCTCCTTGCATTGCGCCGCGCAGCAATCCGTCGCAGCAGCCCCACGATGCCCTGGGGCAGGAACAGTGTTGTCAGGACGAAGATGAGGCCAAGCGCATACAGCCAGAATTCCGGCAGCACGCTGGTAAACCAGGTTTTAAGTCCGTTGACCACGCCGGCGCCGAGAATGGGACCGATCAGTGTGCCGCGCCCGCCGGTGGCTACCCAGATCACCATTTCTATTGATGTCTCGGTGGACATTTCGCTGGGGTTGATGATGCCCACCTGGGGCACGTAGAGTGCACCGGCGATACCGCACATGACGGCCGAGACGGTCCAGACAAACAGCTTGAAACCCAGTGGGTCATAGCCGATGAAACGCAGGCGGCTTTCGGAATCGCGCAGCGCGGTCAATACGCGCCCAAGCTTGGACTGGGTGATGGCGCGTGCGAAAATCAGCGCCATCGCCAGCACGATCAGCGTCGTCCAATAAAGCACGGCCCGCGTGTCGGGAGCGGTGATGTCAAAGCCCAGGATGCGCTTGAAATCGGTGAAGCCGTTGTTGCCTCCGAAACCGGTGTCATTGCGAAAGAAAAGCAGCATTGCGGCAAAAGTCATGGCTTGCGTAATGATCGAGAAATACACGCCTTTGATGCGCGAGCGGAAGGCAAAGTAGCCGAAGATGAATGCCAGCACACCGGGCACCAGGACGACGAGCAGCATGGCGTATGCGAAGTGGTCGGTGAACGCCCAGTACCAGGGATACTCTTTCCAGTCCAGGAACACCATGAAGTCCGGCAGATGGCTTTGGTAGACGCCATCGCGGCCAATGGAGCGCATCAGATACATGCCGTGCGCGTAGCCGCCCAAGGCGAAGAATATGCCATGGCCCAGCGACAGGATGCCGGCATAACCCCACACAAGGTCCAGTGCCAGGGCCGCCATGGCGTAACACATGAATTTACCCAACAGGGCAATGGCATAGGACGATATGTGCAGCGGGTGATCGACAGGCAGCACCAGGTTCAGCAAAGGAAGCAAGGCGAGCACTACGGTGGCCGCCAACAGGCCGGTCCAGGCCTTGGGTGAAAACAGGTGTTGCCTGCGCAACAGGTGGTTTTGCGTGGCGGTCAGCGACGGTGAAGTCATTCGACGCTCCTTCCGCGCGGCGCAAAGAGTCCTTGCGGACGTTTCTGGACGAATAGCACGATGAGCACCAGTATTGTGATTTTGGCCAGGACGGCGCCGGCCCAGGGTTCAAGAAACTTGTTGAGGCTGCCCAGGCCCAGCGCCGCGATCACGGTGCCGGCCAACTGGCCCACGCCTCCCAGGACGACCACCATGAAAGAATCGACGATGTAGCCGCGCCCGAGATCCGGACCCACGTTCCCCAATTGGGACAGCGCGACCCCGCCCAAACCCGCGATGCCCGAGCCCAGTCCGAAAGCCAGCATATCGATACGGCCGGTAGGCACACCCACGCAATCCGCCATGCGGCGATTCTGGGTGATGGCGCGCACGAACAGACCCAGGCGCGTGTGATTAAGCAGCAGCCATACGAAGAAGACCACCAGCAACGCAAACACGATAATGGCGAGGCGGTTATAGCTGAGCACCAGGCCGCCCAGCAGCGTGACACCGCCGGACATCCAGGACGGATTGCTGACCTCTACATTCTGCGCACCAAAGATGGTCCGCACGCCCTGCATGAGTATCAGGCTGATTCCCCAGGTTGCCAGCAAGGTTTCCAAGGGGCGTCCGTACAGCCATCGGATGACGGTGCGCTCCAGCGCCATGCCGACGCCGGCCGTCACCAGGAAAGCCATGGGCAGGGCAGCAATCACATACCAGTCTATCCAGGCCGGCGCGAATTGCCGAAAGAACAGCTGCATCAGGTAAGTGACGTAGGCGCCTATCATCAGCAGTTCGCCATGCGCCATATTGATCACGCCCATCAGGCCGAATGTGATGGCCAGGCCCAATGCCGCCAATAGCAGGACGCTGCCCAGGCTTATGCCGTAGAACAGATTGCCCGCCCATTCTATTTTTCTCTGGTGGCGATCAATACGCCCGAGTGCCTTCACCGCGGCGGCGCGCACCTGCTCGTCCGGTTCGGCGTAAACGCCTTCGTTGTTCTGAATAAGCAGACCGGCCAGAATGGGGCGGAACTGGCCTCGCTGCGTGTCGCCCAGTCTTTCTACCGCACGCACGCGTGTGGCGGCATCGGGGCTTTTCAACTCCAGGCTGGCCTGCGCGACATCCAGTGCGCTTTGCACCTCTGCATTGGTTTCGCGGGATCGCGCTTGCGCAATCAAGGCGATGGACGAGGTATCCGTGCTTTGCTGCATGCGTTTTGCAGCAGACAGGCGCACTTGCACGTCGTCGGAGAAAAGTTGCGATATGGCCAGCGCGCCGGCAATGGCGCGCCGCAGCCGGTTGTTGATCATGACGTTGCCGGCGTCGGCCGGTAGATCGAGTTCTTCTCCTGTAGCAGGGTCGATAGCGGGCTTGCCGTCATAAGCGATCAGGATGCGGCCTCCGGAGGTGGCATACAGGCTCGCGTTCGACAGGGCCTCGAGCACTTGCGCTGCCCGGGGCTTGGCCAGCCGGCCAAGCTGCGAGATGACCTGCAGCTTGGCATCGGTGTCGCCGTCCGCCAATGGGGCAAGCAGCGCCGCATCGATATTTGCCGGCTCCGCAGCCAGCGCGCCCGGGGCGAGCGTGGCCAGCAATATCGCCAGGAAAATCCGGCGCCAGAATGTCAGGAATGCGGCATAGCCCATGGCGAACTTGTCCAATCAAAGACCTTGCTTGTTTTCATTACCCGCGATGTACGGGCTCCAGGGTTGGGCGCGTATGGGCCCCTTGGTTTTCCACACGATATCGAACTGACCGTCGGCATTGATCTCGCCGATATAGACGGGCTTGTGCAAATGGTGGTTGGTCTTGTCCATCTGGATGGTGAATCCATCGGGAGCTGTGAACGTCTGCCCGCCCATTGCTTCGATTACCTTGTCGACGTCCGTCGTCTTGGCCTGTTCCACGGCTTGCTTCCACATATGGATGCCGATGTAAGTGGCTTCCATGGGATCGTTGGTCACGACGGTTGAGGCGTTGGGCAGGTTTTTGGCTTTGGCGTAGGCCTTCCATTTGTCGATGAAGGCTGTGTTGACCGGGTTCCTGATGGATTGGAAGTAATTCCAGGCGGCCAGGTGGCCGACGAGCGGTTTGGCGTCCACGCCGCGCAGCTCTTCTTCGCCCACTGAGAAGGCCACGACGGGGACGTCTGTGGCCTTCAGTCCCGCGTTGCCCAGTTCCTTATAAAAGGGCACGTTCGAATCGCCATTGATGGTCGAGATCACCGCTGTTCTTCCGCCCGTGGAGAACTTCTTGATGTTGGCGACGATGGTCTGATAGTCGGAATGCCCGAAGGGCGTGTAGACCTCGTCGATATCGCTGTCCTTGACTCCCTTGGAGTGCAGGAAGGCGCGCAGGATCTTGTTGGTCGTGCGAGGGTAGACGTAGTCTGTACCCAGCAATACAAAACGCTTGGCGCCTCCGCCGTCTTCGCTCATCAAGTACTCGACGGCCGGTATGGCCTGCTGGTTGGGAGCGGCTCCGGTATAGAAAACATTTTTCTCGAGTTCTTCTCCTTCATACTGCACGGGATAGAACAGCAGGCCGTTCAGCTCCTTGAATACCGGCAAGACCGATTTTCGCGAGACCGACGTCCACGCGCCGAACACGACTGATACTTTGTCCTGGGACAACAGCTGGCGGGCTTTTTCCGCAAATAACGGCCAGTTCGATGCGGGGTCGACGACCACCGCTTCCAGCTTCTTGCCCAATACGCCGCCATTGGCATTGATTTCGTCGATGGTCATCAGGGCCACGTCCTTGAGCGACGTTTCCGAAATTGCCATCGTGCCGGACAATGAGTGCAGGATGCCGACCTTGATTGTGTCGGCTGCCAGTGCCTGGGGCATCCAGCCTGATAGTGCAAGAAAACTCGCTGCGGTCAGTTGTTTGAGGACCAGTCTACGTTTCATGATGACTCCAAGTTGAAGGAAGATCGGCTTAAGATCAGCCCGAGCTGAATGAACAGCGCTTCCGTCGATACGCAATAGCCATGCCAACTTTCTAAGTGAAGTGAGCATGACATCAGCGCGCATGGAGCCATAAGTGTTCCGGATATGGGGTGGGACGCTTCAATATGGTGCATAGGCCATGTCGCCGGGCGCGACGAGTGCGCTAAAGCAGTGCGTCGTGCCCGATTTTTGGAAATAGGGCGTATGCTGTAAGGAGCCGCTAGGCATAACACGGTAGTAGTTCAAGGAGTTATTCAAATGACTAAAGAACAGCTGCGCGTTGGCAACAAGATTGCAGAGTTCGGTAGCGCTTCGCACCGCCATGTGGATTCTGCCTTTGTCTAAAAACACTATCTTTCGTTATGCCTTCTGGCGTCGTTCGACGTCCGCGCCATGGAACGACTTGGCGCCGGTCAGAGAAGAGCTTTTCGGCATTGAACGGCTTGAGCAGCACGCCGCAAGCTTGGCTGCGGCTCAGCCGGTCACGCAAAAGCCGCCACGAGTTCCTTCCTTGCGCAAACGGCTTGGCGATAATGCCACGGTGTTGCTCGCCGCTTATCGTGCCAGCGCCGCGGAACTCGAAAGCGGCCGCGGTGTGGTCCCCGCCGCTGAATGGCTGCTTGATAACTATCACCTTGTTGAAGAGCAGATTCGCGAAATAAGGGACGATTTGCCGCCCGGCTTTTATCGCCAATTGCCTAAACTGGCCGAAGGGCCCTTCGCGGGTTATCCGAGGGTATTCGGTATAGCCTGGGCCTTCGTGGCCCATACCGACAGCAATTTCGACCCCGACATATTGACGCGCTTCATTGCTGCCTACCAGCGCGTCCAGCCTTTGGCGATCGGTGAGCTATGGGCTATAGCAATTACGCTTCGTATTGTGCTTATCGAAAACCTGCGTCGCCTGGCTGATCAAATTACGTCCGGACAGAAGTCCCGGGCTGATGCCGAAGCCTTGGCCGGCCGGCTTGTAGGGTCCCAGAGCTTTCAGTTTGCGCTTGAAAACGATATTTCCACGCGGGCGTCGGGTCCCTTGTCTGAGGCATTCGCCGCGCACCTGGCGAAGCGGCTACGAGACCAGGACCCAAGGACCACGCCCGCGCTTGGATGGTTGGAAGAACGGCTTGGACGTCAAGATACCTCCATTGATGAAGTCGTGCTCCATGCTCAGCAACGGCAGGGAGCATCCAATGTCACGGTGCGCAATATCATTACGAGTATGCGGCTGATTTCCGATATTGATTGGGCCGAGCTGTTCGAGAAGGTAAGCCTGGTAGACGAACGTTTGCGCGAAGCAAGCGCTTTCGGCGATATGGACTTTTCGACTCGCAACTTGTATCGCAGCGCCATCGAGCAGTTGGCGCGCGGCTCATCCTTATCCGAGCTCGAAGTCGCTGGCCATGCGCTGGACGCAATCCCGGCAGGGCAAACCCAGGCTGGCGGAAAGGGGCAAGCCCAGCGCATTGGCGATCCTGGCTATTATCTGATTGCCGAAGGCCGGCCTGCGCTGGAACGAACGATAGGATTCCGGGCGCCTTTGCGGCTGCGCCTGAGCCGCATGAACACACGCCTGGGAATTCGAGGCTATGCAGGGACGATCCTATTCGTCACAGCCGTTCTGATGGGCTTGGCGCTTTGGGCAGTTTGGTTTCCGGGGCTGGCCGCTGGTTGGCTCGCCTTGTTCGCGCTGACCACGTTCCTGCCGGCGACCGAGCTGGCGACTGCCCTTGTCAATCGCGCGGTCTCGTGGACTGTTGCCGCCACGACCTTGCCGGGCCTTGAACTCAGGGCCGGAGTCCCGCATTCACTTAGAACGCTGGTGGCCATTCCCACGTTGCTGGCCAGCGAAGCTGATCTTCTCGAGCAAATCGAGCGGCTTGAAGTGCACTATCTTGGCGCTGCCAACGGCGATCTTGTTTTCGCCCTATTGCTTGATGGCCTTGATGCGGATCAGGAAGTGATGCCTGGCGACGAACCTCTGCTCGCCGCAGCCGCTGCAGCGATCGCGGAACTGAATCGCCGTTACGGCCCCGGTCCCGGTGGCAGCCGTTTCCTGGTGCTGCATCGCCGCCGTGTCTTCAATGCGGGCGAAAATAAATGGATGGGATGGGAACGGAAAAGGGGGAAGCTGCGTGAGTTGAATCGGCTCTTGCGCGGCGCGACCGACACCACCTATATACCGGTCGGGGGTGCACCTGTGACGGTGCCGGCGGGCGTGCGTTATGTGATCACCCTGGATGCGGATACCAAATTGCCCAGAGACGCCGTGCTGCGCCTGATCGGCAAGATGGCGCATCCCTTGAATCGTCCGCAATTCGATGTTGCAGAGCAGCGTGTCGTCAATGGCTACGCCATTCTTCAGCCGCGCGTTACACCCGCGTTGCCTGTCGGCAGCGAAGGCTCGGTCTATCAAAGGGTATTCTCCAGCCCCGGGGGCATGGATCCGTACGCGGCCGCTGTTTCCGACGTATATCAAGACCTTTTCGGAGAGGGCTCTTATACGGGTAAAGGCATCTATGATGTGGATACTTTCGAGGCTGCGTTGTCGGGCCGCATTCCCGAGAACGCGCTGCTCAGCCATGATTTGTTCGAAGGCATCTTTGCACGGGCGGGGCTGGCTTCGGATGTAGAGGTTGTAGAAGAATTTCCGTCTCGCTACGATGTCGACGCCAAGCGCCAGCATCGATGGGCCCGTGGCGATTGGCAGCTACTGCCCTGGATACTTAGGCGCGGCATGGGCAGCGGGGAACTGCCTTCCATAGGGCGCGGAAAAATGCTGGACAACTTGCGTCGCTCGATCCTCGCACCCTCGACCCTGGTCGCGATAGCCTGCAGCTGGTTGCTGCCTATGCCGGCCAGCGTACGGAGCATGCTGCTTGTTCTTGCCTGCGTTGCGATTCCGGCATTTTTGCCTGCCCTTTTTTCTTTGGTGCCGCGGCGCAGCGGCATTCGCTTTGACAGCCACATTGGCGCGCTTGCCGCCGACTTGCGGCTTGCTGCCATGCAAGTCTCGCTGTCCCTCGCTTTTCTGCCTGACCGTGCGTGGAGCATGGGCGACGCCATTGCCAGGACTTTGGCGCGCCTGTTCATAACGCGACGGCACCTTCTTGAATGGACGACGACTGCTCAGGTGGCGCAGTGCCCGCGGTTGGACCTTCGCGGTTTTTATAGGGGAATGGCGGGGGGCACGTCTCTGGCATTGGCGCTGGCGATCGGCGTACTCATCCTTGAGCCAGCGTCCTGGCCCCTGATCCTGCCTTTTGCCTTGCTATGGCTGGCAGCGCCGGCGCTTGCCTTGTGGACCAGCCGGTCGCAGACTGTACTGCGGCGCAGCCAAATTTCTGAGTCGGATGCCAGTGAACTGCGTCTGACAGCCCGCCGAACCTGGCGTTTCTTCGAAACCTTTGTGACGCCGGCAGACAATATGCTGCCGCCGGATAATTTTCAGGAAGATCCAAAGCCCATTCTTGCGCATCGGACTTCGCCAACCAATATCGGGTTGTATCTGTTGTCGGCTGTTGCCGCTCGCGATTTTGGATGGACGGGCACCATGCAGACCGTCGAGCGGCTGGAGGCGACCATGGCGACCATGCAGAAGCTCGCGCGGTTCAATGGGCACTTTTTTAATTGGTACGGCACACAAGATCTGCGCGTGCTTGAACCCGCCTACATATCGTCGGTCGATAGCGGCAATCTTGCCGGCCACCTCATCGTATTGGCCAATGCGTGTGAAGAGTGGATGGGCGGCGCTTTCCTGGCGGAGCCCCGGCTTGGCATGCTGGACAATCTGCGCCTGACCCGCCAAGCTGTCGCCGCTCTGCCGGCCGCAAGCGGCGAGCGCGGCGGGCAACTTGCCCTGCTTCTGGACGAGATCGAAGCAAAGCTGTATGCTCCGCCGCAAGCGGCTCAGGCATCGCTTCCAGCGCTGAAACGGCTGGCCGAGAAGGCTGGCAGGATGCTCCAGAGCCTGCTGCCCGCAGAAGAGGATGGCGATTCCAACAGCGCATTGTTCTGGATCCAGGCGCTGGGCAATTCAATGACCGAACACGGCCGCGATGAGCTTGCCGCCGGCGAGGGGGGGAGGTCCCTGACGGACCGACTCCAGACGCTGGCCGATGCGGCGCGAGAGATGGCGCTTGCCATGGATTTCGCATTCCTTCTGGACCCCGACAGAAAGCTGTTGTCTATCGGCTATTCTCATGTCGATAACTGCCTGGATCCCAGCTGCTACGACTTGCTCGCTTCAGAGGCGCGACTCGCCAGTCTGTTCGCCATAGCGAAGGGCGACGCGGCAACCCGGCACTGGCTGCGCCTGGGCCGCACGGCTACGCCACTGGGCAAGGGCTCTGCGCTCATTTCGTGGTCCGGCTCCATGTTCGAATACCTCATGCCTTCGCTGGTGATGCGTGCGCCATATGGCAGCCTGCTGGAGCAAACCAATCGCCTGGTCGTGGAGCGCCAGCAAGCCTATGGGGAGTCGCTGAATATTCCCTGGGGCATCTCCGAGTCCGCCTATAACGCTCGCGATATGGAGTTTACCTACCAGTATTCCAATTTCGGCGTGCCCGGCCTGGGTCTCAAGCGCGGGCTTTCCGAAAACAAGGTTATCGCTCCTTATGCTACAGGGCTTGCAGCCATGGTCGACCCGGCAGGCGCATGCCGGAACTACACTCGGCTTGCCAGCATGGGGGCGCTTGGCCGCTACGGCTTCTATGAGGCGCTGGATTTCACGGCTTCGCGTCTTCCCGAGAACAAGAGCGTAGCCATCGTGCGCAATTTCATGGCGCATCACCAGGGCATGACTATTGTCGCCATCGCCAATACGCTGCTGGACGCCCCGATGCGCATCCGTTTCCATCGTGAGCCCATGATCCAGGCTTGCGAGCTGTTGCTCCAGGAACGGATGCCTCGAGACGTCGCCATCGCTCATCCACGCGCCGAAGAGGTGAGTGTTGCCGCAACTATTGCCAGCGGCGGCGCAGCGACAGTGCGCCGCCTTACCGGCGCGGCCGTCGGGGCGCCGATCACGCACTTGCTGTCTAACGGGCGCTACACGGTCATGTTGACGGATGCGGGGGCAGGCTACAGCCGCTGGCGCGATATTGCCGTGACCCGGTGGCGCGAGGATGCCACCCGCGATGATTTCGGCGCGTTCATTTTTCTGCGAGACACGCAGAAAGGCAAGATATGGTCTGCCGGCACGCAGCCGGTCGGGGGAGGCGCCGAGCATGGAGAAGTCATCTTTGCCGAGGACTATGCCGAGTTTGTCCGCCGCGACGGGGCCTTGACGACCACCGTCGATATCCTTGTTTCCGGCGAGGATGACGGTGAAGTGCGCCGTGTTTCGCTGGCCAACAGCGGCCGCCGCCCACGGGAGATCGAAGTGACCTCTTACGCCGAGCTTGTCCTGGCAACGCCTGCAGCCGATAAGGCGCATCCTGCGTTTGCGAAGATGTTCGTGGTTACCAGCCGCCTCGAAGAATTCGATGCGCTTGTTGCCACCCGGCGCAAACGTTCATCCGATGAGCCTGATATATGGGCCGCCCATTTCGCCGTGGTCGAGGGCCAGCTCGTCGGCGAGCCGCAATACGAGTCCGACCGTGCGCGCTTTGTCGGCCGTGGGCATGCGGCGGGGAACGCGAGCGCCATGCGGGGCGATAGCCCGCTGTCGAATACGGTCGGCACCGTACTGGACCCTATTTTCGCGCTGAGATATCGCGTGCTTATTGCTCCGGGCAAAGTTGCCCGCATTGCTTTCTGGACAGTCGTGGCTACGTCGCAGGCAGAGCTTATAAGTCTCATAGATAAGCATCATGATCGCAGTGCGTTCGACCGAGCCAAGACCCTGGCATGGACTCAAGCCCAGGTCCAGCTGCGCCATCTTGGTATCGACACAGAGGAGGCGGCGGACTTCCAGCGACTGGCAGCGCCCGTCCTGTATGCCGATCCCCGCTTCAGAGCGTCGTCCAAGACTATCATGCGCGGTGCGGGACCTCAGTCCAACCTTTGGCCGCAAGCAATTTCGGGCGATCTGCCTATTGTCTTGCTTCGTATCGACGACATCGAGGATATCGCCAAGCTGCGTCAATTGTTGCGGGCTCATGAATATTGGCGCATGAAACGCCTGGCTGTTGACCTTGTCATCGTCAATGAGCGCGCCTCGTCCTATATCCAGGATCTTCAGATAGCAATTGAAACCGCGGTGCGCAGCAGCCAGTCTCGACCGCGTTTTGCGGGGGAACATACGCAGGGTACGGTCTATGCCTTGCGCGCAGACCTCATGAGCGGTGAGACCCGGGCCCTGCTTCAGTCGGTGGCGCGGGTTGCGCTGATCGCGCGACGAGGCACTATTGCCGAACAGCTGGCCCGCATGCCGCAACCGGCCATTCAGCAGCCAGCGATCCGCCGCCCGGAAATCGTTCTTCCCATACCGCCATTGCCTGTGTCTGGCGGTCTTGAGTTCTTCAACGGCCTAGGCGGATTCGATAAACAGGGCCGGGAGTATGTGACGATATTGAACGAGGGCCAGTCCACGCCTGCTCCTTGGCTAAACGTGATCGCCAATCCCCATTTCGGTTTCCAGGCCTCGGTGGACGGTAGCGGCTACACCTGGGCGCAGAACAGCCGGGAGAACCAGCTTACGCCATGGTCGAACGATCCGGTAGGGGATCCTGCCGGCGAAGCGCTCTATATACGCGATGAAGTGACGGGCTTGCTA
>JAKFDW010000421.1:0-12141 GCA_036675955.1 Orrella sp. | reverse complement strand
CGCGCGTGGTCTACCCGCGATGCGGCCGAAAGATCACCCGACGAACCGACATAGGCCAACACTTCTCCCGTCTCGTTGTCCATGACAACCACGGCGGCATCGCGCACATTTGCCATACCCAGCGCCTGTAGCCTTCGGCCTACGCGCTGCAAGACAAAGCGTTGCAAGGCGGCGTCCAGCGACGTGGGCAAAGCCAGCCCCGGCGCCGGCGCGGTTTCAAGCTGTCCGATGACCAGGCGCGCAAAGTGCGGAGCCAAGTTACGGGTATCGGCCCATGGCGCCGAGCGCCGCTCCAAGACCTGGTAGAGAAAGTCGCCCAGACCCTGGCATTCCTGCGCCATGCCCATATCGACAAGCAAGGCGCAGCTTCTTTGCTGCAACACCGGTAAAGGCGCATTGGGACCGCGCAGCAATACGACGGCAATCGCCGCCTCGCGGCCATTCAGGCCGCTGGAATGCTTCTGGAACAACACGCGCGACAGAGCATCGATCCCTGTCAGCTCACCCCGGAATGCCGCCAGATTCAGATAAGCCTCAAGGATCTGTGGCTTGGTCCAGCTCTTCTCCATGGACACTGCCTGCCACGCCTGATCGACTTTCTGGATTATGCCGCGACCTTCGGGGCCGCGGCGATACTCCTGGGCTATGAACCCCAGCAACTGCATGGTCAAAGTGGAAGCGCCCCGGTGTTGGCTATGAAATAGGTTTCCCCACCCCGCGGCCGCCACCGCACGCCAGTCCACCCCCGGGTGCGTGTAGAAACGCCGGTCCTCGGATTGAATGACAGCGCGCTGCAAAGCCACAGAGATGTCGCTCAGCTCGATCCAGTCGCCGCGCCTTGCCTGGAAATCGCTGCGCACCCGTCCGAGCAAATGCCCCGTTCGATCCAGCACCAGAACGTCCGACGCCTGATAGCGGGCTCTTACCTCCTGATACGACGGCAAGGCGGCGGTCGCCGGTCCGGCGGCGGCGAAGATCAGTACAAAGCAGGCCAGCCAATTGCCCGGCGCGGCAGGGATCCGGAAGATATTGTTCCAGCGAGTTTGCGGATCTACGCCCATATGCGTCAATCCATTTCCCCGGGCCGCACGACCAGTGGTTCGAGGCTGGGCAGCTCACCAAATACATCCGGTTGATACATGGCTTCCATGCGTGTGGGCGGCAACTGAAACTGCCCTGCCGTGTTCAGCCGCACGGTGTATTCGATGGTCGTGTCGCCGGCAGGCAAGTATTCGTAGTAGGCCCGATAAGAATCAAAGCTGCGCTCTATAAAGCTGGGGGCCCGCGAACGCGTATCCGTTTCAGCCTGCGCGGCTATCGTCGAATCGCGCCCCAGACCGCTGCCCAGTATCGTGACGCCTGCCGGTACAGGGTCGGTCAAGACTGCCCAGGCGCCGGGAGCCTTGGCCTTGATATCAAGGGTGACGCGATACACATCGCCACGCGACCAAATGCCCGGGACAGCTTGCGATACAGGCTTGATGCGACGGGTAAGCTCATACCCCGACATCACCGGCCTGGTCACGGGCACCGCCGCCAGCGAACTTACCGTTGCCCACGGACTGCCCTGTCCCTGGTGGTCAAGAATGAGCGTATCGGCTTGCACAGCAGGCCACGGCTGCAAAAAGTCGTGCGCCTGCACGCCGCTTTCCGGCGTCGGCTCAGACCACTTGAATGTCTGCGCATCCTTGTGCGAGGCCAGGCGTAGTTGTACCGTTCCAGCAACGGGTGCGCTCTCGTAATGCTTGGCGAATTTTTTAAGCGCAAGCGTGCCCAGCAGATTTGCCGTCGTGGTATGCCATGCGCCCTGGGTTTGAAGACTCAACAAGCCCTGCACGAATTGCGGCATATCTTTTTCCCAGGCGGGCTGGCCGGCGGCTGCCAGGATCAACCTGGCAAGGTTGGTTTCGGGGCTGACCATCAGCCACCACCAATTGCTCTGCTCGTCGTTTGCGAACACGGTGCTCGTGCCCCGGACCAAAAGGCGCGCCCGGATTATGTCCCTAGCCTGGTCAAGCCTTGCCTGCTGCTGGCTGATATCGGGGACACGCTGCAGTATGGCCATCCAGTCGATTAGCGCCGACGTGGGCCAATCGTTCGGATTGATGGCAATGCTGTCCAGCATGCGCGGCTTGACCAAGCCGTAGCGGGACAAGGCCTCCAAGGCCACAAGCTTGCGTACATCGAGATCCTTGCGCGGCGCCCAGCGGTGCCGGGTCAACTTGCCTTGTACAAATGCCATAAGACCGCGTGTCATGGCCTGGCGGCTGCTTTCCGGGACAGCATGCGGCAGGCCCACGCTCTGAGCTTCATGGCTGGCCACCAGCAAATACGCAGTAAGCACTTCGCTGCCCAAATGCCCGCCGGGAAAATACGCCACCAGGCCATCGTCGTCCAGGTAGTCCGGCAGGCGATGCATGATGTCGCGCCACTTCGCCGCGTCGTTCAAGCCTATGGCCCTTGAGCTCTGCTGCTCCAGGCAGGTATACGGATAATCAGAGAACCAGCCCTGGACACCGGGCAAAGGCCCCGCCAGGCTGGACTGCATGTGCACCTTCAATCCGCCGCGCGGCACGCCATTGCGGTCGGTCAGCGCGCCCTTCGGCACCGATACAGGCAGACTGACGGAGGGCTGCTCCGAAGCCAGCCGCAATAGCGTCGCCTGCCGCGTCTTGACGGGGACGGCGGGGATCACTTCCTGCTTGAATGCCAGCGTATCGGTCGCAGAGCCGGATTTTTCGCGTGCACTGAAGGTCCAGTCCAGATCGGTCTGCTGACCCCATGAACCTGGCTCGGGGGCCCGCATATCCCAAGTCACCGTAGTGGCGGCGCCAGGCGCCAGCTCAACGGTTCGCGAGGCGAGGCTGCCCGCCGGCACGCCGGTGCCCGTATAAGTTGCCGAGACGTCCAGATGCATGGTTCTCTGGGTCGAATTGCGGACTGTCGCCAGCGCCTGATAGTCATCGCCCCCACGAATCACGGCCGGCAGGCCTGAAATGATTTGCAGATCCTGACTGCTGGCGATGCTGGTACTACCCGTGCCGAAGCGTTCGGCTCCGTAGTCGGCAACGGCGACAAGCTTGAACCGCGTGATGGAGTCGTTGAGCGCAAGCGTGACTTGCGCCCTGCCCTGGGCGTCAAGCTGAACGCCGGGTTGCCATAACAGCAACGTATCCAGCAACTCGCGGGTAGGACTCTTGCCTCCGCCGCCGCCCGCCGGCAAGGCCTTGCGCCCATAATGCCGGCGCCCGACAATTTCTGACTGTGCCGTTGCCGTTTCCACGCCATAACTGCGGAACTGGCGCATTGCCGACAGAAGGTTCCAGCTGTCGTTAGGCGCAAGTTCCAATAAAGCCTGATCCACCGCCGCGAACGCAACCGTGCCGTGCGCAGCGGGCGAGCCATCTGGCAGGGTCACCTCGATCGTGACGTTTGCCTTTTCACGGAGCTGATATTCCTGCTTGTCGGCACTTACCTTTACCTGCAATTGGTCCCTGCTGTCGGACACGCGTATTTCCGTCAGGCCGAAACGGAACGAAGGCTTGGCCAGGTCGATAAAGGCGGTCGGTGCAGGTGCGGGCCCTCCGGCCTGCATGAAGGCCTTGTACCAGGACATGGGGTGCTGCCAGCCCCAGGTCAAAAACGAAAGCCAGGGCACATCGTGCACGCGCCCGCGCAACGCAAGCACCGACACATACACGTTAGGCCCCCATTCCGCCCTGACAGGAACATTTATCGTGGGGTTATTGCCTTCCAGCCTGACGACCTCTGTTTGCAGCACGCCTTCACGCTCCACCGCGACCAGTGCCGTGGCGTGCCGAAACGGCATGCGCACCTGGAACTGCGCCGTCTCGCCAGGCGCCCAGCTTTTCTTGGCTGGAATGATATCGATACGATCATCGTTATCGCCGCCGAACCACAAGTCCTCGGCACCGCTTACCCACACTGTCGTTTGGGCACGCGATTCAAGACCCGCTGCATCCCTGGCAGTGGCAATCAACTGCACGGAGCCGCCCTGGCTCAACTCTATCGTGCAATCCAGCCGTCCCTGCGCGTTCGTTTTTCCTTCACACACGGTGCCCAACTGGCGCGCTTCGACGCGATTATCGTAGCTATAGAAGCCGCCCACCATGCGCTTGCGAGTGGAATAGGTAATCCTAGCCACGGCCGTAACCGTCATCGGGATATCGGCTTGCGGCTTACCCGACGGCGTAAGCGCTACGCTGCTCACTTGCGTGGGCTTTCCCGCTTGCACCCAATTGCCGGCGCGTATGCCGGCCTGCACAGACGCCGGCCACACCGGAACCGACTGCGCGAGCGTCTGGATTTCGCCGTTCGGGTCGGCGAAGCTTGCCTCGAACACCATGGTCTGTGGTTTGGTCACTGGCGGCAGCGATGCAATTTCCAGCCTGCCCCCGCCCTGCGCATCCAGCACCATGGCCTGCTTGTCGAGAAACAGCGACTGCTGTCCAGCCGCCTCTTCAGTTTCTGATTCGGCATCCGTATCTTCAGGCGCACCGAAGGAATAGTCGTCGAAGTCCGTGAAACTTACCACCCTGTCCCTGAGCATGCCGGAAACACGCAGCGGAAGTTTGCCTGCCGGCCCACCCGAAACGTAAGAAAGCTGCAAGTCGGCAGTGAGTGTTTTGGGTGCAACCAATATTTCGGACGCTGCGGCGTCGCTGATTTTCAATTGCCCGGTCAGCAGCGGAAGCTTGAACTCCTCGACACGAAACGAACTGCTGCCGTACCAGGTGCTGTCGGCGTCTGTCAGCCGCGCCGCGTAAACGCCCAATTCCGCCGTTTTGGGAATCGCCAGGGTACTGACAGCATAGAGACCTCCCGAGGACGTTTTCTGCCAGGATAGCGACTGCGTGTATTGCCGCCCGGAGCCCTCATGCTCGACGATCAGCTTATCCGGCAGGCTCTCCGTTGGCAGCGCCAGGCCGGCGCGTGTCTGCTCCCGAATAAAGTGCTTCATGGATACGGTTTCGCCGGCGCGCAACAAAGTGCGGTCGAAAACCGTGTGCGTGATAACAGTGGGCTTGGGACTTGTATCTGTGGGAACATTGAAGCGCCACGATTCGATGCCTTGATTCCAGTCTGAAAAGACGAAAGAAAAATCCGCCGCGCCGTGCGCCAGGGGATGATCCGCCGCTATCCTTGCCGATACATAAGTACCGCTCAAGCCGGTATCCTCGCAATAGCCCGGTGCATCCATCGGCTGCCGATGGTGCCAGATGCCGTCGCTATCGGTCGCGCCCCGCGCCAGCACCTTGCCCGAACAATCCAGGACAGTAACGGCCGCGTCAGGCACAACCTGCCCATCGTCCAGTGTCGTGACCCAAGCCAGCATATCGTCACGCCCGGTCTTGATGTGCACCCCCAGATTGGTAACGAGGGCGGTCGTGCGTACGTACATCGGATCCTGGGACTCCAGCAAGGATAGGCCCAATTTGGCTGACTCGACTTCCAGCACATGAAAACCGGGCTTGTCTATCGGCACACCTATCACTTCGAAGGGACGCGCGCTCCCGGCATTGGCGCCGGGCAGCACCAGCGTCCTGGCGTCGGCTTGATCCTTCAGCACAGAAAAACCGCGTGTATCGACGCGTGGCCTGTCTTCGGAACGAGGCTGGCGGTCGGCCATGATATCGGCCAGTTGATTGGTCGTCCATCGGCCCTCGTCCAATCTGCGCACACGGGCATACCAACGCAATACGTCAAGGTCGTCCTTGGGCGTATAGTCGCTGACCTTGCCAGCGGAGACCGCCAGTTCTTTGGTGCCGAGGGCGGATTCCACGTTGCGCAAGGTCAAGGGCACACTGGCCGTGGACGTGCGGCCTTCAAGACCCGGCGCATCGGAAAAACGCTCGACAATGCCAAACGGCGCCGCAGCAAACTTTACCAGCGGCGGGAATTCCGCCGTCTGTATCGCCAAGGGAAACTGATCGGCATTGACCAGGGTTCGGCCTGCGTCGTCCTTCAGGTCATCCGGCAGATGCAAAGTCAGGGAAGCGAGCGCCGGAAACGGTCCCTCGAAGCTCACTCGCGACATGCCTCCCTGATAGGAGTCATCATCGGAAATTGCCGGCAGCCACTCCTGCGTTTCGCTCTTCAAGCGCATCTTGCCGGCATCATCGCGCGCTATCGGCGCGGAGAAGCTCACGCTCAATGCCGACACCGGCGTGCAAGGCATGCTGGAATTCTCGCGCTGGCAAGTAAACGTAGCCTTGAATGCCGGCCGCACTTCGTAATCAAATACCTGCGCCGTGGTGCTTGCCACCTTTGGCCGGTCTTTCGTGGCCGTGGAAACACCGGCCCCTATACTGAGCCGGACCCGAGCCTCCGCGTGCAAACGGCGCTTGCATTGCAACAACTGAACCGCTGCCGTGTCCATGGACGCGTCGCGCCCGGAATAAACGGCCTCCAATAGGGCCCGCCGTGCGTCGCCGGTAATCAAACGCAGCGGCACGGCTTCGCCAAGTCCGTCAACAAGGCAGCGTGCGTGGGCCAGCAGCGAGTCGGCGTCGACTTCGCCGTTGAAGCGCAAGACAAACACCTGGTCCTCGGCGATGGTATCGCCATAGGGCTGCGACTCCACGACCGCAGGACCGCCGGTCTGGAAGCTGAAGCTGGTTTTTCCAGTAAGGGATTCGTTCGTCAGAGTACGGAAATCCGGCCTGACCACAGTGGTGCAACTGACGCCAGGAGCCAGTGTCGACTCAAATACATAGGTCCACCGCCGTGCGTCCAGCCAACGTCCCTGCCCTTGAACGTCGGGGTCGTTGCAGGTCACATCGACCGGAGCCGGCGCCTGGCCGTCCCCAAAAGCGGAAACGTCCGTGTCAAAAGCAATTTTCACACTTTGGACTTTGGATACCGTGCCCTGCGGCGTCAGCTGGACAATCTTTGCCGCCCACACCGGCGTCACGCACAAGGCCCATGCCAACACTGCCGTCTTGATCCGCTTCACTAGACCTCTCCACCCGATTTTTCGGCCACAATACCACCGTTGGGTGGGCGAGTCAGCTTATGCCGAACAGCCCACACCCGAGAAAGCGGCGCCCTAGGCAAGCAATTGCGGTTTGTGTAATAATTGCGGGCTTATCGATAGGCAGCCTGAAGCAGTAAATAGTTTGCTCAAGCGATACGCCCCTCTAGCTCATGCTTGGTTAGAGCAGCGGACTCATAATCCGTTGGTGCCGTGTTCGACTCACGGGGGGGGCACCAGTATTCATGCGGGTTTCCAAGGAATTGGAAACCCGTTTTTATTTGCGGCCGTCAACCAAGTGTCAACGCCCCCGTCCTTATATCGGAGCTGCATACTGCGCCGATATTGCTGCATTCAGCGCGCAGAACTCGGCGTAACGACACAGGACCCCCACTACCAGCAGCCAACTTAATCAAGAATGTAGGCACGCGGCTGAGCATTCAATTTCTAAGAACAAGAAAAAATCGCCCGAAGGCGATTTAATAAATACCTATATGCAACGCTCAATCATCGTTCGAATGAAGGCATCGATAAATAAGCGCGCCGATGATTCCGCCCACCAAGGGAGCCAGCCAGAACAACCAAAGCTGCTCAACCGCCCAAGTGCCCTGGAACAGCGCCACACCTGTAGAACGCGCGGGGTTAACCGAAGTATTCGTGATAGGTATGCTTATAAGGTGTATCAAGGTAAGCGACAGGCCAATGGCGACTCCTGCCAGACCCGCATGGCCGCGCTTATGGGTGGCGCCCATGATAATGAATAGAAAGAAAGCAGTAAGGACGATCTCCGCTATCAACGCAGCAATAAGGCTGTAGTTGGCGGGAGAGTGTTCCCCATAGCCATTCGACGCAAACCCGGCCAGCGGATCGAATCCTGTTTTGCCGGTTGCGATCAAATAAAGCACTGCGCCGGCCAATATACCGCCCACCACTTGCGCTACGACATAAGGCAACAGCTCGCGGCGGGGAAAACGCCCACCTGCAACCAGCCCAAACGTGACCGCGGGATTAATGTGGCAGCCAGAGACATTTCCAATGGCGTAGCACATGGTCAATAAAGTCAAGCCGAAGGCCAGCGCCACGCCCGCGAAACCAATACCCAGTTCGGGGTAAGCCGCTGCAAATAGCGCGCTTCCGCAACCCCCAAATACCAGCCAAAAAGTACCCAGCGACTCTGCAGCGCACCGCTTTGCTAAAGACATGGCATTATCCCCTTAGTGATTTCGATGGGCTTGAGTCTATCGACTAACATCGAGAATCACCACTGGACAAAAGGCAAACAATTGTCAAAGCCAAGGCCTATCTATCCGGCCTACTCACACTCTCCCATTTCTCACAGTACATAGAAGAATGCTCGCCGTACTCTTGAGCCCGGCATGGCAAGTAGCGATGTGAACGTGAAAATCGACTTGAATCTACCCATCAAGATACTTTGCCACTGCCTCAAATGCGGGGATAGTCACTGGGTCATTAGCAGCGTTGCCGGCAACTGGATTGGACGCGTAGCGCACAATCACCATCTCGGCGCCAGGGTCGATGTAAATTCTCTGGCCGTGTACTCCGCGAGCTGTGAAAGCGCCACTATCGTTATGTGTCACCCACCACATATTGCGGTAGCTCCAGCCCTGCAAAAGGTGATATCCGCCCTTGGCGAACGCGCGCCTGTCGCCGCCCTGCCGGATATCATCGACAACAGCCTTCGGCACAATCTGCTGCCCGTTGAACCGGCCATTGTTGCGCAACATCTCCCCGAAACGCGCCAGGTCACGCAGGCCGGCGTTCAACCCGCCTCCGGCGAACGGCGTGCCGATTGAGTCGACCGTCATGTAGGCATCCTGCTCAGCACCAAGGCGGCTCCAGATACGTTCCGAAAGCAACTCGGCAAGGTTGCGGCCGGTTACGCGTGCGATCACCCAGCCCAGTACGTCGGTGTTGACGGTCTTATACCCAAAGCCTTCGCCGTGTCTGCCGCGCGGCCGCACGGTCTGAAGAAACTCGTAATAGCTTCGCGGGCCCGCGTAGTCTTTCGGTTTGGGCAAGGGGCTGCCGGCCAGGGCGTGTGCCCAGACCTCGGCATTCGGGTCTTCGTAGTCCTCACTATATTCGAGCCCTGTCGTCATATCGAGCACTTGGCGCAAGGTCGCGTTGCCAAAAGCCGACCGGGCGAGTTCCGGCACATAGTGGGAAACCGGCTTATTGGCATCGAGTAACCCATCGGCCACCAGCATGGCGCCCAGTGTGCCGACCACTGATTTAGTGAGGGACATCGCCGCGTGCTGGCCGTTCTCTTTGAACACACCGAAATAGCGCTCGTAGACGATACGCCCGCGATGCATGATGACTATGCCGTCGGTGTAGTTGGCCGCAAGAGACTCTTCCCACGTCATGGGCTTGGTGGCGCCAATTGGCGTGAAACGTATTGCATCAATGTTCGCCTGCATCGCGCGAGGTAGCGCAACGGGCGCGCCCAAACCTCGCGATACATTGATCGTGGGCATTAACTGACGGAAATTGGATACGCTCCAGCGCAATGCAGGAAAATGGAAATAGCTTCCGTCCTCGAAGCGAACAATCCTGTCTTCCGGAGGAGGAGAGCCCACCATCCAGCCCAGCACAGCCGGGTCGCTGGCTTGCGCGTCCGGAACAGTGCGAGGTTTTGAGTTTGACGCATGTACGGCAACAGGTCCAAGCGCAAAGGCGAATGCCAGAATGCCGATTGCGCAGGCAATACGCCAAAACAGAGGTCGGCGTTTAATCATTCTCGATCAGCCTCTATCGCGCGCAGGCTCAACTACCAGTGCCGCGGCGCAACCTGTCGAGCGCGGCCCGATTCAGACGTTTCGCTTCCTGTTCAGCATAGTTCCGTTCCGTTGGCTCATACGCCCCTTCGTGTATGCATCTGCTACGATTCCGCTTGCAGTCGTTGCGATCCAGGGCCGCAATGCCGCTATCCTTGGTCTTAGGGCTTATATATGAAGCCTCGGGGCCCGTCAAAGTACATCCAGAGACGAGTATCACAAGAAGCAGTGCCAGGCCGCAGCGACTGACCGATTGATTCGAGAAAATCCGCCGATCTTGCGAAGGGCGGACTTCAAATGCTGCTTTACACTGCGCAGACAGCGGTAAAAAGCTGCGCGGCCTGAACATTGGCGTATTTGCTGACAAACCGGTCTCTGCTCGCATGCCTTGGGCCTTATCAGTATGGGGATGAGCGTAAAAACGTACTCGGAAGAGAGCCGACGTTACCGTAAGAATGACTATTCTTTCGGCATATCCAGTGCATCGTCCTTCGCACTCCCCTCTCTGCGCTCGGAAGTGTCCACGTTCTTCTTGACGGCCTTCACCTCTTCCTTATCTATAGCGCTATCGTGTTGAAGTTCGCGCGCCTTGGGCCCCTTGATGCCGGGATAGCTTTGCGTCTGGCCTTGGCCGGGCTGGCCAAGATCTTGCTGGCCTGACTGGTCTTGGCGCATCTGCCCCGGCGTGTTGTGAGCGGGGTTGGCATGACCGGGATTCTTTTTCGTCGGAGCGCCGGGATCGTCTATGCCGGACCGATAGCCTTCAGGGCCATAGGGCTCCTTCAGACGTGGATCTATCTCGTTGCCCTGCTCCGGGCCTTGCTGCGAAGGTTTCGTGGGTCTCCGATCCTGTTCCATAACGTCTCTCCATAAGCATCATCTGAGTTGCTCGGCCGAGCAACCTTCAGGCTTTGTATACCTTGTAGGGCAAGCCCTGTGCCTGATGAGAGATACAAGAAAGACGATTAGCCGAGGATATCCGCGCCCTTATGGTCCGGCGGTACGCCTGGCACCAATAGCACGTCGCCCTCTGTGTTGTTGGTGCGCAGCGGGCGGATGGCCGCATAGGCATCGGAGTGATACCAAGCTTCCGCGTTCTCCATCGACGGAAACTCGATCACGACCAGATCTCCCGTCCAGGCCCCCTCGACCGGCTTATATGGGCCGCCATGGACAATATACTTGCCGGAAAAAGCGGACAGCGTCTCGTCGATGCCCTGCAAATACTTGATTACTTCATCGTTGAATCGAGTTTCCCGAATCACAGCCACGGCATACGCAGTCATCAACCTCTCCAGGAGTCTGTAAATCTGTGCTTATAGCATACATATCCAATTAATCAGCGCTACGGCGCAACCTTCCCGATGCGGCCTGATTCAATCGCTTCGCTTCCTCTTCGGCATAGTCCCGTTCATCTGGCTCGTACGCTCCTTCATAAATGCAGCTGCTGCGGTTCCACGCACACTCGTCTCCTCGATCTGAAGTCCCCAGGCCGATGAAAGAACACCCGGATACGAGTGCTGCAAGAAACATCGTTGCGCCGCATCGGCTGAACGATCGTATGGACATAATTTCTAACCTTTACAGAGATGTGAGCCATTTTTATAGCAGGCTCCTGCAAGCCTTTCCGAATGACAATGTGTATGGCAAACCATTCGGCTAAGCCCCAATAATGTAAAACCCGCCGATCCTTCGAACGGCGGGCTGCAAGTGAACCGCTACCCTACTTTAACAATTGCCTTTCTTGGCCTGCCCTGGCGGACAGAACCCGCCGCGGTCGCCTCCCTGCGGATCTACAACAACCGATCCTGATGGCGTATAGACTGCGCACCCGGTAAGCACGGAAACCGCAAAGGCAAGCATGGCAATTAATCTCATGGGAATCTCAAAAGTTGGAATCGATTGCGATTCTAGCCATTTATATCGATTCCAAGCCTTACGAGAAGTAACGGGCGCAAGCCCACACGGTACTTTCCATGTGCGCACCGAAAAGTAGCCTGGCGCGAGCGGGGCTCGCGCCAGTATCGCCTTGACAAATCCCGCTCGTCTATCCGAGCGGGCCAAGCGCTTCAGCCACCATTACCCGTGGAGGGAATGTAATCCCCGGAACTAACACTGCTGTCAACAGACCCCTGCGGACTGCTGTCACTAGATCCCTGCGGAAGCATTCCGCAGCCTGATAAAGCCGAAACCATCAGTGCAATCCATATCAGTTTCATTGCGGCTCCTTCGTTTGACTTACGCTGTTTATTCTATTGCCCTGTGTTCTGTCATTGCCTTGCAAACAGTAACGAGTGAATTCGCGCCGCGACGGTACGGGAATTGCTCCTAGTTGCTAACTTGATGAGG
>JAKFDW010000420.1:0-2355 GCA_036675955.1 Orrella sp. | reverse complement strand
CCTCTTCGAATTCCTTGAACAGCTTCTTGGCCTTCCGGTGGTCGTCCAACAGCAGGCTCAATACTTCTTTCTGGGCAACAGGAATTTGTGATTTATTCATTATATTTACCTCTTGAGTTATGTAGGAAAGTAGCGTGAAGCCCTACGCTGGGCGCTGCGTTCGGCCACGGTGCGATGCATGGCCGAACGCCTGCCCTGCTTGCTTTACTTCTTGTCGCTTCCCGATATGGTGCTGGTGCCCTCGTTGCTATTGGCGTCCGCACCGGAGCGCATCGGTGCCCCCCGAGGTGGCGATTCGCCCGATGGCGCGGTTTGCTGCGGCGTACCGGTTCCGGATGACGGCGGCGCGCTGCTCGATGGAACATCAGACCCGTGCAGTTTGGGGTTGGCCGTATTCGTCGTGGCTGGTTTGTCGGTTCCTGGCAAGCTGCTGTGAGGCGCCTCGCCTGTGGCCGTACCCGAGGTCGCCGGCGTACCTGTATGCGGGCTCTTGGTCGGCGGCGGATTGGCATCGGGTTTGGAGCTTTCGGGCATCTCGCCGACTTTGTTGGTGCCCTGGGTTTGCGCCTGGGATCCAGCAAACGGAATGGCCACGAGGGCCGCAATTAAAAGAGTTTTCTGAAGTGTTCTCATATTTATCACCTTTGTAGATAGCAACAACCAATGTGTTGGAAGTCCAGAGGACATATGCAAACGGCATGTTGCCGTTAAGCCACTCGTAGCAAATACTGTGCCCCGGCATGCAATTCTTATTTAAGAATTTCCATTGCCTTGACATCGACTTCGGTCTTGCCGACCAGGCCTTTATCGACCTCGCCACTGATCTGAACGGTCGTTTTGTCATCGACCGGGACCTTTGGGAATATCTTGTCGTCTATTTCCACCGATACTTCGCCCGTCCCATCGGAGAAAATATAGTGTTCGTCCGAAGATTTCCTGATCAACATCCCCTTGAGCACCACCTTATCGTCGTCCTTGGACTTTTCCATGACATCGGCAACAGTCGCTGCCGTGACCTTTTCGGATGGCCCCGTGTATTGCGCCGCGGCTGGAGCCAGGGCGAAGCTTGCGGCGCCGATGACGAGCGCCGAGGAAATAAATTTGGTTTTGGAAATGCTCATGTATGCCCCTTCTTTGTTGATAAAAATCTCGAACCCGCGCCCCCGCAAGCACGCGGACGCGAATCAAATATTCCCCAGGTCAAGCAGGGTGAAGTGTCCCTCTTCAAGCCAGCCGCCCGTATCAATGTGAACAATATTTCCCAACGCAACCACCTCCTGTAGAGGCGTGTGCCCAACCACCACCGCATAGATATTCCTGACCACGGTTGCATCAAGGCTTTGGAGGCGCTCGCGCGACCATATCGCGTCCATTCGTACAGCCTTCTTTTGCAGTGCAGCCGATAGCAGGTTCCAGTCGTGCACCGGGCAGGCGGCGTGGAGAACGCCCACAAGACCGTTATCAGTCTCGATTTCCATGGCGTATGGCAACTCATTGAAGGCAAGGCCGAATTCCTTTTGGCGTGCCTCCGCCATGTCGAGAAACCATCCACCGCCGTTCATCCTGTAATTCTCTACATCAACCCGGCCGGTCAAGCTGTGCCGTATTGCATAGTCTTCATGATTGCCCCGTACCGCATGAAACCAGGGTAAAGCGAGCCAATCGAGCGCTTGCTCGGCCTGCGGGCCCCGATCCACCAAATCACCCACGCTGAACAGGCGGTCTCTTTCCGTATCGAAACCGATCGCCTCGATCGCTTGTCGAAGGCGATTGAAATGCCCGTGAATGTCGCCTACGGCATAGTCCCGGCCCGCAAGATTTTTTTCGTAATGTTGGATCAGCATGCCCCTTCCTCTACCCCATGCTTCGACATCAGCAATCGACATGCCATGGGATCGGCCACGCTTGGCAGAACTGCCGCGAAACAAGTAGTTTCCAAACAAGTCCGTCTCCGAAGGTCGTGGCGAAATAGAATAAAAAGGTCTTTGTCACAAGCGCGTATATACATGAACCAGCATATAGCCGAACGACTCCGCGAAAATCCAGCCTTCGAAATGAACCCATGGCGCAATATGTCCATGATATTTTTCATCGTCGGACTTTTGGTCCTGGCCTTGAACAATGACGTTTATGCCCAGAATACGGTGGATCCCCGAGCAGAGCCCAACGCCTTCGTCCAGGCGGTGGGCAATAACGCCCTGGAGGCAGTCCGGCAGGATCCCGCGGCCAAACAAGGCGATACCCGCCGAATCAATGAATTGGTGGATCAGTATTTATTGCCTTATGTCAATTTTGAGAAGACCACGCGTCTCGCCGCAGGCCAGGGCTGGCGCACCGCTACCGAACAGCAGCGCA
>JAKFDW010000419.1:0-3651 GCA_036675955.1 Orrella sp. | reverse complement strand
AGCGCAAGAGGGCGTATGCGGCGGTCGGCTTCGCGGCTGTTCATATAGTAGGCATCGGGCTGCAGGAATTCCATGTAGCAGCCGGTGAACAGGGGAGTGAAGACTTCCGCGCTGGCTTTCTCCCAGGCCTCCTGGCATGACTGGCGCACGGCTATGGCGTCGTCTTGCGGCGTTTGCCACCGGAACAAGGCCTGGCCTTTCGGGACGACGATGACGCCGACGGCGAAACGCGCATCGGCCAGCATGCCTTCGGGTTCGGCAGGCTTGTTGATGGTGCAGACCTCGGAGGATGCCTCCAGCGCCAGTTGGGCCAGGCGCTGCGTCCATGCATGGGTTTCCTGGAACGATTGCGGCATCTGGTCGAAATTGACGAGCGCCGGTATGAGCGCCATGCGCGCGCCTTCTGCGACGATATGATCTTGCAGGTGGCGGGCCAGTGCATTGCTCTGGGCAGCCGTAAGGTCGCCCTCGGGCAGCTGATAGCGGGTCCAGGCCACGACGGGAGCCGAAAACAACAGCGCATCGTATTCGGTGCCTTGATGCACGATGATGGTCGACTCGGACATGGTCTCGGCTTGCTCGACCAGAATTTCGTAAGCGTTCAGGTCGTTGGCGAGCAAGTGTTCAAGGACACTTTCGATTGTTTTGTTTTTCTTGCCGGACAGCAGCTTGTTCAGTTGCGTACCGATCTGGTTTTCCCAATAGATGTCTTCCAGACGGCTACCGGAACGTGCCAGGGCAAGCGTCAGGGTGACAAGGCGTTGCGCGTCGCGAGACAAACGGGAGGCGGGGGCGGCAGGCATACGAGGCATAAGACAATACAAGTTGGTTAGGAGACTAGTGTAACGCTCTCCTCGTCTTTGTGGGACAGGCGCGGCGGGGGTCTGCCATTCATAAAAAAACTCCCGGGGCGGGGCCCCGGGAGTTTTGTTTGTGCCGGCAGTGTTGCGGCTGGACTATACGCTGACCGAATCGGCGATTTCCTTGAAATCTTCAATCTGGTCGAAGTTCATGTAGCGGTAGATCTCGGCGCCATTCTGGCTGAGCACGCCCATGTCGGCCATGTACTCTTCCTTGGTCGGAATGCGACCCAGGCGCGAGCAAATGGCAGCCAGTTCGGCAGAACCCAGGAAGACAAAGGAGTTCTTGCCCAGACGATTCGGGAAATTGCGCGTGCTGGTCGACATGACGGTAGCGCCTTCGCGTACCTGTGCCTGGTTGCCCATGCACAGCGAGCAGCCCGGCATTTCCATGCGCGCGCCTGCGCTGCCCAGGACGCCGTAATGGCCTTCTTCGGTAAGTTGCTTCTGGTCCATCTTGGTAGGAGGAGCAACCCACAGCTTGGTCGGCATATCGCGCTTGCCTTCCAGCAGCTTGGAAGCCGCGCGGAAGTGCCCGATATTGGTCATGCAGCTGCCGATGAAGACTTCGTCGATCACTGTGCCGGAGACGTCCGACAGCGTTTTCACGTCGTCGGGGTCGTTGGGGCAGGCCACGATGGGCTCGTGCACGTCGGCAAGATCGATTTCGATGACGGCGGCATATTCCGCGTCGGCATCGGGGGCCAGCAGCTGCGGATTGTCCAGCCATGCCTGCATGGCCTTGATGCGGCGGCCCAGCGTGCGTTCATCTTCGTAGCCATTGGCAATCATCCATTTGAGCAGGGTGATATTGCTGTTGATGTACTCGATGATGGGTTCTTTGCTGAGGTGGACCGTGCAGCCAGCCGCCGAGCGTTCCGCCGAGGCGTCCGACAGCTCGAATGCCTGTTCCACCTTGAGGTTGGGCAAGCCTTCGATTTCGAGAATACGGCCCGAGAAAATGTTTTTCTTGCCTTGGGTTTCGATCGTCAGCAGACCCTGCTTGATGGCGTATAGGGGAATGGCGTTGACCAGATCGCGCAAGGTAACGCCAGGACGCAGTTCACCCTTGAATCGTACCAGGACGGACTCGGGCATATCCAGGGGCATGACGCCCGTGGCCGCCGCGAACGCCACCAGACCGGAGCCGGCGGGGAAGCTGATGCCGATGGGGAAACGGGTGTGCGAATCGCCGCCGGTACCCACGGTGTCGGGCAGCAGCATGCGGTTCAGCCACGAGTGGATGATGCCGTCGCCCGGGCGCAGCGAAATGCCCCCGCGCGTGCTGATGAAGGCGGGCAGTTCGTGGTGGGTTTTTACGTCTACCGGTTTGGGATAGGCGGCGGTATGGCAGAACGACTGCATGACCAGGTCGGCTGAGAAGCCCAGGCAGGCCAGGTCTTTGAGTTCGTCGCGGGTCATTGGGCCGGTGGTGTCCTGGCTGCCCACTGACGTCATTTTCGGTTCGCAATAGGTGCCTGGACGCATGCCGCGGCCTTCGGGCAGGCCGCAGGCACGACCGACCATTTTCTGTGCCAGAGTGTAGCCCTTGCCGGTATCGGCAGGAACCTGAGGCAGGCGGAACAGTGTCGACACTGGCAAGCCAAGTGCTTCGCGTGCCTTGGCCGTGAGGCCGCGGCCGATGATCAGGGGAATGCGGCCGCCGGCGCGCGCTTCGTCGAACAGTACGTCGGACTTGACCTTGAATTCAGCGATGACTTCGCCATTCTTCAGGGCTACGCCCTCGTACGGGCGCAGCTCGATGACGTCGCCCATGTTCATTTTGCTTACGTCGAGTTCGATAGGCAGCGCGCCCGCGTCTTCCATGGTGTTGTAGAAGATGGGTGCGATCTTGCCGCCCAGGCAAACGCCGCCAAAGCGCTTGTTGGGGACGAAAGGAATGTCTTCGCCGGTGTGCCAGAGCACCGAGTTGGTGGCTGACTTGCGCGATGAGCCCGTGCCGACGACGTCGCCCACGTAAGCGATGAGGTTGCCCTTTTGCTTGAGGCTGTCGATGAACTTGATGGGTCCGATTTTCCCGGGCTGCTCAGGCTCGATGCCGGGGCGCGGATTCTTGAGCATGGCCAGGGCATGCAGTGGAATGTCGGGGCGGCTCCATGCGTCGGGAGCGGGAGACAGGTCGTCAGTATTGGTTTCGCCCGTTACTTTGAATACCGTAAGCGTGAGGCTTTGGGGCACTTCGGGACGGCTGGTGAACCATTCGGCGTCGGCCCAGCTCTGCAGGATGGCGCTGGCGTACTTGTTGCCCTTGTCGGCTTTGTCTTTCACGTCGTGGAAGGCATCGAACACCAGCAGGGTTTTCTTCAGGCCTTCAGCGGCAACGCCGGCAAGTGCATCGTTGTCCAGAAGGTCGACCAGCGGGCTGATGTTATAGCCGCCAAGCATGGTGCCCAGCAGTTCAGTGGCGTGCCTGGCGTCAATGAGGGGACAGGCTTCCTTGCCCAGGGCAATGGCGGCCAGGTAGGACGCCTTTACTTTGGCGGCATCATCGACACCGGCGGGAACGCGATGCGTGAAGAGGTCGACCAGGAACGCTTCTTCGCCGGCAGGCGGATTCTTGAGCAGCTCGATCAGATCGGCGGTTTGCTGTGGGGAAAGAGGGAGAGGAGGGATGCCTGACGCGGCGCGCTCGGCAACATGTTGGCGGTATGAGTCCAGCATTATGCATGCCCTTTTATTCGATGATGAATGAAATATTGCTTCCCTCAATTGTAGAAGGAAGGGCGGCCGGAAGCAATTGTCTTATATCTTATATAAGACATAAGAGGCG
>JAKFDW010000418.1:0-12829 GCA_036675955.1 Orrella sp. | reverse complement strand
TTCCGTCTCCATTCCTTACTGCCTCCCTACTCATTCAAAAATGCACTCACTATTCGAATCCGTCGAACTCGCCCCGCGCGACCCTATTCTTGGCCTGAACGAACAATATAACGCAGATACGCGTGCGGGCAAGGTCAACCTTGGGGTCGGAGTGTATTACGATGACCAAGGCCGTCTGCCTTTATTGCAGGCTGTGCGCAAAGCAGAAATAGCCCGTATCGAAGCAGCGTCGGCACGCGGCTACCTTCCCATCGAAGGCATACCCGGCTACAACAAGGGCGCCCAGACTCTGCTCTT
The DNA here is from genome assembly GCA_036675955.1 of Orrella sp. Classification (GTDB taxonomy): domain Bacteria; phylum Pseudomonadota; class Gammaproteobacteria; order Burkholderiales; family Burkholderiaceae_B; genus Pollutimonas. Next base: position 12,532 of record JAKFDW010000418.1, on the reverse strand, counting down.
TGGCCAGGAATCCGACTTGATGGCGTCGGGCCGTGTCCTCACCGCGCAGGCACTGGGCGGCACGGGCGCGCTTAAAATCGGCGCCGACTTCCTCAAGCAATTGCTGCCCCAAGCTAAGGTCGTCATCAGCGACCCAAGCTGGGAGAATCACCGCGCCCTGTTCGAGCGCGCCGGATTCACGGTAGACACCTATCCCTATTACGACGCTGCAAGCCACGGCCTGAACTTCACAGGCATGCTGCAGAACCTGCAAGAACTGCCGCCGCAAACCATTGTTCTGTTCCACGCCTGCTGCCACAATCCCACCGGAGTCGACCCTACGTTCGAACAGTGGCAACAAATCGTTCAAGTCGTCAAAGAGAAAAACCTGGTGCCCTTCTTGGATATCGCCTACCAGGGCTTTGGCGACGGGCTGGAAGAAGATGCATCCGTAGTGCGGCTGTTTGCGCAGCATGATCTCACCATGCTCATCAGCTCATCCTTCTCTAAGTCTTTCTCTCTGTACGGCGAGCGCGTGGGCGCCCTGACACTGGTGTCGTCCAGCAAAGAAGAATCCACGCGTGTGCTTAGCCAGCTCAAGCGCGTTATTCGCACCAACTATTCCAATCCGCCTACACACGGCGGCACCGTTGTATCGACAGTCCTGAACACACCGGAACTGTACACCTTGTGGGCAAACGAACTTGCCGGCATGCGCGACCGCATTCGCGCCATGCGCGTACAACTGGTGCAAAAGCTCAAAGAACACGGCATACAGCAAGACTTCGACTTCGTGCTGAAGCAGCGCGGGATGTTCTCCTATTCGGGTCTCACCGCCGCCCAGGTCGACCGCCTGCGCGAAGAGTACGGCGTCTATGCGGTCAGCAGTGGCCGCATATGCGTTGCCGCGCTCAACAGCGGCAATATCGACCACGTGGCGGCATCCATTGCCAAGGTCCTGGCCTGACACAGCCTTGGCTTGATCTTTTCGCCAAAATGCCGCAAAATCCAGACTGTATAAAAACACAGTCTGGATTGCCATGGCCGTCAAGCTCACCGAGCGTCAGCAACAAATTCTCGACCTCATCCGCAGCGAAATCGCTCGCACCGGGTTTCCGCCCACGCGTGCCGAAATCGCTCGCGCCCTGGGCTTCAAGTCCGCCAACGCGGCCGAAGACCACCTGAAGGCACTCGCAAAAAAAGGCGCCATCGAGCTCACGGCAGGCGCTTCGCGGGGCATACGCCTCACCTCCGCCATGTCTGCCGGCGTCATTGCCGATACAATCGATCACGCCGCAAACTCCTTCAAGCAATTGCTGGTCCCTTTGGTTGGCCGCGTCGCTGCCGGTAGTCCCATACTGGCCGCCGAACACGTCGAACGCGAAATCGGCATCGAACCCTCCCTGTTCAGCCAGGTACCCGACTACCTGTTGCGCGTGCGCGGCCTCAGCATGCGCGATGCCGGCATACTCGACGGCGATCTCCTGGCCGTCAAAAAAACGCCCGATGCCCGCAACGGCCAGATCGTCGTAGCGCGCCTGGGCGACGAGGTCACCGTGAAGCGTCTTCTACGCAGCGGAAACCGTATCGAACTTCTGCCCGAAAACTCCGACTTTTCTCCCATTATCGTCACGCCCAACGACGAGTTTTCGCTTGAAGGCATTGCCGTCGGCCTCATCCGCACCACAGCCCTGCAGTAGTTGTCGATAACCGGCGCAAAAAAAGAGGACATCCTGGGATGTCCTCTTTTGTTTTACAGCTTACGCCCTTTTAGTGCTTCATCAAGCCACCGGACGACTCCTCAGACCGCTTGGCATTTGCCAGGGATTCCGCAGCCAAGCGAGCCACTTCCTCGTCCGACAATGGCGTCGGCATGTTCTGCAAAGCCACTTCCAACACACGGTCTATCCAGCGCACCGGGATGATCTCGAGGTGGTTCTTGACGTTGTCCGGAATGTCGGCCAAGTCTTTCACGTTTTCCTCGGGAATCATCACCAGCTTTATACCTCCGCGATGTGCCGCAAGAAGCTTTTCCTTCAAGCCGCCTATGCCCAGCACTTCGCCACGCAAGGTGATTTCGCCCGTCATGGCCACGTCTGCCCGCACCGGAATACCGGTAAGCGCGGACACCATGGCGGTGGTAATGGCAATGCCCGCCGATGGGCCGTCCTTGGGCGTGGCGCCTTCTGGAAAGTGCACGTGCAGATCGCGCTTCTCGAACGACGTGTTGGGTATACCCCATTTCTGCGCACGCGCGCGAACCACGGTGCGTGCCGCCTCGACGGATTCTTTCATGACATCGCCCAGCGAACCGGTACGCAACACAGCGCCCTTGCCCGGCATATCGGCGACTTCGATCGTAAGGAGATCGCCGCCCACTTCCGTCCATGCCAGTCCGGTAACCTGTCCGACCTTGTTTTCTTTCTCGGCCATGCCGAAGCTGAAGCGGCGCACGCCCAGGAAATCGGCCAGATTGTCGGAGTTGACCACGACGCGCTCGATTTCGGCGCCCGCCTCGACTTTCTTGCCGCGCACACGCGGTGTGGGGTTGGTCGCCAGCATTTTCTTGACCACTTTGCGGCAGATCTTGCTGATTTCCCTTTCCAGTGCGCGCACACCCGCCTCGCGGGTGTAGTAGCGAACGATGTCGCGGACAGCCGATTCCTCGATAGTGACTTCGCCTTCCTGCACGCCGTTGTTCTTCATGAGCTTGGGCAGAAGGTGGTCAAAGGCAATATGCACCTTCTCGTCTTCGGTATAGCCCGACAAGCGTATGACTTCCATGCGATCCAACAGTGCCGGCGGAATGTTCAGCGTATTGCTGGTCGCCACGAACATCACGTCGGACAAGTCGAAGTCGACTTCGATGTAGTGATCCTGGAATGTATGGTTTTGTTCGGGGTCCAGCACCTCGAGCAGCGCCGACGATGGATCGCCGCGGAAGTCGGCGCCCATTTTGTCGATTTCATCGAGCAGAAACAGCGGATTGCGTACGCCTACCTTACTCATGTTCTGCAGGATCTTGCCCGGCATGGAGCCGATATACGTGCGGCGGTGGCCGCGGATCTCTGCTTCGTCGCGAACACCGCCCAGCGCCATGCGCACGAATTTGCGATTGGTGGAACGGGCGATAGACTGACCCAGCGACGTCTTGCCGACGCCCGGAGGGCCTACCAGACACAGGATGGGAGCCTTGAGTTTGTCGACGCGCTGTTGGACCGCGAGATACTCGATGATGCGCTCTTTGACCTTTTCAAGTCCGTAATGATCGGCATCCAGCACGCCTTCGGCGTTCGGGATGGAATTGTTGATACGATTCTTCTTGCGCCATGGCAAGCCGATAAGTGTGTCGATGTAGTTGCGCACGACCGTGGCCTCGGCCGACATGGGCGACATCAACTTGAGCTTCTTGAGTTCCGAATCGGCCTTCTTCTGCGCCTCTTTGGGCAACTGTGCGGCAGCGATCTTCTTTTCCAGCTCTTCGATATCGGCGCCGTCTTCGCCTTCACCCAATTCTTTCTGGATGGCCTTGACCTGTTCGTTCAGATAGTAATCGCGTTGGCTCTTTTCCATCTGCTTCTTGACGCGCCCACGAATCCGCTTCTCGACCTGCAGTATGTCGATTTCCGATTCGAGTTGCGACAGCAGGCTTTCCAGGCGCTGGACTGTGCCGGTGACTTCGAGCATTTGCTGTTTCTGCTCGAGCTTCAAGGGCAAGTGCGCCGAAATCGTATCGGCCAGCCGTCCTGCATCGTCGATGCCGGTAAGCGAACTAAGAATTTCCTGGGGAATCTTCTTGTTCAGCTTCACGTATTGTTCGAACTGCGCAACGACCGCGCGCCGGAGCGCCTCGGATTCGGCGCCTTCGGTGTTCTCGGATTCGACCTGCACCACTTGCGCCATGAAGTGGGTTTCGGCATCGCTCACCTGTTTGATGCGCGCGCGCTCCAGGCCTTCGACCAGGACCTTGACGGTTCCGTCGGGCAGCTTGAGCATCTGCAGGATGCTGGCGGCGCAGCCGATTTCGTATAAGTCTTCGGGGGTGGGATCGTCTTTGCCGGCCGACTTCTGAGCGACCAGCATGATGTTGTTGCCTGCTTCCATGGCCAGTTCAAGGGCCTTGATGGAACGCGGACGACCAACAAAAAGAGGAATCACCATGTGCGGAAATACCACCACATCGCGCAAAGGCAACAGAGGCAAGTCCGTGGGTTCTGAAGTAAGAATCTGGCTCGCAGACATAGTAATTTCCTTAAAATAGACCTCTAGATGCAAAAGGGAAGCCAGGGCCTCCCTTCTGCAGTACTACCTGTAGATGTATGTAGTGACGATGGCCAAATTTTCAAGACAACGATCCCGAATGCCCATGTCTTGGGGTTATTCTGGATGGGATCCCTATGCAGCCGCATCCTTCAGTTTCTTGGGCCCGCCCTGCTGGCCCTCGGAGGTTGATTCGACGCCGTCCTGATAAATGAGCAATGGCGCACCTTTTCCGGTTACGGCGTTCTCATCGACAACAACCCGTTTGACGTTCTTTTGCGAGGGAAGTTCATACATCGTTCCCAGCAATGCGCCCTCGACGATAGAACGCAAGCCCCGAGCGCCTGTGCGACGCTTGATGGCGCGCTTGGCAATGGCGGCAAGCGCTTCCGGGCGCACGTCGAGCTCGACTTCTTCCATTTCAAACAATTTCTGGAATTGCTTGAGCAAAGAGTTCTTGGGTTCGGTAAGAATGCGCACCAAGGTGTCTTCCTGGAGCTCTTCCAGGGTGGCGACAACAGGCAGACGTCCGACAAGTTCCGGTATCAGACCAAACTTGATAAGGTCTTCGGGTTCGGCCTCGGCGAACAGCTCGCCCACGCCCCGTTCGGATTTGGCCCGTACTGAGGCCGAGAACCCGATACCGGAACGCTCGGTGCGGTCGCGGATGACTTTTTCGAGCCCGTCGAAAGCGCCGCCCACGATGAACAGGATATTCGTGGTATCGACCTGGACGAAGTCCTGGTTAGGGTGCTTGCGTCCGCCTTGTGGCGGCACCGAAGCGACCGTACCTTCAATAAGCTTCAATAGGGCCTGTTGCACGCCCTCGCCCGATACATCGCGGGTAATGGAGGGGTTGTCGGCCTTGCGCGAGATTTTATCGATTTCGTCGATGTAGATGATGGCACGCTGGGCCTTCTCGACATCGTAGTTGCAGTTCTGCAGCAGCTTCTGCACGATATTCTCGACGTCTTCGCCCACGTAGCCGGCTTCGGTCAGCGTGGTGGCGTCGGCCATGACAAACGGAACGTCCAGCATGCGAGCCAGAGTCTGAGCCAGCAGCGTCTTGCCCGAACCGGTCGGCCCGATAAGCAGGATGTTGCTTTTGGACAGTTCTACGTCGTCGCCCTTCACATCGCCGTAGCGGATGCGCTTGTAGTGGTTGTAGACCGCAACCGCCAGCGTGCGCTTGGGCGTGTCTTGCCCAATGACGTAGCCATCAAGAAATGTCTTGATTTCGTGAGGCGTGGGCAATTCATTGCGGATAGCATCGCGGGCCGCTTCTTGCGTTTCTTCAAGAATGATATCGTTGCAGAGGTCGATACATTCATCGCAAATAAAAACCGAGGGTCCGGCGATAAGCTTGCGAACCTCGTGCTGGCTTTTATTGCAAAACGAACAATGCAATACTTTATCGTCCGCCGATCCTTTTTTTTCGGGCATAAAACTCTTCGTTCAGTTCAGTGGACAGAGCACGCGCCCTGTCGGTAATAACCGGTAGCGCGCAATGCGCCACCGACCGGCTGGCCCATTACACCTCGTCGGTGCGGGAGGCCAGTACTTTATCTACCAAACCATACGATACCGCATCTTCGGCCGACATGAAATTATCACGCTCGGTGTCTACTTCAATGCGCTCGACGGGTTGGCCAGTGCTTTCGGCCAGAATAGCGTTCAGTCGCGCACGCAGGCTGAGGATCTCGCGAGCCTGGATCTGAATGTCGGACGCCTGCCCTTGCGCTCCACCGGACGGCTGGTGGATCATGATGCGGGAATTGGGCAATGTATAACGCTTGCCCTTGGTGCCCGCGGCCAGCAGGAACGCGCCCATGCTTGCCGCAATACCCGTGCATAGTGTGGACACATCGGGCTTGACGAACTGCATGGTGTCGTAAATGGCCAGGCCAGCATACACAGAACCGCCGGGCGAATTGATATACAGCGAAATATCTTTGTCGGGGTTCTCGGACTCGAGAAACAACAACTGCGCCACAACCAGATTGGCGGAATGGTCATTGACCGGTCCGACAAAGAATATGACGCGTTCGCGCAATAGACGGGAATAGATATCGTAGGAGCGCTCGCCGCGGCCGGACTGTTCTATCACGATGGGCACGTAGCCCAACCCCGAAGGGGTCACCGAGTCACCACCATACATTGAGGCGTAAAAATCGGTAAATCGTGACATTTAGTTTGTCCCCATGAGTTCGTCGAAAGCGACATCTTCGTCGGCAACCTTTGCCTGGGACAATACGTGATCAACCACGTTGTCTTCCAGCACAATGGCTTCGATTTCGGCGCGGCGCTGACGATCGGAAAGATAATAAGCTACGACTTGAGCAGGCTGCTCGTAGTTCTGGGCGAATTCCTCGATGCGGCTGCGGACCTGTTCCGGCTTGGCCTGCAGATCGGCGCTTTGAACGAGTTCCGATACCAGCAATCCCAGTCGGACACGGCGCTCGGATTCGGCCGTAAAGGCTTCCGCGGGAATCGGCATGGAATCGGCATTCGGCACGCCTCGCTGCTTGAGTTCTTCACGGGCGGCGGCGACACGGCCCTGAGCATCGTTCTGGACCAGGGATTTGGGCACGTCGAACGAGCAGGCTGCGACCAGTGCATCCATGACGCTGGCTTTGGTGCGGGCCTGAGCGCGCGACTTGACTTCGCGTTCTATGTTGGCGCGCACATCGGCCACGAGCTTTTCGACATCGCCCTCTGGCTGGCCCAGCGATTTTGCGAATTCGGCGTTCATTTCGGGCAATACGGCTTCGGCGACTTCGGTGACCGTGATGTTGAATTCAGCGGTTTTACCGGCGACTTCCTTGCTGCCGTACTCTTCCGGGAAAGTGAGCGGGAAAGTCTTGGATTCGCCCGCTTTCATGCCGCGCACTGCGGTTTCGAATTCGGGCAGCATGCGGCCCTGACCCAGGACGAAGGGGAATTTTTCAGCAGTGCCGCCTTCGAACGCAACGCCGTCGATGGTGCCGACGAAGTCCAGCGTGATGCGGTCATCGTCCTGGGCAGCGCGGTCGTCGCGGGCTTCGTAGTTGGCACGCTGCTTGCGCAGGATATCGATAGTGCGCTGCACCTCGGCGTCGCCGATTTCAACACGCGCGCGCTTGACTTCCAGGGCGGTGAGATCGGGCACGGCGACTTCGGGATAGACTTCGAATGTGGCAGAGAAAGCCATGGAGCCTTCGTCAACGCCTTCGGTCTTGGCCTCGAGATTGGGCGTACCAGCCACGCGCAATTTGCTTTCGCCGATGATCTTGTCAAGCGAACGGCCCACTTCAGTATTAATTACGTCGTAGCGTATGCCTGCCCCATGACTGCGCTCGATGAGGGACAGTGGAGCCTTCCCCGGGCGGAAACCTTGGACTTTAGCGGTGCGTGCGACGCGCTTCAGTTGAGCCTGGACTTCTTTTTCGACGTCGGCAACCGACACGACCAGATCAACACGGCGCTCCAGGCCGGACAATATTTCAACCACAGGCTGCATTAGGGACCTATTTAAATGAGTAATTGAACAAATGAACAGAACATTTTACCGGAAAGTATCGGTAGTGATGTAACGGCTCCTGTCGGAAACTATAGCCTGGTTCCAAAAGCAGCCGCGCTCCAGAAGCTGCTTTCTGTTACCGGCACGGGTTCGGTGGCGTGTTAGCATTCTAACCATAAACAATAATTATTTTAAAACCAGCCACCAGAGGGTGCGCTCCCGAGGCGCCCCAGTTAATGAAAAACAGAATACAGAACGCCCTTACCTCTTCCCTGCTCCGCACTTTTTCCGCTCTTCCCTACAGGTTTGTCGCCCGCGCCGGCGAGGTCCTTGGATCGCTTCTTTATTTAATACCCGGCAAACGCAAACACATACTGCGAACCAACTTGCGGCTGTGCTTCCCCGAAAAGACCGAAGCTCAGCGCGAACAGCTGGCCCGCTCCACATTCCGCCATGTCATCCGCAGCTATCTGGAGCGCGGCGTTCAATGGTACGGCAGCGCAAACGCCTTATCGAAACTGGTGGAACTGGAAAGCGCCATCGAACTCAAGGACAACTACGAACAGCCGACTATATTTCTAGGCTTTCATTTCGCGGCGATTGAAGCCGGCTGTATGTACTATTCAATACTGCACCCTGTCGCCTCGGTCTACACCCCTATGTCGGATCAAAGCACTGACGACATTTCGCGCGAGCAACGCAGCCGTTTCGGCACCGAAATGATACCGCGCAGCGGCAGCGCCCGCGAAATACTTAAAGTACTGAAGTCGGGCAAGCCCATTATGCTTGCCGCGGATATGGATTTTGGTTTGCGGGATTCAGTTTTCGTGCCCTTCTTCGGCGTGCAGGCCTGCACGCTGACCTCCGTATCGCGTCTGGCGCGACTGTCTGGCGCGCGCGTCGTGCCGTTCATCACCGGCGTGTCGCCAGACTATCTCGGCTACAAGCTGAGCATCTTCGAGGCTTTGGAAAACTTCCCTTGCGGAGACGCTGCCGCGGACGCTTTGCACATGAACCAGTTTCTGGAGAAACAGGTCCGGCTCCTGCCCGAGCAATATTATTGGGTGCATAGGCGCTTCAAGCGCCGTCCCGCTGGTGAAGCGGCGGTCTACTGACACGCCCCGTTTGTTGGGCATTGGGCCCGCTTGCGCTCGCCGTAAAGGCCAGCTATACTGGCGGGCTTCCTTACATGCGAACGTGGCGGAATTGGTAGACGCACCAGATTTAGGTTCTGGCGCCGAGAGGTGTGAGAGTTCGAGTCTCTCCGTTCGCACCACCTTATTCAAAGCTTGACCCCCGTGTTGCGCCGCCTGGCGCACAGCGTGTTCACGGCCAATGCCGCTAAAGACGGCTGCCGGTAAACGCCAAGCGCTCTGCAAGACAAGCCTGCTAAAATCGCCAGCTTACTATCCTGTTGCAGCAGCCATGAATCCCCGTTTAAGCGCGCTCCATCCGTATCCCTTCGAGAAACTCCGACGTTTGCTGGCAGAAGCCGGTACGCCTGCGCCGCACCTGACTCCTGTGAACCTGTCCATTGGCGAGCCCAAGCACGCCACGCCGCCCTTCATTGTCGCGGCCATGCAGGATGCAATGGAAGGCCTGGCTGCCTACCCGCCCACCAAGGGCGATGCCGCCTTGCGCGGCGCCATCGCCGCCTGGATTGCGCGGCGTTATGGCATTGCCCAGCCGGATCCCGAAACCCAGGTGCTGCCGGCCCTGGGTTCCCGCGAAGCTTTGTTTGCATTTGCCCAGACGGTTATCGATCCAGGCGCTGGCGCGCTGGTCGTATGTCCAAACCCTTTCTATCAAATTTACGAGGGAGCGGCGCTGCTGGCTGGTGCACAGCCCTATTTCATCAATGCTCGGGCCGACTTGAATTTTGGGTACGATTGGGCATCGGTGCCCGCTGATGTGTGGCGCAAAACCCAGCTGTTGTTTGTCTGCTCACCGGGAAACCCCGCTGGCAACGTCATGTCGCTGGACGACTGGAAGACGCTGTTTGCGCTATCCGACGAATATGGCTTCGCCATTGCTTCCGACGAGTGCTATTCCGAGATCTACTTCGACGAAGCCAACAAGCCCCTGGGCGGCATGCAGGCTGCCAGCCTGCTGGGCCGCAGCGACTATCGGAACCTGGTCTGCTTTTCCAGCCTTTCCAAACGCTCCAATGTTCCAGGCCTGCGCTCCGGATTCGTAGCCGGAGACAGCAAGCTTATCGGCCAGTTCCTCCTGTATCGCACGTATCACGGCAGCGCGATCAGCGCCGTGGTTTCGCGGGCGAGTATCGCCGCCTGGGGCGATGAGACCCACGTTCTAGAGAACCGCCGCCTGTACCGCGAAAAATTCGAGGCGGTCGTGCCCATACTTGCTCCCGTCCTGAATGTCGCCTGGCCCGACGCTTCCTTCTATTTGTGGGCCCAGACGCCCTATGCCGATGCGGATTTTGTGCGGGACCTGTATGGCGCCACGGGCGTCACGGCGCTGCCCGGAAGTTTCCTGGCCCGCGAAGCGCATGGCATCAATCCGGGCTCGGGACGCATACGTATTGCACTGGTCGCTCCAATGCAGCAATGTGTCGATGCCGCTCACCGAATCGCCGAATTCATGACTGACCGCATTGCGGCCTGAGTCTGGCCGCGGCAATAACTTTCACTTCAATAGAGACATAAAAGAAGGCCTATGACTATCGATCTGCAAACCACCATAGAACAGGCATGGGAAGACCGCGCCGAACTTTCCCCCACCTCAGGGCACGCGGGTGTCCGCGAAGCCGTGCAGGAAACACTGGCTGGCCTCGATTCAGGCCGCCTGCGTGTCGCCGAAAAAATCGGTGCCGACTGGGTGGTGCATCAGTGGGTCAAGAAAGCCGTACTGCTGTCCTTCCGGCTGGAAAACAACGCCGTTATGGGACAGGGTGTCTTGCAGTTCTATGACAAGGTGCCCTCGAAGTTCGAAAACTACGATGCCCAGGCTTTCGCCGAGGGTGGCTTTCGGGTGGTTCCTCCTGCCGTCGCACGCAAGGGTTCATTCATTGCCAGGAACGTGGTGTTGATGCCATCGTACGTGAACGTCGGCGCTTATGTCGACGAGGGCACCATGGTCGACACATGGGCAACGGTCGGTTCCTGCGCGCAAATCGGGAAAAACGTCCACCTCTCGGGCGGCGTCGGTATCGGCGGCGTGCTCGAGCCCCTGCAGGCCAACCCCACCATCATTGAAGACAACTGCTTCATCGGCGCCCGTTCGGAAGTCGTGGAAGGCGTCATCGTCGAGGAGAACTCCGTCCTGGCCATGGGCGTCTTCCTGTCCCAGAGCACCAAGATCTATGATCGCGCCTCGGGCGAAATCACGTACGGGCGCGTCCCGTCGGGTTCGGTCGTCGTGCCGGGCTCGCTCCCTTCGGCGGACGGCTCGCACAGCCTGGCCTGCGCCGTCATCGTAAAGCGCGTCGATGCCCAGACCCGCTCCAAGACCAGCATCAACGATTTGCTGAGGGCCTGATGTCCGATTCCGTCGTCCTGCAACTTACCAAGGACCTGCTTGCCAGGCCCTCGGTCACCCCCTTCGACGGCGACTGCCAGCGCACGCTGGCCGGCCGGCTGGATCCGGTCGGCTTCACCTGCGAGAGCATGGTTTTCGGTGATGTTGCGAATCTATGGGCGCGGCGCGGCACGGCCCGGCCGCTGCTTGTATTCGCCGGTCACACCGATGTGGTGCCGACCGGTCCGCTGGACCGCTGGGACAGTGACCCTTTCGTTCCCACTGAGCGCGACGGCATGCTGTATGCCCGCGGCGCCGCCGACATGAAAAGCTCGATTGCAGCCTTCGTCGTTGCCGTCGAAGAGTTCGTAGCGGCGCATCCCGATCATAAAGGGTCGATAGGACTGTTGATCACCGCGGACGAAGAAGGACCTTCCATCAACGGCACGGTCAAGGTCTGCGACGAACTGAAGAATCGCGGAGAACAGCTCGACTATTGCATCGTCGGCGAACCTACCTCGGTGTCAGCCTTGGGCGACACGGTCAAGAACGGCAGGCGCGGATCACTGTCGGGAAAGCTTACGGTCAAAGGCAAGCAGGGCCATGTAGCCTATCCCCATCTTGCGCGCAATCCCATTCATTTGCTGGCGCCCGCGCTGCTTGAACTGACAACGCAAGAATGGGATGCGGGCAACGACTATTTTCCTGCCACGACTTTCCAGGTATCGAATCTGCATTCGGGAACGGGCGCAACCAACGTGGTGCCCGGCACCGCGGTAGTGGATTTCAATTTCCGCTTCTCTACTGAAAGCACTCCGGAATCACTCAAGGACCGGGTCCGGGCCATCCTGCTCGATCACCATCTGGACTATGATCTGGAATGGACGCTGGGCGGCAAACCGTTTCTTACGCCCAAAGGCGAACTCAGCACAGCGCTGGCGACGGCCATCAAACAGGAAACCGGTATCGAAACAGAACTGTCCACCACCGGAGGTACGTCGGATGGCCGCTTCATCGCACAGATGTGCCCCCAGGTCATCGAGTTCGGGCCAATCAACGCCAGTATTCATCAAGTCAATGAACACATCAGGCTCGATACGCTTGAACCGTTGAAGAACATTTATCGCCGCACCCTAGAGCAGCTTTTGCTCGATAAAGCCTGAACGGAGCCCGCATGCAAGAAACTGCCCGCCACGAGCTATTCACCCTGCGCGATCTGCTGCGTTACGCCATCAGCCAGTTCAACGCTTCCAAGCTTTCATTCGGGCACGGCAGCGACAATGCGTGGGACGAAGCCGCATACCTGCTGCTGCA
>JAKFDW010000417.1:0-2263 GCA_036675955.1 Orrella sp. | reverse complement strand
CGCCCGCCGCGAACTGTCCAGCCGCTGGGCCAAGACCCGCCGCAGCCCGGAACCCGTCACCGCCTGAGGTTTAACTCCTTTCATCTCAGGTAGAAAGCCGCCTCCGGGCGGCTTTCTTTTTGGACGGAAGAGCAAACAACTCTTCCCGAATCCAGAAAAAACCTCGTAGGGCGGAACCGCCGAAGGCGATGGCCAGCTTCGCTGTTGAAGGCCCGCCGTATGCCTCACCGCGTGCGTAATGAGCGATTGCGGCACATTCGGCGGAAACCGCTGCGCCGGTTCCGCCCTGCGAGATCTGCAACATCAGTCCGCCTATAGGTTCAACTTTCCGGAATTGTTGCAGCAGCGAATGGTGCGAGCACCGTCCAACCAAGGTTCGCATAGAGGTTGCGGCCGTCTCCTGTCGCGACCAGAAGCTGCGGACTTGCAAGGGATCTTCTCGCAGTTCCAAGAGCGATCATCACCGCGACACCCAATCCTTTCCGCCTGTGATCCTGCGCAGTTTCGATTCGATCATAAATGAAGACATCTGCGGTTTCCGCGGTGCATCCGCTTGCGGCCAGATCGCCATCCGGCGCGATGATGCAAGCCCGGGTGACAGGCCCGGCCTGATGAAACTCCATCCTGTACCCATTCGGCAGGGGCTTTGTATCGGGGGTTGTCACTGCCGCGATCATAAAATAGTTCGCTGGCTGAACCTCCCAGCGTGCGGGCAGTGCGCTTCGCAGCTCCTCGTCGGAGCCGCACAGCTTCAAGTAATGTCGTGGAGCCGCAATGTCATGTGCGATTGCGCGCAACCCATCACATAGCTGTGGGAATACCCAGCGTTTCACTTCCTTTTCCGAGTGGGTATCTACTCGGAGGCCCCCGCGATCGTGAACAGGGGGCGGGGCGCTCCGGGCGATGGAATGCGCTGCTTGCCAGGCGAAAACGAGCTTTGGATCGACGTAGGGTAGGGTCATAGCTGATCGTATGTGGTGCCCGGATGGGGCGCATTCTCCTGCGACTACACGTGCTGCGCCATGTTGACTCTCAGCCGCGACGTCTCCGTGACTTTTGACTAAAGCATTGCCCTGTCTCAAGAGCTAAGACGACCGCTATGGGGCAGGACGAAAGAAGGGCTTAAGCAAACCACGGAAAGACGAGCGTTCCGCATATCCATCCCAGTTCATGAGCAAGCCCGTAGGGTGGCTTCAGCCCACCGCACTCCCCGAAGCTATCGCACCGGTACATGGCACCGCCTACGTGCTCATCGGACGTAGATCGAAAATAGGGAGGCGATAACCTCGCCTCCCAGAACATCATGCAACCGCTGGCAAAACGAAGGCGAACACCGACCCGACCACAGTGCTCACGAAGGCGAAGGACCACAGCCACACACTCACCCGCCGCAGGCGCGCGCAGGTCTGAGCGAGGTCGGGATCCGCAGGGCAAGGAAGCGATCGGGCGCGCCACAGAAGCGCCGCGGACAGGGCGAGCATCGCAAAAGCCAGGCCGAATACGCCTGCCTTGTGCTCCGACAGCCATACCAACTGCGGGACCGCAGTCACCAGACCCGCCAGCGCAGCACCGGCCCCCAGGGCAACCATGACCGCAGGCAGCACACAGCAGATCAGCGTGCCGCTACTGGCAACCAGCGTCAGGAAGGTCACCCCCACATTGCGGCGAAGGGGTGCATTGGCCGAATGCAGTTCACTCATGATGGGTCGTCCGCTTGCGGAGGTACTCGAGCGAGTTGTCGGTACGTCGAATGGCCACCACCGTGTAACCGGAGTCGGTGATCGCCTTGCGCAGCGTCGCATCATCGATATCGCTGCCCTCCTTGAGCTGCACCGCGACGATGCGATTCTCCAGGCTCACGTAGACGGCCTCGGTGGCGGGGAAAGCCTTCAGGCTCTTCTGGATGCCTTGCGCGCAGAACGCGCAGACCAGTCCGTTCACATCCATCTCGATGGTCCGGGCGGACACCAGCGAGGACCAGCTGAGTAGCAGCAGAAAAACGATTGCGTTGATCAGTTTCATGGGAGTGTCCTGTGATTAGAAGTTGACCATGGCCATGGCCTGGAATTTGCCGTCGGTAGTGGCGCCGAGCTCGACCCAGGTACGGCCCTTGAACAGGCGGACCAGCAGCGCGGTTTCCGTGCCCTCGAACAGATCGCCCGTGTAGTGGCGTCCCTGCACCACGATCCAGGTCGCCAGCGTGTCGTAGTCGTGCGCGTAGGGGGACCAGCCGAGTTGCACCGTGTCGATGCGATGCGAGAAC
>JAKFDW010000416.1:0-2037 GCA_036675955.1 Orrella sp. | reverse complement strand
ATGATCCACATCTACCATTAGCAAGCAGGACGTTTCCGCATGGCATGATGCGCGCGCCAGCTCTTCCCGAGCCAGGATGATGAAGTGGCGGCGGTTGGCCAGTCCGGTAAGAAAATCCTGATAAGCTTGATGCTCCAGCGTACCCACCCTGCGCATATGCTCGGTCATATCGCGACCAATGGCGATAATCTCTGTCGTCAATCCACGCTGATCCACGAGCGCCCTTGCGGTCCATTGCAGGTGGCGGATGCCGATCATGGTCCGCTCCCGTTGCATAAAGCTCAGCGTGTAAGGCGGATCGAATAGCTTACGGAACGACGCATTGGCCAGCTCGAGATCCGCCTCCACGACACTTGCAGCAAAGTGTTCACCGAGAAGCTCCTTGGCTGTCCTGCCGTACATCACCGAAAACGCCTGGTTCAAATAAGTGTAGTTCCCTTGTGGATCCAGTTTTGCTACCAGGTCGGTGGTATTTTCAACGATAAGCCGGTAGTTTTCCCGGGTCGTCTGCAAGATGGCTTCGGTACCTGCATTCTGATGCTCCGACCTGCGCTGAGCAAACTGAAACGCCCGCACGGCCAGAAAGCTGACAAGGCAAATCAACGCAAAGACCATCGCGCGAAAAGCAAAGTCCTGGCGCCATTGCAAAAATATATCGGACCGATTTCGACCCAGCTCTATTAGCAATGGTTTGTCGATTTTCACGGCGGTCGGGCTGACGGCACGTTGCACAACCATATGCCCGGCATGGCTCTCCGGCGCGGACTTCGACGTTGGGGGCTCGGATACGAAAGCCGGGCCGTCGGAATGATAGATGGTCCCCCACATGTCGGATGAATACAGCAATGAAGTCAACAAGGTGCTGAAATACGGCGGATCAAGCGTTACAAACACGATACCGGCAAACTCGCCCTCGCTACCGTTAATCATTCGACTAATGTTGATTACATCGGAGTGAGAGCCGCCCTTGTATGGCGACGAAACGTAAAGAGTTTTCGCGTCAGGAGGAGACGCTTTGATCTCACTGAAGTACGCAAGGCTGCTAACATTCCGGCCCACCATTTGGCTACGATCTGAGGCGATCGTGTTTCCGCGGGCATCGACAATAGCGATGGAGCGTACGCCGGGCATGGCCGCCGCCAAGGCGGAAAAGTAAGAACCCAAGTTGTCATGAACGGGAAAGGTATTGTTCCCGCCATGCAAGTCCGTGGCGATACGGTCCAGGATCGAATTTACAGTCAACAGTTGATATTCGATATTGTCGGCGATTATGCCGACCTGGGCAGTCAGGCGGTCTTCTTCGCGTTGGGCGATCCGGCCATGCGTCCGATAAAGATTCACCGCTATTATCATTAGCAGCACGGTCAACGCAGACCCCAGCCATAGCCACTGCGCCAGGAAAGGACTTCTGATGATCTTTTTCGGCGCGACCATTTTTTCGAATAATAATATGATGCCGCATACTACTATGATTATGGTCTAGGTCGCTACTCCCTGCAGGGGTCAAGCTCAGCTCTCGTCCACGCCCCCATTACGCTCAGGATCGGGCGGCGTACGCGCAAGGCCTGCCTCGTCCTCGGATACGATCCTGTCCGGCTCAATATCCTCGTGCAGCGGCTCTTCGCCAGTGTTCTCCACTTGAGGCCGCTCGCCGGTACTCTGCCGGTCGCTGTCAGTATCGGGCATGCTCGGCGGGATATCATTCCCGGAATCCGAGGAATCGCTGGGCCCCAAGGCCGGCTCGGTCCTGCCTGTCTTTATCAGGCTGGCCTCTTCCTGATACTCGCGATCTCGCTGGGCCAGCTCCAGATCTTTGTCGGTAACCATAATCAATCTCCAGTAGTTGCTGACATTCGTCCAGCAAGCACCGGGCCCGATGGCGCGCAGACGACAAAGCGATGCGCGACTTTCGATTAAGAGCGACTGCGCGGGACCAGTCAGGCAAATAACCGCTGTTGCTCTGACCGGCTTTTCTTCTTATTAACTAAGACGCCGTTGGCTCGTCGTCGCCATCGGCGTCGTCGGCTTCGGCTTCGG
>JAKFDW010000415.1:0-1512 GCA_036675955.1 Orrella sp. | reverse complement strand
GCCATGTTGCGCACAATAGTCTCTCTTTTACATCGGCTGGAGCTTATCTATGTGCGGAATTGTTGGCGCCGTGGCGCAACGCGACATCACCCCTATTCTTCTTGAAGGCCTCAAGCGTCTGGAATACCGAGGATACGACTCCTGCGGCGTTGCCGTTTATGCCGATGGCGAACTGCGCCGCGCCCGCAGCACGGAGCGGGTTGCCGAACTCCTGGCGCAAGTCGAGAAAGAGAAGGTAGGCGGTTTCACTGGCATTGCGCATACCCGTTGGGCCACCCACGGCGCACCCGCGACCCATAACGCCCATCCTCATTTTTCCGGCCATGGCAAGAGTTCGCCGCGTATAGCGCTGGTGCATAACGGCATCATCGAGAATCACGACGAACTCCGCGAAGAACTGCAGGCTGCCGGCTACCTGTTCGAAAGCCAGACCGATACCGAGGTCATCGCCCATCTGGTCGATCACCTTTATACCGGCGATCTGCTCGAAGCGGTACAGCAGGCAACGCGCCGCCTTACCGGCGCCTACGCCATCGCCGTATTCTGTCGCGACGAGCCCCACCGGGTAGTCGGTGCAAGACATGGATCGCCACTGGTCGTGGGCCGCGGCGTCAATGAAAACTTCCTGGCATCCGACGCATTGGCGCTGGCCGGCACCACCGACCAAATCACCTATCTTGAAGACGGCGACGTCGTCGACCTGCAACTCGCGCGGGTGTGGATTACCGACAGCGACGGTCGCCCCGTGGATCGCGAAGTCCATACCGTGCAAGTGCATACCGGCGCTGCCGAGCTGGGCCCTTACCGCCACTACATGCAGAAGGAAATCTTCGAGCAGCCACGCGCCGTGGCCGACACCCTGCAAGACATCGAAAGCATCACGCCCGAGTTGTTTGGCGATGAGGCCTACAAAGTGTTCAACGACATCGACAATGTGTTGATCCTGGCCTGCGGCACCAGTTATTACGCAGGGTTGACCGCACGCTACTGGATAGAGTCCATTGCCAAGATACCGGTAAACGTCGAGATCGCCAGCGAATACCGCTATCGCGACAGCGTTCCCAATCCGCGCAGCCTGGTCGTGACGATTTCGCAGTCCGGTGAAACCGCCGATACCCTGGCTGCCTTGAAACATGCGCGCGGCCTGGGCATGGAGCACACCCTGACCATCTGCAACGTGGCCACCAGCGCCATGGTGCGCGAATGCAAGCTGGCCTACATCACCCGTGCCGGCGTGGAGATAGGCGTGGCATCCACCAAAGCATTCACGACGCAGCTGACCGCCTTGTTCCTGCTGGCCTTGGCCTTGGGCCAGACCAAGAACCATTTGAGCGAAGAAAAAGAGGCCGAATCCTTGAAAGCCTTGCGCCATTTGCCGGTTGCCATCGGCGCCGTATTGGCGCTGGAGCCGCAAATCATGGCGTGGGCGGATCGCTTCGCCAGCAAGGAAAACGCCTTGTTCCTGGGCCGCGGCATGCACTATCCGATCGCCCTGGAAGGCGCGCTAAAGCT
>JAKFDW010000414.1:0-19539 GCA_036675955.1 Orrella sp. | reverse complement strand
ATAGAAATGCCTTGAGGCCCGCTGAACGGCGCGAGAATCCGCTGGCACTTTTCGATGAAGGCCTGCTGGTACTGCCTCTTTATCGTCGCAAGTTCCGGCGATCCGCTCAGTGCAGCCAGAACTTCCGGAATCTCGCGTCCCTGCGCTTTTACACAGGCGACATAGGTTGATGCAATGACGCTGGCTTTTTCTTTCAAGGTTGATCTACTGGCCGCGATGGCCGCATCAATGATGGCCGTCTGGCGCACATCGAAGTCCTGATAGAGCGCCGCGAGCAAGCCATTGCGCGTTCCGAAGTGGTCATAGACGACCGGCTTGGTAACGCCGGCCTCTTCGGCGAGCCGCCCCAGCGTCAAGATGTTCGTGCCTTCGTCGCTGATCAGTTTCCACGAGACATCCAGAAGCTGGCGCAGTCGATCCTCTCTGGACAGGCGAAGGCGAGGTGGCGCACCTCGGGTTGCGGTACTGCGCGGCGTGTTTGACATTGTTTTCCGGCTATCCCGCCTCACTGTCTGGATGCGGAAAAACATTGCGCCCAATCCTGTGCGCAGCATCGAGCTGTGAATCCGGAAACTGAGCGTCCGATAGTAAAAGCAGTTCGGATGTTACGACGCGAGCGCCGCAGTAGTCAAAGATCCCGCGATCAATTTGCGATTTCATCGCGCCGAAGTAACCGTGCCGGGCATAGGTTTTCATGTTGGCGCCTCCGATGGCGACCAAATGAACGTCAAGGCGATGCAGCTTCTTCACCAGCCTGCCGTCCGGGCCTTCGTCGTAGGCCCAGCCATTGGTGAATACTCTGTCGATCCAACCCTTGAGAAGCCCCGGGAAGGACCACCAATAAATGGGGTAAACCAACACAAGCGCGTCTGCCCGGTCAATCCGCGCATGTTCGGCGGCAACATCCGCGGGCGGCTCGGCCTCTTTAAGATGAAGGGCGACATCGGCTGCGGCAAAGCCTGGGTCGAAGCCTTCCGCGGCAAGGTCCGCAATCTCGAAGCTGGGTTGAGGGTGGGACGCGGATATCCCATTCGCTACCTGGGCAGCGACGGCATGAGTGAAGGATTTCTGGTTGGGGTGCGAGACAACGATGAGTGCGTGCATGAATGCTCCAATTGGCGCCTGAAAGGCTATATACGAATAGTAACTTACTAATAGTATATTAAGCAATCCAGGCAGGCGCTGCGGCAACGAAACATTCGACGCATCGCCCGAAGCCTCAGCTTGTTGCAGCCAATACCGATTCGGGGGCGCGGCGGAAGCTGATGGCGAGCCGGTTGAAGGCATTCATCACGCTGATGGCCATCGTAAGGTCTGCCAACTCTTTCTCGCTGAACACCGCGGCGGCGGCGTTGAAATGATCGTCAGGCACCTGCGTTTCCGCCACGCGGGTTACTGACTCAGCCCACGCCAGCGCAGCCTTCTCGCGGTCGCTGAACAGCGGTCCCGCCTCTCGCCAGGCCTGCACGAGCGCAAGCTTTGCAGGCGACACGCCTTTCTTGATCAGGTCATGGGTATGCATGTCCAGGCAATAGGCGCAGCCATTGATTTGGCTCACGCGCAGATAGACCAGCATGACGAGGACCTCATCCAGCCCCGACTGCACGACATAACCGTAGACCCCGCCAAATGCTTTCACACCGCCAGGCGATGCTTTGGTGTAATCCAGTCTCATCTCAATCACCTATTTGTCGTTAGTCGTCAGTTCCTTGTCGTCCGAATCGACGACAAACACGGCCAGCAGCTTTGCCGGCTCGGTCTGGCTGGCATTGCGGCTGACCGGATGGCGGGAACCGGGCTTCTCGTAAAAGCTTTCCCCCGCCTTGTACACCTGCTCCGGATCGTCGTTCACCTTGCTGACTATGCTCCCAGAAACGACATATGCGTAGATGAATGCCGACTTGGCATGGGCATGAGGATGCGACGCCCCTCCCGGTGGGTAAAGCACTTCCACGGCAATCAGAGATTTGCCCGGAATGTTGGATATAGCCTTCTCGAAATTCGGCTTGACCGTAACGCTGGCACCGTCAGCCGCGGCTGCCCCGGTAAAGGCCATGCCCGCAACGGCCACGAGAGGCAGAAGAATGCGATGAAGTTTCATGTTCAGCTCCTTAAAGGTTAGAATCATGACCGGTTAGCAGTCCATAAAAAAGAACTGAAAACATCAATTTTTAATGCACCACGCGCTATGAACAACCTGAATCTGAAGCTTGACCGCGCATCCCGAATTTCATTGGCCGAGCAGATTCGGCTGGGTATCGCGGGTGCAATAGAGGGCGGGGTGCTCCTTCCTGGCGCCAGGCTGCCATCGTGGGTGGACATGGCTGCACAGCTGGGCGTGGCGCGCGGCACGGTCAAGACCGCGTATGAGCGGCTAAGCGATGCGCAGATGGTCGTCTCGTCGCGCGCCGGCGGAACCAGAGTCGCCGGCCATACCGCCGTCGCGCATTCCATCACGGAACATAAGCGCTCCATCGATACGGATCTGCAGTCCGCCTTGTACCAGCACTTCCTGCCCGGCCCTGCGGTTTTTCAAATGGGCGTGCCGGCATCGGATTGTTTTCCGGCCACGTTGTTCGCGCGGCTGCGATCGCGTGCGGCACGCGAAGAAGTCGAAGCGCCGGCGACCTATCCCGACCCGCGAGGCGAGTATGGACTTCGACGCGAGATCGCGGCGCATCTGGCCTTGTCCCGCGGCGTCGAATGCCAGCCCTCGCAGGTCTTCATTTCTGCGGGTTTCTCAGGTGCGCTCGGCATTGCGCTGCGGGTGATACAGGCCGAGGGCCGAAAG
Source organism: Orrella sp. (assembly GCA_036675955.1). Classification (GTDB taxonomy): domain Bacteria; phylum Pseudomonadota; class Gammaproteobacteria; order Burkholderiales; family Burkholderiaceae_B; genus Pollutimonas. Next base: position 16,748 of record JAKFDW010000414.1, on the reverse strand, counting down.
GCCTGGGTAGAGAACCCGGGTTTTCTGCTCAGCCGCAGGGCATTGGAGATTGCGCAGCTTACGACGGTACCCATTCCGGTTGACGGAGAAGGCCTGGATGTCAGCTACGGCGAAGCACATGCACCCGATGCGGCCTTGGCTTTGGTAACCGCGGGGCAGCAGGCGCCCTTGGGACCAACATTGTCGCTCGCCCGCCGCGTGCAACTCCTTGAGTGGGCGGCACGCGCGGATGCCTGGATCATCGAAGACGACTACCTGGGCGAACTCCAGTTGAGACGCCGCGCGGCTCCTGCACTGGCATCGCTGGATCGGGCTGGACGGGTGATTCATATCGGGTCTTTCAGCAAGACAATCAGTCCGTCGCTGCGGCTGGGATTTGTCGTCGTACCGGGTACCCTGGTATCCCGATTTGAGGAAGTCGTGGCCTGTTTTGCTTCCGCGCCGGGGTCCGCAGTGCAAATGGCAACCGCCGAATTCATGCGGGAAGGGCACTATATGCGGCATTTGCGTCGCATGAAGCGCATCTATGCCGCCCGAGGCAACGCACTTCTGGCCGCCCTGGAAGCCAGGGGGTTCGATGCCTATCCAGCTGGACTTGCCGCGGTAGTCAGGCTGCCTGACGGTGCCGATGACACGGCGATCGCTCGAGAAGCCTATGCCTATGGGCTTGCGCCGGCAGCTTTATCGGGAATGTATTGCTCGCCGTCCACGCAGCGATCGGGACTGCTTCTGGGGGTGACGACAGCGATCGAACGGCAGCTTCCGAATGCATGCGATCGCCTGCGCCATCTGCTGCGGAAGTTCTCTTAGTGCAGGGCGTGGGCGCGTGCAGATGACCTATTTCCTCTAAGGGCAGTGCCCAGGCGCTCACCGACCGTCAGCCATCTCGTCGTTAGCCGGGCTTGCGCAGCGCCAGTCCTGCAAATAACAGCGAGAATCCTTGGAACAGTAAGTCAAAGCCCAACAGCAAGCCCAGGATGATCAAGCTATTGGCTGGCCAGCCGATCGCGATGAGAAGGCCGGCGAGAAAGGTAATAAGGCCGGAAAAGGCCAGCCAGCCCCAGCCCTGCTGACCACGATTATTAAACCAGACCCACAAGCGGAAAGCGCCGGCGCCGATGAGCGTTGCTCCCAGCAGCAGCGTCAGCAGGGCTGCGCCCTTGAACGGATCCAGGATGGCCACCACGCCTGCTGCACCGTACAACAGTCCGCTTAGGGACCAGACAATAAAACCGCCCAAATCCTTGCCCCGCCACGCCTGAATGAGCTGACCCACCGCAGCGATCAACATTAGCGTTCCGATGAAGATCACGCTGATCAGCGTGGCTGCCAGCACATGGACAAGTGCAATTGTCCCCAGCACCATAAGCACGATACCGACCGCAACGAACCAACCCCAGCGCGCTCGTAGCGCGCTCAACGAACTCTGAATATGTTCCGACGGACGCTGTAAATCATTTAGTGGATCTGGCATGTCATTGCTCCCTTGCTGTTTACTCGTGCCATTAGGCCAATGCATCAATGTCCGAGATCGGCTATACGTGCTCGTGTTCCACAGGCTGAATTTTGGCAAGCACATCGGCCAAGGCATCCTTGGCGTACGCTTGATCGCAGCTTAACTGTAGGCCGGTCTAGAACTCATCAGAGGTACCGAAGTAACGCGATAAACGCAGCCCAGTGTCCACGGTCACGGCACAAAGGACTTGTTCATGCTGAATGCTAACGTAATTCGTTAGTAACCTAAAGGGATAGTGTTTCAGCTGAAGGAAGCTCGATTGGCAGTTATCCCGACCTTCCTGCTAACTGGCCTTCGCTCCCATTTTGTTATTTCTGGCGAATTAGCCAGAAAGGTTGCAGGTTTGTCGTTTGCCGCAGGTTTCCGTTCCAACCGGATCCGAGTGACGACGCCGTTGAGTACCTACGGAAAAGCTGTATTGCTTCTTCTGAATGTAGTTATGCTTGAGGTTGTTCAATGATCAAATGTCAGTTGCCATTCTGGTTCGTTGGGCATGGACATCGCCAACACCCGGAGCTTTTTCATGCTTGCCACGTTAACGCCTTACTTCCCTGCCTGGACCCACGCATGGCTGGGGTCGCTTGTTCTGCTCATCCAGGTGTTGATTATTGTGATCGTCGCCTGGTTATTGCAAAGCGGCTTGCGACGCCTCTTGCGGCGCGTAAGCGCCCACTACGACCTGCCTGCGCATTTGTTGAGGCCCACCGCGTCCGTCGTGCGCTGGATCATCATGACGACGGCCGTGCTGCTGGTGCTTGGCCGGCTGGGTGTCTCGGGAACGGTGCTGTGGACGGCGTTCACGGGTTTTGCAGCGGTAGGCGCCGTGGCATTCTTCGCCGCCTGGAGCGTGCTTTCCAACATCTTCTGCGCCTTTTTGATCTTCACCGCGCGCCCATTTCGCCTGGGCGATTACGTGGAGATTCTCGATACCGCCGAAAAGCCGGGGGCCAAGGGCGAAGTGGTGGATATCAGCCTGCTGTACGTCACCTTGCGGGACAGCGCGGAAGAGCATCCGGGTGCGCTTTTGCAGATACCCAATGCGCTGGTGTTCCAGCGGATTGTGCGACGCTGGAAAGGCGGACCGCCACGTCAACCAACTGGCGGCCGCGCATCGATTTTGTCTGAAGTTGGCGACTGACCGGTTGCAAGGTAAGTCATCAAAGAGTCAAACGACTCGCGTAGGGTGGGCGACCAAACTGTTTTTAAGCGTTTCTTATTTATGCCCCACCCGCCTTTGATTGGTGCATGGCATTCCCGTGCCGTTCTTGTTGCCGTCGTCTTGATGTTAGCGCTGGTATTATCTCCGGCCGCCGGTGCACGTCAGGACCTGTCCGTACAAGCGTTGCGCTTTATTGGCGAACAACAGATCCCGCACAAACACTTGTTTCAGCAAACCGCCGTGGGCGGGCTATCCGGACTCGACTACGATGCGGCCACAGATAGCTGGATCCTGGCCAGCGACGACAGCTCGTATTTTGATGCGGCGCGCTTTTACACGGCCAAGCTTGTTTATGACGCACACTCGTTTACTGCGGTGTCCTTGATCGGCGTGACACCTTTCAGGCAGCGCAATGGCAAACCTTATTCGCGCCGCTGGATGCCCGGTGAAATTGCGGATGTCGAAGCGATCCGGTTTGACCCTGCTGACGGGAGCATCTGGTACACCAGTGAGGGTGATCGCATACGGGAATCAAACCCGTTTATTCGGCATGCGTCGCGATCGGGGCAATTCATCGGGGACCTGACGGCGCCTTCGTTGTTCAACATGCGGCGTAATCAGAAGACGGGCCCGCGCTCAAATTTGTCGTTTGAAGGGCTCACATTTGCGCGGGACGGGCAATCGCTGTGGGTGGCGATGGAGGCTCCTCTCGGGCAGGACGGCGATGTACCGACGCCCTTGGCGGGCGCCATGGCGCGGCTTACCCAATATAGCCGCGACGGCAGGGCGCTTCGGCAGGTGGCGTATCCCATCGATGCCATCCCCGTGGCGCCTGCCAGGGGAGGGTTTGCGGATAACGGCGTCACCGAAATACTGGCGGTCGATCATGAACGGTTCCTGGTCGTGGAACGCTCGGCAGCGCAAATCGAGGCAGGGCAGTACCGCAACTTTATTCGTATCTATGAAGTGGATACGTCAGGCGCCACGGATGTAAGCGGTGTTGTGTCGTTGGCAGATGCCGATTTTCAACCGGTGGCCAAGCGCCTGGTGCTCGACCTGACGACGCTTGATTTGCCCAAGCTGAACAATATCGAAGGCATGGCGTGGGGGCCCAAGCTTGCCAGTGGGCATGGCACCCTGGTGCTGGTGTCGGATGATAATTTCAACGCCAGCCAGGTTACACAGCTGCTGGCATTCGAGGTGATTCTGGAGCATCCGTGATGCTAACCGACCCGTGGCGTGCTTGTGTAGCACGCGGGCAATCAGAATGCTCTACTACGTTCGATGAAGGCATCTGCGCCGACGTGGAAGCGTTCGACCAAGGCTGCAATCTGACGGGTGTTGAGCATTCGGCGGCCCGCCAGGATCTCCGACATCACGCTCTGGCTACCCACCTCGGGAAGATCGGATTGGTTCAGTCCGTGTTGATCCATTAGGAAGCGCAGCACATCGCGGGGAGATGAGGCCGGGATGGCATGGTGGCCGGCTTCATACTCATGCACTGCCGCCGTCAGAAGGTCCAACAAGTCAGCCAGGGGCTGTGTAGCATCCTCGCGCGCAGGGGTGTCGCGGGTTTCGTCCAGAATCGCTTCAATCAGCGCCAAGGCGCGGTCGTAATCCGCCTCATTGCGGATCGCGCCCACGCCAGCTACGGCGCGAAACTCGCCATAGCTGCGGGCGACCTCGGTCAGGTCGGGGATCACGGCTTCCATGAGTCGTACTCCTTGTGCGTAAAAACGTGCTTGATAAAGACAGTCTGAGAACGGAACACTACATCGGCAATGATTCGATATTTGTTGCCGCCTACGTCGAAGACTACATAGCCACTCACCCAATCCACGGTGTTGAACACTCTTTTAAGCGCCCGGAAATCTGCTGCCTGGGCGTGTTCCAGCGTGGTGTGCCAATGAAGCAATGCCCCGGTGGATTCCGGGTGGCTTGTCCAAAACTCGCGCAATGACCGCTTGGAGATGATGTGCATGCCCAATTATCGCAATAACAAATAAAAATCGCAATAGCCGATGTCATCGACAAGCAATTCAGAAACATAAGGCCGGTCGCCAGGATTCTAGGAAGTCTGCATGAAAAGTTGCCTATGCTGACGCGCGCGCCGGCCTATGGCCGCAAACTGGTAGCCGACCCTTGGGGTAGCCCACGGTCGGCGCAGCGGTTCAGTCAACTCTTGGGGCTCGTAATAGGCACGTGCAGCGCCATCAGCTCGGCGACCCAATCCATGAACACACGCAGTTTCGTGCTGACATGCCGGTTCGGGGGAAAAGCAAGATAGATCGGCATGGGTTCCAACACCCAGTCCTGAAACAAGTGGATCAAATCACCGCGTTCGACGTGTGCTTTGGCCATATAGGTTGGCATCCAAAGCACGCCGATTCCGGCCAGGCCAGCCGCAAGATAAGCATTGCCGTCGTCGACCGCCAGGGCGTAGCGGCTCTGTACGGTTACGCTGTCTCCGTTGCGATGCATGGTGCGCGCAAGAACACGCCGGGTGCGCGACCACAGAAAACCAACAATACGGTGATGGGAGTCTTCCAGCTCGTGCGGATGGGTGGGTAGTCCGGCCTGTGCCAGGTAAGCAGGCGCCGCATAAACGCCGATCTGCAGGTTGCCCACATGCCGAGCCACGAGCGACAGGTCGTTGAGCTCGCCGCCACGTATCACGCAGTCCACATTTTCATCTATCAAATCCACTACCCGGTCGCTGACACCCAGGTGTAGTTGGATATTGGGATATTTTTCATGGAACGCAGGCAGTGCTGGCACAAGAATCATGCTGGCAAACGGGCTGGGCACGTCCACTCGCAGTGTGCCCCGTGCAACTGCCGAGGCACTGGACAGACTGGTTTCGGCATCGTCCATGTCACCCAGCAACCGCAGCACTCTTTCATAATAGGCGGCGCCGTCGGCGGTGACATTCACCTTGCGCGTGGTGCGATTGAGTAATCTGACACGCAAGCGTGCTTCCAGTTGCTGCACGAGCTGGGTCACGCTGGTCTTGCTCATGTGGAGCGTATCGGCTGCCTTGGTAAAGCTGCCGGTTTCCACCACGCGGGCGAATGCCTGCATCGCATCGAAACGATCCATCTGTACTCCAGTCTGTTTTATTGTTTGGGTTTTGCAAACAATGTTGAGTGCAATTGCTAGTTTATCGCCGAAGTCTAGGTCGTTAAAGTTTGCTTCATGACTAACACCGGTCGATGTCGACCGATAGCTGATGGAGATACTTCAATGACAACACGCGACGCCGTTTTTCCCGCCGGTCGGCATGACCTCTACATGCTGCATGCCTATTCCGCAGCGATCAGATCAGGTGATCTCCTGTTCGTATCTGGCCAGGTCGGCAGCCGCAGCGATGGCTCGCCCGAACCGGACTTTGAGGCTCAGGTACGTCTGGCATTCGCCAATCTCGAGGCTACCCTGCAAGCGGGTGGATGCGGGCTTGACGATATTGTCGACGTGACCACCTTTCATACCGACCCCGAAAATCAGTTTGGCACGATCATGACTGTTAAAAACGAAGTCTTCCCGGAAGCGCCGTATCCGAATTGGACCGCGATCGGCGTCAACTGGCTCGCAGGGTTCGACTTCGAGATCAAAGTCATCGCGAAGTTGCCTGCGGCAGCAGAGCGCGGGTAAGCCGGTTCGAGAGCGAGGCCGCATACGCATCACCGGCTTGCAGGATGAGTTCAATAGCCATCAGAAATGGTACTGAGGTATTCACCTATACTGTGAAAAAACAATAATTTCAAATGACAGGGTAATAGGAGGCCAGATGTGTTGCTCGCTTTACGCCTACCTGCAGTTCCGCCGTATTGAACCACAGTATGTGCTGCGGGTGGGGCGCTGTTTACGACTGACGGGCCTGTAACGTGGCGACGGTAAGCAAACCGAATCGCCCGAGCGCCTTGCGCTTTGACTTGCTGGAATTGGAGACCTTTCTGACCGTGGTCGATTGCGGCAGCTTCAATGCTGCTGCGGGCAAATTGCATATCTCACAGCCCGCGGTGACGCAGCGGATTCAGCGGCTGGAGGCCATTTTGCATACCCGCTTGCTAACGCGCACGACGCGCCGCATGGAAACCACTGAATCGGGTAAAAAACTATATGAAAAAGCGAGCATGGTGCTACAAGACCTGCGTAAGCTGCTGGAAGATTTTCAGGTTGAGGCCGAACAGGGGCGGCGGCGCGTTATCGTGGCTGCGTCTCCCATTATTGCGGCGCAATCGCTACCGTCGATTATCCAGCAGTTCACCCGGCGCCATGCCAACGTGGATGTGCATATTAGGGATATGCAGCATGACGAGATTCTGGCTGCCATTCATAGCGGTGAGGCGGATCTGGGAGTCGTTGCTTTCGAAGGCGACCCTGCCATGTTTACGTTCGAGCCTTTAGGCGAGGATGAGGTGGTCGTTGTGGTGCCGACAGGGCATCCGCTGGCGTCATCGCGGTCAGCGACGCTGGCTCTATTGAGTGAGTATCCGTTGCTGTTGCTGCAACAGTATGATCGTATTCAGAACCGAATTGAAGATGTCATGCGCGCGCAGGGATTGACAGGTCATTTCGCTCCGCGCCTGACAAACCTTACAACCCTGCTCGCCATGTTGGACTCGGGTCATGGCGTTGCCCTGCTACCCCGGTCAATGGCGCAGACGAACGTACAGCGTCCCCGCACTTCACTGCCTTTGGCAGAATTGCACTTGACGCGGTGTTTCGGCATTCTGCTTTCCCGAAAACATACGCCCGCGCTCACGGCGCAACGCTTCTGCGATCAGTTGCGCGAGGACTTTGCCGCGACGCTGGCCGTCCCTTCTGGCTCGCCATGACGTGAAGTTGATTATTTTATCTGGCTTATAAATGTATTAATAATTAGAAATTGTTCTCCCGCGATGCTGTCGATAGACTTGATTTGTCTGTATACGTATCTGAGGAGATATCGGAGTGAACGCTCACGACTCAACACCGACAAACCGCGCAAAGATGCCAGAAGCGCAAGCGGAGGTGGCAACGCAATTTGACAGTAAAGAATTTCGTCATGCGCTGGGATGCTTTCCAACCGGTGTTGCCATTATTACTACGCTTGATGGGCAGGGCAAGGCCTGCGGACTGACCTGTAATTCATTCAGTTCCGTCTCGCTGGATCCCCCGCTCGTGTTGTGGAGCCTGCGCAAGAAAAGTAGTTCTATTGATATCTTTCGAGGTGCTGACGCGTTTGCAATCAATGTGCTGGCCGGTGACCAGGGGGCACTGTCGGGACGCTTTGCCACCTCGGCGATCGCCGACAAGTTTGAGGGTGTCGCATTTGAATCCGGTTTTGCCGGTGTGCCACTGATTAGCGACTGCGTCGCGCGGTTTCACTGCAGCATGCATCAACAGCATGATGCCGGCGATCACATCATCTTCATCGGACGGGTCGAACGCTTTGAACGGGTGCGCGAAGATGACCCGCTTGTATTTTGCAAGGGTGCGTACATGATGGTCACTCAGTCCTTGCGGGAGCTTGCGGCCAAAGGAGCGATAGGCCCTGCAAAACTGCTGGAAGCACGACGGCTCGTATACATCGGCATGGTCCGGCTTGCCTGCACCAATGCCGCGAGCGAGGACTTTGACGCGATTCAACTTACCCTGCAGCAAATGCAGGACAAGATTGATGCCGGCGATATGCTGCAGCGGGCCAGACTGGCTATCCGGTTTTTTGACCAGATTGCCGCGGCCGCTCACAACGAGGTTATTGCGGTGGTGGCCCAGTCGCTGACCACATTGCTGCAACTGAGCGTCAATGAATATCACAAGTCTGATCAGGTTGGCACCCTCTATCGTCCGGAACTGGACCCGCTCAGGTGGCAGATACTCACCGCGCTGAAAGACCGGGACAAGGCTGCGGTCGAACACGCAGTCAGCGACTATCTTGAATATGTTTCCCTGGCAAAGCTGAATGCGCCCTTGCCTGTCTGAGGGATGTGATCTTCCATTACGTGTGTACTGGTTTCGAACCTGGTTGTGTTTGAACTTGTAGTTGTTTAAACGCAGTAACACTGCAGCGTGCCCTGTGCCTCTCACTATGGTATGGGTGGCGCTGCCCATATCCAAAAATATTTTAATGATATTGGAGACAAGGAAAATGAAAGTGTGGCCATTCAATAAACTGCTGACTGCTGCCGTCGCCATTGCGTCTGTTGCAATGACGGGCGTAGCCGCAACCGCGTATGCAGACGAGTTTCCCAGCAAGCCGATTCGTATTATTGTGCCCTATGGTGCGGGCGGCGGTTCAGACTATCTTGCACGCAAGCTGTCCGACAAGCTATCACAGCGTCTGGGACAAACGGTGATTGTTGAAAACCGGCCTGGTGCCGACGGCATCATCGGCACCAGTATGGTCGCCCGCGCTGAACCCGACGGCTACACCTACCTGATCGCGGTAGGAACGCATCTGCTCAATCCCCTTGTACACAAAGATTTGCCTTATGACACCTTTCGTGATCTCACGGGTGTGACGCTGATCGCCCGTTCTCCCTTACTGTTTTCGGCCAATAACAGTATTGCGGCCAAAGATATGAGAGCGTTTGTAGAACTGGCACGCGCAAATCCGGGAAAGTATTCCATTGCCAATTCCGAAAAATTCACGATGATGCTGGTGAAAATGCTTGCCGACAGTCAGAAGATGAACATTATCCACGTTCCTTATAAGGGTAGTGGGCCGCTGTTGGTGGATGCCGCCGGGGGCGCGGTGTCCATTGCGTCTTCCAGTATTGCTGCGGCATCTCCGTATCTGAAATCCAAACGGCTGCACCCACTCGCTGTGACCGGGTTGGAGCGGACCTCGGCATTGCCCAACGTACCGACGTTGAAGGAATTGGGGCTGGGCGATTTCGACTATTACGTCACCTATGGCCTGTATGCCCCTGCGAAAACCCCGCGCGCCGTACTTGAGCGCATGCGTCAGGAAGTGAAGTTCGTGACCTCTGATCCAGAGATGAAGGCGGCATTGGTTTCTCAGGCGGCAGAGCCCGTTGCCAATGGTATTGATGAATTCAACGCGAACCAGGCTGAGTACTTTGAACGGATCAAGGCATTGGCCGCCAAATTCAATATGACACCTAAATAGATAATGAGTAAAAGGAAGCCGTTATGAACGAAATCAGATTGCTGTCGGCAACGCCCATTCTGGGGTATGGCTTTCCCGAGTCCGCCTTCGAGGCCGGGCTGGCGCACAATCCTCACATGATTGGTGCAGACGGCGGCAGCACCGATCCCGGCCCGTACTATCTCGGGTCAGGCAAGGCGTTTTGCTCTCGAATGGCCATGAAACGGGATCTGCGAATTATGATCAAAGGCGGTGTGCCTCGCGGCATTCCGGTTGTGGTAGGGACGTCGGGAGGTGCGGGTGGCGAACCTCATTTGCAAATGATGGCTGACATTGTGCGGGAAATTGCATCTGAGGAAAACCTGCAATTCACTCTTGCTCTGATCCATTCGGAGCAGGATGTGGATTTTCTAATTCAGCGTGTTGCTGATGGCCAAGTACACCCGGTTTCCAGGCAGGCGCCACTTTCCGAGAAGACCATTCGTGAGGCCACCCGCATTGTTGGCTTGATGGGGCCTGAGCCTTATATTCGAGCGCTGGATGAAGGAGCGCAAGTGATTCTGGCCGGTCGCAGTACCGATCCGGCGCCATGGGCTGCGTTGGCGATCCGTGCCGGCCTGCCGCCGGCGCAGGCGTGGTATGCAGGAAAAATGCTCGAATGCGGTTCCGAGCCTGCTGTTCCCAAGCGAGAAGGCTGCCTGCTGGCGCGGATTACCGCCGAGCACGTTGAGCTCGAGCCGACAAACCCTGCTCAGCGTTGCACCACGCTTTCGGTCGCCAATTTCGCCCTGCATGAAAACAAAAGTCCGATTCATCATATGGAACCCGGCGGTATGCTGGATACGTCTGACTGTATGTTTGAGCAGATAACTGACAGGGTCGTCAGGGTCAGTGGGATGCGCTGGCAGGAGAACACACCTTATACCGTGAAACTTGAGGGAATTCGCTGCACTGGTCATCGCGCCTTTACGGTCTGCGCGTCGCGTGATCCGATTCTGATCCGCGATGTCGAGCAGTATCTTGATATCGTGAACGCCAATATTGAAGAAAAAACCATTGCTTTTGGCGTGCAGCCAGATCAGTACCGTATTGCAATTCGCAGCTATGGCCGCAATGGTGTGATGGGCGCGCGTGAATCCGCATTATTTACCACTCCTCATGAGATGGCATTTGTGGTTGAAGTGCTGGCTGACACACAAGATGTGGCCAATGCAGTCACAGGTATTGCGCGGCTGGCAATGCTGCATTCCGATTTTCCGGGTCGTATGTGTCGAGAAGGAAATATGGCTATTCCGTTTTCACCATCGGATATCTCACTTGGCATCGCGTACGAGTTCAGCGTTTTTCATATCGTTGAAGTGGACGATCCGAATCAGCTGTTTCCCGTTGAGTATTTACATATCGGAGCGCGCAATGACAAAAATTCATGAGCTAGCCAGTATCTGCAAAAGCAAGAACGCCGGACCCTTTGACCTTACCATCGATGTCATGTTCGATTCGGATGACATGTTCGATCGTGTGGAAAAAACCGGCGTATTGAATGCCGCCTTATTTGCGCAGTTATACAAAGTTGCAGAGGAAGATGTGCTGTTCACGCCGTACCGCGCCGCGCGCGCCTTCAAGGCCACGCTTCCGCGCCTGACCCCGGCCGGCGCCTTCGGTGACAGCGACGTATATGGCGCCCAGCAGCACGGACCGCTGCTGGAAGTGGACATTCCCGTGTAGGGAACTGCTCTCTGCAGGAATTTTTTATATTAGATCGGAGACATTGGATATGCCGCAAAAAAAACGTCAAATGAGCCTTATCGGATTTATGCAGGCTCAGAATTGTTCAACGTATCCTGGAAGCTGGCGTCATGCTGGCACCACTCCGGATTTTCTGACGCCGGAATATTATCAGCGCATTGCCCGCGTGCTCGAAGAAGGCAAATTTCATATGGCATTCTTTGATGACCGACTGGCAATGCCGGACATCTATTCGGGAGACCATGCTGATACGGTCAAACATGGAATTCGAGCAGTGAAGATGGACCCGGTCGTGGTGCTTTCTGCTATGGCTGCGGTTACCACAAAACTGGGGCTGGGGGCCACCTATTCGACGACATATTACGAACCCTACCACGTGGCGCGTACCTTTGCCACGCTGGATCTTATGACCAAAGGTCGGGCGGCCTGGAATGTGGTGACGTCCCTGAACGATTCAGAAGCCGCCAATTTCGGCAGCAGCAAGCACCTGGAGCACGACCAGCGCTACGAACGCGCAGACGAATTTCTTGAAACGACGCTTGGCCACTGGGATACCTGGCAGGAAGAGGCCCTAGTTATCGACAAGGAAAGTGGATTATTTGCCCATCCAGATAAAGTAAAACGGCTGGATCATCATGGCGCGTACTTCAATTCCCGTGGTCCGTTTACGGTGCCCAGATCAGCACAAGGCCAGCCTGTTCTGATTCAGGCGGGGCAGAGTGGCCGAGGCAAGGCGTTCGCCGCACGGTGGGCAGAGTTCATCTTTGTGGTGTATCCCAACCTGGATATGGCCAAAAAGCAGTATGCGGAAATGAAATCTGTGATTGCCAGTGAAGGGCGCGACCCTGAGAAAGTGCAGATCGCGACTGCATGTTATGTCGTTGTGGGAGAAACCGATGAGATCGCCCACAAGAAAATGGAGTATGCCGATTCGCTTGCCAAAGAGGAAGACGCACTGGCGCTGATCTGTGAGGTGCTCAATCACGACTTTGCCGGCCGTGATATGGACGAACCTATCAATGATGAAGACATGAAGGCTGTGTCCGGCTGGCGTGCTTTCCGCGATCGAGTAGTCATGCTCAGCGGCAAGTCGAATCCATCAGTTCGTGATTTTATCGACTATTCAAAGCGTGCACGACTGAAAGAGTTCAACGTATTCGTAGGTTCGCCGAAAACTGTGGCCGACGAAATGGAGAAATGGTTTGTCGAAGGAGGATGTGACGGCTTTGTTATTTCGCCCACGCATACGCCTGGCAGTTACGAAGATTTTGTGCGCATGGTGGTGCCGGAGCTGCAGCGGCGCGGCGTATTTCGCAAGGATTATCAGGGGGAGACCCTACGCGAGAACCTTGGCCTGCCTTACCCGAAAAGTGGAGATTGGCTGCGCGCTCAGCAGGCGGCCGCTGAGTCGAGGCATGCCGAAGAAACGGCGTAATGTTTTGGTGGTGGCCAGGGCGTGACCTGATTGAAGGGCTTTCTGCAGAGCCCGAAGCGGGACCGGAGAGTGTTGGGTCATGGCTGCCTACGCGGTCACGATTGGCAGTGTGTCAAGGTGCTTGTCGATTGCGGTACGGACGTCTTTATCCATAGGCAGGTGGCTTTTCTCGCTTGTCCAACGTTGCATGAAAAGCGCAACGGTTTCCTCCGCGGTATCCATCACCAGCTTGCGTGGCAAGGCAGCTTTGGCGGCCAAGTGCTCCAGCTCATCCACGGTGTAGTCCGAGAATTCCTTGCTGCGGCTGAATGTCAGGGCGGATCTGTCTCCCGGAATATAGGCAATGGTGGAGACGAAGTCGTACGCGGGCGACAGCTCGGCATGCTGTCGGTCGCGATAGATGAGCGACCAGTTCTTCAGGTGCATGTCGCCGTTGCCGATGAGGACATTGAACGTCGCCCTGCGGATGAACTCGGCGATGTCATCGTTACCGGACTCGGCAGCGATGACCCGGGCCAGGCTACGGTAGCTGGCTTTTTCGTACTTGGACTGCGGGTACACACTGAAAACTTGGGCGAAATCCTCGATGTGAACGCTGTGGCGGTCATCCATTCGATCAAAGCGTTCGATGATGAATGCTTTGCTGCCCAAGTGGTCGATACCTTCGGGCAGGTTATTGATGGACGAGACATCGACCAGATCGATAGCGGGAACGTCGATGCCCACCATCTTGGCCAGCGTCATCATTGAGAACTCGTTCTCAGGTACACGCCTGAAGTCTCGAGAAGGCAGTTTGACGATCCAATGCCCGCCGATGCCCCGGAACGGGATGGTCAAGCCACCCGAGGCGCTCATGACGGCGGAAAACTTGAGCTGCACGCCAGCCAGCGAAAATCGCAAAGCATGCTCAATGGCGGTTGGCGTGGCATCGTCGTCTTCAGGCCTCGCGCGGGATACCTCCGGCCATGCATGATCGTCTTCGGCCGTCACAGTGATGGCGCCGGGAAGATCCTGGCCCAGGGCCCACAGCAGAAAGAATTCCCGTTCCGGGTGTACGCCCGCCGTACCGGCCAGATATTGCCGCAAATGCCCTTCCGGCAGCAGATTGGAAAAGAAGGGCATGAGTTTGATGCGGTAAGGTTTGAAGTCCGCCAGCAACTGGCCGAACGTGTCCTTGAAGCTCAGGCTCAAGGTTGGTCTGTCTGGGTTATTGATGTAGGTTTCGTTAAACGCGAACAAGGTACGTTCGCCGCCGACATGAGTGAGAGTGCCGATGGGCTCGTTGTAGAGCCGGACGGTCAAGGTGGAAACGTCCGCCATTACTGATCGTCCTCATCCAGGGTGTAGGCTGGCTTGGCTTCGCTTGGCGACTGTTGGTGTGAGGGTGCATGCAAGATCTGATTGCGCAGCGCCGCCATTTTCTTCGCGGCTTCAGTTATCGTCGTCCATTGCTCCGTATCCCGTCCGAGTATTTGGGTAATTTGGCGAAGGCGTTCTAGAGCACTGCTATCAAGCCTCAATGGCTTGAGGGCAGCATAGGCTTTGTGCGCAGCATCCAGTTCGGCCCGGGCAGGCAGCTTAACTTGCAACTCGCGCAGTTTGTCCTGGAGATGCCCCATTTCTTTGGCAATGGCTGGTGGCTGACCGGATGTGGTGCCAGCGATTTGACGCGCTATCGACTGCACAGCAGGCATAGCCTTGCGCGGCACAAGTGTCACTTCCAGATCCAGGGCATTGGCGATGGCGATCAAACTGGATAGACGCAGGTCTACCTGATTGCTTTCGATCCGGGAGATGTGCGACTGCGGCACGCCGGCCAATTTGCTGAGGTCACGTTGGCTCAGGTTTTTAGCAATGCGTGCTTCTCGCAAGCGATTGGAGAGGTGTTCGAGGTTATAGCTCATGGAACGATATATTATACGACATCATCACTTGATTTTGATATATAAAACCATATCACATTAAATAACAAAATTAGATCTTGATGCTTAATAATAGATCAAATGCTAAATTTATATACAAATGTATATCAAGCGGCCGCCAGATCGTGCGTATCAGGCGGTAAAGATAGTCGATGCACTACTCAGACAGGCGCAGCTTCCGAAAAGTGCGCAGACTGGCCGAAACACTCGATCAGCATTTCGGTCAGCACCCGTACCTTCCGCGCGGGATGCTGACCTGGCGGTCGGATGATATATATGCCAGCCGGCGATGGATGGCATGTCATGACCGGCACAAGCGCGCCAGACGCTATGCCGGAAGAGCCTACGCCGCGCGCGCCGGCCATGTCATGAGCAAGGAGACCTATTTGACTGTGAACATGCGGGGCAAGTGAAATCAAGGGCGCCGGGGTAGCAGTCGTGACGACGGACGCAGGACAAGTATCGAGCTTGGCGGATACCTTCCAGGACCACCCCTCACACACTGCAGAACGAAGCGACGTCTTCACCTCACAAGCAGACTCTCGATCACGTCCACACCGGTGGCAAGCCCGTCCTCGCCCGACATCTTTTTACCCAACTCGGCCGCCCGTGCGACGACAGATTTTCTTTCCACAAAGCGGATCGCTGCGGCAAGCGCCTTCGGGTCCGGATGCGCGGGGGAAATAGCTGCGGGCGCTACACCCAACTGCTGAAGACGGTTTGCCCAAAAAAACTGGTCGCCGACAAACGGCATGACGATGGATGGCTTACCGGCCCGCAGCGCCGAATGGCTTGTTCCTGATCCACCGTGGTGAATCACCGCAGCCATACGAGGGAAAAGCCATTCATGAGGGGTGTGGTCGATGCAAAAAATGTTATCGGGCAGCGTCACATTATCCATACCGTTCCAACCGCGCGAGAACACCGCTCGCTGCCCGTCCAGTGCGGCGCTTACTGCGTTAACGATCTTTGGCATATCGAATCCGGTCATGCTGCCAAATCCCATGTAGATGGGAGCCGGGCCGGCCGCAAGGAAACTGACGAGATCAGGTGAAGGCGTATGGCAGTCGCCCGCCGGTAGCGCCCACTGACCGCACAGATAGGCGTTAGCGGGCCAGTCCGCGGGACGCGGCAGGATCGTCGGCGAGATGCCGTAAAGCATGGGGTGATCCTTCCACAGCGTTTTCCGTGGCGGCAAGCCCAGCACCTCGGTCCTGGCTCGATTCAACGCCTTCTTGAAAGCCAGCCAGAACAACTGGTTGGTGAGGGTGAGACTGGCCCGATTGAACCAACCAGGAACCCGTGAGGGAGGCAAGAACGGAGACGCAAATTCCCGCGAAGGCGTCAGCGGAATCATCCCCGTCCCAATGGCCGGAACGTTGAGGCGTTCGGCAATCGAGAGCCCAACAAAGCCGGCCAGCCCCGACGTTACGATTGCTTCGCAACCCTCTGCAACGGCCAGGGTCTGTTTCATCCAAGCCGCGCTATTTGCATTCGTCAGTTTCACAAGCGATTTAGCCGTGTTTGGTGGTCCGGCTTGCCCCCAATCAGTAAATAATTCCCGGACATCACCCGAAAGCGGCGAGGCGGGGATCACAAGCTCGTGCGCCCATCCAAGGGTGCGGGCTCCTCCGAGCAGGTGAACCTCGTGTCCCGCCGCGCGCAGGGCGTGGCTCAGGGCGATCAGCGGCCGTGTATCGCCTTCCGTACCGTATGTCAGAACCACGACCTTCATGAGCTTTTCCAATCTGAAGTAAACGCCGTATAGTTTGGTTGCAGTGCGACGGCGTGGCGTCGATCCGTGCGCGCAGTTCCAGCGGGTCATTGAAGGTCATGTAGAGGTTCTAAGCGCATCGCTGTAATGAGCAAGGGTT
>JAKFDW010000413.1:0-21937 GCA_036675955.1 Orrella sp. | reverse complement strand
CATGAATCTCTGTCTGGGCGCCTTCGTGTCCACCGTGGGCCTGACCGTTCCGGCGGTTCTGGTCATTGGCTTGATCACCGGGAAGCAGGTGATCATGGGCATCGCCAATGCGGATATCGTGCTTTTCATCATCACCGCAGCGTTGAGCATGCTGACTTTCAATGGGCAGCGCACGTCTCCGATTCAAGGGTACATGCACCTCGCCGTGTTTGCGGTGTTTGGCCTACTGCTGTTCTACCCATGAGTCGGATAGCTGCATGAGCTGACATTACTCATCACTTCGATACTGACTACAGTGTTACTGCCTTCGCTCTGTGCATCCAGAACGTGAACTTGAACTTGTCCGGCGGATAAGTGTTCACCGTAATCAAGAATGCCTGCTTGGCGCGGTCAAGGTAATGGCGCGTGATTTCCAGCACCGGTGCGTGTGCCTCGGTTTGCAATTGCGCTGCAATGGAATCCGATATGGCCGTCGCGCCGATCTCCTGCTTCACATCGAAGACGCTCGTGCCCGTTTGCTTCTCGATAATGTTGCTCAGAAGCCCCGAGCCATCTTTAATGAGCGAAAGGACTTGATAGCCGATTTTGGGCTCCAGATAGGCGTCCGTCCAGCATACGGGCGAATGATCATCCGTCTTTTCTGTACGCAGCATCTGTATCTTCAACCAGTGCTGGCCCGGCTTACATTCCAATGCCGTGGCAAGTGTAGCGTCTGCCACTATGTCCGCAATACTCATCACCTTGCGCTCGGTCTGGCTCGCGTAGTGCACCAAGTCCTCGATGTTGTAAAGCGACTTTGTGTACGTATCGGCCGTCGTTTTGGAAACGACGACCGTGCCCGCCCTGCGCTTTCTACTGATCAGGCCGAGGCCTTCCACGATATTCAACGCGGAACGAATTGTTGTGCGGCTGACCCCATACTGCTGAGCCATTGCAAGCTCGCTGGGCAGTTGCGACCCAATCGCAACATCCCCTTCCGTGATGCTCTTTACGATGGCATTAGCCAGTTCGGTATAGCGAACTTCCATTGGTAGTTTCGTCTGTTAAAGGGTTATGCCGATCATTTCACCACAAATACGAAATCAGAGATTTCAAGATATCGGTTAATATAGTCCGTACCATTCAATGGTAGTAACCAATAACATGGCCAGTCAGGCCTTTGAGCTCCGTGGAGAGATATATGATCAGTAAGCTAGTAGTCGGTGGTATCGCTGCCCTAACATTGTCAGCCTCGGTTTTCGCAGCATATCCCGATCGAACCGTAACCATCGTGGTTCCGTTCCCTGCGGGGCAAACGGGCGACATCATCGCCCGTACCGTTGGCGAGCAGCTGTCCAAAAAGCTTGGACAAGCTTTCATCGTGGAAAATCGCGGCGGGGCTGGCGGCCGGGTCGGTACGGGCTTCGCGGCGCGTGGAAAGAACGACGGATATACGCTGTTGCTGACCAGCAGCGGGCCTTTCGCGATCGCACCCTCGCTCTATTCAACGCTTAATTACGACCCACTCAAAGACTTTGAGCCAGTTGCGGATATTGCCGCCACGCCACAGATTTTGGCGGTGAGCAATGAATCAGGCATCAAAAGCGTCGAGGATCTTCTGAAAAAAGCACGCAGCGAAGACATCTCGTACGCCTCTGCGGGTAACGGCTCAACACAGCACCTGACTGTCGAGCTCATAAAGCAGGAATTGAAAGCTCCTATGGTCCACATACCTTTCAAAGGCAGTTCAGAATCCAAGACCCAGGTAATGAGCGGGCTCATTCCCTTTACGTCTGATTCGCTCCCCGCAATCCTTCCTCAGATCAAGTCTGGACAAATCAAGGCACTTGCCGTTGTCGATACGGAACGTTCCGAGTACCTGCCCGACGTGCCAACGCTTGCGGAGCTGGGCTACCCCAAATTCAGCACCGTAGCCTTCTTTGGTCTTATGTCGCCTAAAGGCACTCCAAAGGAAGTCGTCGACACCTTGAACAAGAGCGTGATCGAGATTCTCAATTCGCCTGAAACAACAAAGCGCTTCGAAGAGCTTGCTCTGACGCGCGCCAAAGAACGCACGCCCGAAGAATTTCGCGAATACCTGACGAGCGAAGTGGCCAAGTGGAAAAAGGTGATCGACGACGCCGGCGCGAAGATCGATTAATCAATCAACCTAACAACCTTGCAGGATTCGCTGTGAAAATCACCCAGATTATCGAAAGGCCCATTCGGCTTGAAAGCAATATATCCAACGCTTTCGTGAACTTCTCTGAACACACGGTTTCGTTGGTGGCTATCGTGACCGATAGATACATCGCCAACAAACCTGTCATCGGGATCTCGTTCAATTCGATAGGCCGCTATGCTCAAAGCGGGATCCTTCGAGACCGGATGATGCCGCGCCTTCTGGGTGCCGCACCCGAGAGCCTGCTCCAGGACGATGGAAAATTACTTAGCCCTGAAAAAGTTCTTGCCTGTGTATTGCAGAACGAAAAACCGGGCGGGCATGGCGATCGGGCACAAGCGGCGAGCGCCTTGGAGCTTGCCGTCTGGGATTTGAATGCAAAATTGCTCGATGAACCAGTCGCCCACACAATCGCCAGGCACTTTGGCGCGCGCTTCTCGCCCGAAGTTCCCGTGTACGCGGCCGGGGGATACTACTATCCTGGCGAAGACAGAGAGCAACTACAGCGGGAGCTTGAACAGTACAAAGCGAAAGGGTTCAACCGATTCAAGATGAAAATCGGCGGCGCCTCGCTCGATGCGGACATCCGCCGGATTGAAGCTGCTTTGCATATCGCAGGAGCCGGAGCAAATCTTGCCGTCGACGCCAACGGGCGATTCTCTCTGGAGCAAGCTCTTGCCTATGCACGGGCGCTTGAACCGTACAAACTCATGTGGTTCGAAGAAGCGGGCGACCCGCTGGACTTTGAGCTGAATCGTGCGCTTGCCGATGCCTACAGCGGCCCTCTGGCCACAGGCGAGAACCTGTTCTCGCATCAAGACGTCAAAAACCTCGTGCTCTTTGGCGGCGCAAGGCCGCAGCTGGATATTTTCCAGATGGATTCCGGTTTGAGCTACGGCATCACGGAGTACGCCCGGATGCTGCACGAGCTGGAGAGTCGCGGGTTTAGCCGCGCTCAAGCTTTTCCTCATGGGGGCCAGCTGTTGGCGCTGCACGCGGTCGCCGGCCTGGGCCTAGGCGGATGCGAGGTCTATCCGAACATCTTCCAGCCCCTGGGGGGATTCGGCGACGACACTGCCATCGAAAACGGCATGGTCGCAGTGTCGGACGCCCCAGGTTTCGGGCTCGAACAGAAATCGAGCCTGGTACAAGAATTCGCAAAAATGTTTCATTAATCAAAAACAAATCAAGGATGACCGATGCGTGAGATACACGTCAACGAGATAATCAACCAAGTCGCTCAGCTTTGTATCGACGCCTGTCACAAGCTGCCTGACGACGTCGTGCAGGGTTTTCACCGCGCCGCTGAATCGGAGATTTCCCCATTGGGCAAATCCGTACTCATCAAGCTCATCGAAAACGACAAGATTGCGCGCGAGAACAATGTTTCCTATTGCCATGACACAGGCCTCACCATCGTCTACGCCAAAGTCGGCCAGGACGTGCATATTGTCGGGGGGGATTATCAGGAAGCCATTCACGCCGGCGTGCGCAAGGGCTATGCCGACGGCTTCATGAGGAAGTCCGTCGTGACCGACCCGCTGCTGCGGGTCAATAGCAATGACAATACGCCGGCCGTCATACACACCGAGATCGTGCCGGGAACAGAGATTGAACTGACTGTACTGCCTAAAGGCGGCGGCAGCGAAAACTGGAGCACGATGAAGTTCCTGCTGCCCGGTGAAGGGGTGGAAGGCGTGAAAAAATTCGTGCTCGATGCCATCAATGCCGCGGGCGGCAGTGCCTGCCCGCCACTGACAGTGGGTGTGGGCATTGGCGGCAGCTTCGATAAAGTCACCGACATCGCCAAGAAAGCCATTTTGCGCGATATCGGCGATCATCACGAGGACGAGCACATTGCCAAGCTCGAACGCGAGCTGCTGGAAGCCATCAATAAAACGGGAATCGGCCCCCAAGGTTACGGCGGCATCAGCACCGCATTGTGGGTGGCCGTAGAGACGTACGCCTGCCATATCACCGCACTGCCCGTGGCGGTGAATATCCAGTGCCACGCATCGCGCCGCAAGACGGCCGTCATCTAAGGAGTCAGCGACATGGCAACCTATCACCTGACCACACCTTTGACAGACGCGGACATCCAGCAGCTCAACGTCGGCGACGAGGTCCTGCTTACTGGCACGATCTATATGGCGCGCGACGCCGCGCATAAACGGCTCATCGACTTGCTCAACGAGGGCAAGCCGTTGCCTATCGACTTGCGCGATCAGGTCGTCTTTTATGGCGGCCCTGGCCCCACCAAGCCTGGCCATGCCATCGGGGTCGTGGCGCCGACCTCGGCCTACCGGATGGACCCGTATGCACCCGCCCTGTTCAAGTACGGCGTGAAAGCGGCAATCGGTAAAGGCGACCGTGGGGCATCCATGCGTCAGTCTTGCCTGGACAATCGCACGGTATGCTTTTCAGCGATCGGCGGAATCTCGGCGACCTTATTTTCCTGCATCAAAAGTGCGACGGTCGTTGCGTACGAAGATTTGAAAACAGAGGCCATTCAACGCCTGGAAATCGAAAAATTTCCTCTGCTGGTCACGAATGACGCCCATGGGCGCGATTTGTATGAGGAAGAAGTTCAAAAGTACAAAGCGATACTCAATCCTTAAGCACTATACGCGTACAAGAAAGCGGGCCTCGCCCGCTTTCCTATCCTGAAATTTTCGATTTATACCGATATGCCACTACCTCTTTCCGGAATCACGGTTGTTTCTCTCGAACAAGCTATTGCAGCGCCTTTTGCATCAAGGCAGCTGGCCGACCTGGGGGCCCGCGTCATAAAAATTGAGCGCCCCGGACCCGGTGACTTTGCTCGTGCTTATGATTCCCGGGTCAATGGAATGGCGTCGCATTTCGCATGGGTGAACCGCTCCAAAGAGAGTCTCACGCTTGATCTAAAACAACCCAACGCGCGGTCCATACTCAATGAACTGCTTGCCCGGGCCGATATTTTTATCCAGAACCTCGCGCCTGGCGCCTGTGATCGCATGGGTCTGGACTTTGACACCTTACATCGCGTCCATCCGTCCCTTATCGTCTGCGACATCTCCGGCTACGGTGAAGGCGGCCCATATGAAACACGCAAAGCATATGATCTGCTGGTACAGGCCGAATCAGGTTTTCTTTCGGTCACGGGCAACGACGACAATGTGGCCAAGGCCGGTTGCTCTATCGCGGATATTTCGGCCGGCATGTACGCCTATAGCGGCATCTTGGCCGCGCTGCTTGAGCGCAAGAACACGGGACGCGGCACTCGAGTTGAGGTCTCGATGCTTGAATCCATGGTCGAATGGATGGGTTTTCCGATGTACTACGCTTACGACGGCGCATCGCCCCCGGCCAGGTCGGGAGCGTCCCACGCGACCATTTATCCGTACGGACCGTTTAGCAACAAAAACGGCGACACCGTTATCCTGGGCATTCAGAACGAACGAGAGTGGGCGATCTTTTGTGAGCATGTAATCCTGAACGCTGCACTGGCAAGCAACCCGCTCTTTTGCACCAACAGCCTGCGTCATCAACATCGCGAAGCGCTGGAGGCGATCATTCTTGATGCCTTTGCCGAACTATCGCTCGATCAGATCGTTGATCGCCTGGACACAGCCAAAATCGCCAATGCCAGATTGAACGACATGCAGGACGTTTGGGACCACCCCCAGCTCAAGGCGCGCAAGCGCTGGAGAACTGTGGAAACTCCCCAAGGGCCCATTGCTGCACTGCTGCCTCCTGCGATCGACGCTCTGCAGCCACGAATGGATCCCATCCCGGCTGTCGGGGAGCATGTCGATAAAATACTTGAAGAGCTGGGCTACACAGAGAGCGAAATCGCTTGCATGCGAGTGGCGGGCTCGATATGAGTTACTTCCAAATTCCTGCGGAAGAATCGATCAGGGACCAGAGGCGCTTTCCGGCTTTGTAAGCCTCAATGGAATCCGGCAGCGGGTTTCGTGCGGTACGCGATCTAGCCGCCCCTCGCATTTATGCGTACACTTCCCGGCATGATACGCATCGACAATCTCAGCAAGCGCTATGACGACCATTTCATATTCCAGGGGCTGACTCATACGTTTCCGCCTGGATGTGTGGCGCTATGCGAAGAAGACAGCACCGGCAAATCCAGCCTGCTGGGCATCATCGCGGGCGTTATTGCACCGGATGCGGGAGACGTCTGGATCGACGGGCACTCGTTGACCCACGCGCCGCTGCAAGCCAAGGCTCGCCTGGCCTATGTGCCCGACAATTGCCTGGCGTTTCCCATGCAGACGGGGCGTGGCTTGCTGGAGCAAGCCGCCTCGGAAAAGAACACAACGCTTGATGACGCCGTACTCGATCTGGCATACCGACTGGGGCTGGAACCGCATCTGGACAAGCGTTTCGAACAGATGTCGACGGGCACGCGCCGCAAGGTTTTCCTCACGGCCGCGGCCTTGGGTGAACCGGCCGTCGTCATCGCGGACGGCCCCAGCAACGGGCTGGATGCGCGAGCCCGCGCCGTGCTGGCCGAACAATTCAAGACCTGGTCCCGGGATCGCGTCGTGCTGTTCGCCAGTCACGATCCCGAGCTGGTGCAGGCCTGCGGAGCAAGTTCGATCAATGTTGCCGCGCTGCGCTAAATGCGGCGCGGCTTTGGGTCTTGATGGCTTACGGATGCGCTGCTGAGCCGCACATAACGACTGTCCCGTCAGAACCCACGACCACATTTTCCGGCAATTCGTTCTGATGCTCCATCAGCCAGCTATCGAGGTCATGCCCTATGTGGGTCAACACCGCTTTCTTAACATTCAGCGACGCAATGGTCTCCAGCGCCCTCGTCAGATCATTGTGATTGTGCGGCGCTTCCTGCAAAGGCGCGTAGGAACAATCCAGCACCAGCAGGTCCAGCGGCTGTTCCTGCAAACGTCTTTGCGTATCAGACGGCAGTCCCACCGTATCGGTCAGGTAAGCCGCGCTGCTGATCCCATCGCTGAACAGATAGCCGAAGGTAGGCTTGGAATGATTCAAGGGTAGCGGCGTCAACGAAAGGTCCTCAAACGTTCGCGCTTCGAATGCCGTGAGCTTCTGCGAAAAATCCAGCATGCCGGGATGCTTGTACAGGTCGGCAAAGCCCTCGGGGTCGTCGGGACCCAATACCGGCATGCGCATGCCCTTCCCCCAGCGCCAATGCAGCAATCCTTGAACGTGATCGGCGTGGTAATGGGTTTGCAGGACGCCGCTTATGCTGCCCGGCGGAAAGCGCTCGGCCAAGTCGGTCAAGCCGGAATCAATCAGCCAACGCTGGCCGCCGCACTCTATCAAGGCCGAGCATGGGCCGCGGCGAAAGCGTGCATCGTGTCGCGCCCTGGCGCAAGCCGGGCAGGCGCAGTTATAGACGGGAACCTGCGATGCATTGGCAGTTCCCAGCAGTGTCAGTCTCATGCCGGATGCCGATAAGTCGAGGTGCCAGACGGGTCAGCGCGATCGCCCGGCTCGAGCTGTTTCAAATGGGTATAGAGCGTCAGGATAGTGTGATTCACCTCATTTGAGTTATCCACGATGAATACCGGCGCGCTGCTGCTTCCCGCATTGAACTCGGCAGAAAATTGTGTATTGCGTTCCAGCCGCTTGCGAACCTGCTCGGCGTCCTCCCTGCCCCGATCCAGCAGGCGCTGCCGCAGCAGTTCAGGCGCTACAGTCAGCAAAACCGGCAGCAGGTTGGCGTAACGCCGGCGCGCTTCAGGAAAATAGGCCCGCGAGCCGTTAAGCAATACATCGCAGCCCGCCTGCAGGCGATCGTTGATGTCATTGTAGACACCATAGGCCAGGCCGTTGGCCCGCCAGGCCATGGCCAGGCGGCCGCGGGATTCCATGTGCTCGAACTCAGAAAGGCTTACCGATACGCAGTTGGGCTCCGTCGGCGTTACCGGCCGCGTCACCACGCGGGGCGCGAGATAGGCATCACTGCCCAGCAGGCCGCACAAGCCCAGCAGGACCGTATCCTTGCCGGAGCCGGATGGCCCCATCAGGTAGATGAGTCGTCCGGCCATCAGAACACCCTGGTCCCGTTGCGCCAGACGCGCTGCACGACAAACTGCTTCTTGTGCTTGCGCACGCGCAGCAGATCGGCGTTAAGGCCGGCGCGTATCTCTCCCCGGTCCAGCAAGCCCGCGGCCTGTGCCGGCGCCCTGCTGATGGTGGCCACGGCTGCGGGCAGTTCGTAGGCATTGTCCTGTTCCGCCAGCATGCACGCCGCCTGCAGCAGGCTGGCCGGATAATAATCGCTGGACAGAATGTCCAGCACGCCATGCGATGCCAGGTCGGATGCCGCCACATTGCCCGAGTGCGAGCCACCCCGCACGATATTGGGCGCACCCATCAACACCTTCAAGCCCATGCTGTGGCTGGCCGCGGCCGCTTCCACGGTAGTGGGAAACTCGGCGATGCACATGCCGTATTCAGCCGATTCCCTGGCATGGTCCAGGGTTGCGTCGTCGTGGCTGGCCACCGACAGCGAGCGCTCGCGGCATTCATTGACAATGGCACGCCGATAACGGTCGCTGTACTGGCGGGAATTATCCAGCTGCAACTCGATGAAGGCGTCCATGTCCGCGTCGTTCAGGTGGTACTTGCCTTGATAGTATTCGCGGTACTTTTCGAATTTCACGAATTGCCGCTGGCCGGGAGAATGGTCCATGACGGAAACCAGCTGCACCAGCGGGTTATCCACCAGTTCATGAAACATATCCAGCGTCCGGGCGTGGCTCAGTTCACAACGCAGATGCAGACGGTGCTCGGCGCGCGTGTGGCCCTGGCCCTGCGCATGGGTGATGGCGTCCAGCATGACGGGCAGTTGCTTCAGGCGATCCCCCTTCGGGTTCACATCGCCGATGGCCAGGGCGTCGAACACCGTGGTGATGCCGGCTGAAACGACTTGCGCGTCGTGAGCCAGCACGGCCGATTCCGACGGCCAGTCCACGCCGGGACGCGGGTTCATGTATTTTTCCAGGTTATCGGTATGCAGCTCCACAAGCCCGGGCATCATGTAGTCGCCGTCCAGGTCTTCGGCCTGGGACAGTTGACTGCGGCCCTCGCTGACATCGCGTATCAAGCCATGGCGCACGACAACGGTGCCGACAAAAACCTCGCTGGCGGTAACCACCCGCGCGTTCGTGTATATCTGTTCAGCTTGCATGGGCAGGCTCCTCAAGAGACATATCCAGATAACCGTCGGCCATGCCCTCGCGCGCCTTTGCATCGTGCGAAATGGCGATCAGGGCAGAACCCGCGGCCTTGGCTTCCGCGATCAGTTCCAGCACCACGGCCCGGTTCGCATCATCCAGCGACGCCGTGGGCTCGTCCAGCAACAGCAAAGGCCAGGAAACCATGAAGCCGCGGGCAATATTGACGCGTTGCTGTTCGCCGCCCGAGAACGTGCCGGGCGCCAGCGACCACAGGCTCTCGGGCAGATTCAGGCGGGTAAGCAATTCCTTGGCGCGCGCTTCCGCCTGGGCCCTGCCAATTCCTCGCGCCAGGGCGGGCTCCATCACCACATTCAGGCAGCTGACGCGCGGAATCACGCGCAGGAACTGGCTGACGTAGCCCATGGTCAAGCGGCGTACAGCCAGGGTCTGGCGCGGTTCCGCACCTACCATTTCCAGCACCTCGCCGGCGTGGTTCAGCTTGATGCTGCCTGTGCTGGGCAGGTAGTTTCCATAGAGCGTGCGCATCAAGGTGGACTTTCCGGCGCCGGAGCGCCCATGCAGCACCAGGCAAGAGCCCGGATGCACGGCGAAGCTGAGCTCGCGCAAGACGTTCAATACTGTTCCATGCTGCTGATGCAGGGTAAAGGCTTTGGAGAGGCCTTTTACTTCCATAACGGGTGTCATGTTCTTTACCTCAAGGCTGCAGGACGGAGGAAACCAGCAACTGGCTATAAGCATGTTGCGGATCGTCAAGAATTTGGTCGGTCAAGCCTGCTTCCACCACACGGGAGCGACGCATCACCATCAAGCGGTCGGCCAACAGGCGCGCCACCGCCAGGTCGTGCGTCACGATGACGACGGCCAGTTGCAGTTCGCGGACCAGGCCGCGCAGCATGTCCAGCAAATGCGCCTGCACGGATACGTCCAACCCACCGGTGGGCTCATCCATGAAGATCAGGCGTGGACTGGATACCAGGTTGCGGGCAATCTGCAGCCTTTGCTGCATGCCGCCGGAAAACGTGCGCGGCAAGTCATCGATGCGCTGCGGATCGATTTCCACCTGATCCAGCCACGCCAGCCCGGCCTGGCGCAGTTGCCCGTAGTGGCGCACGCCCTGGGCCATCAGGCGCTCGCCGATATTGGCGCCGGCCGACACGCTCATGCGCAGTCCATCACGCGGATTCTGTTCGACAAAGCCCCATTCCGTGCGCAACAAGGTGCGCCGGTGGGCCTCGCTCGCCGCATAAAGGTCAATACTGCAGTTGTTTCGGTCCCGGTAGAACACCGAACCCCGGTCGGGAGCAACCCGTCCGGACAGCACGCTGAGCAGCGTGGACTTGCCCGAGCCGGACTCGCCCACTATGCCCAGCACCTCGCCGGGATACAGATCGAAAGAGACGGCCTGGCAGCCCTTTTCGGGGCCATACAGCAAGGTCAGGTCGCGTACCGATAAGAGCGGGCTCATTGCATGACCTCCTGATTAGCGCATCGTTCCTGGCAATAATCCGTGTCGGAGCACACGAACTCCCGATTTCCGTGGTCATCCACGATCAATTCATCCAGATAGGACTCGCTGCTTCCGCAGAATGTGCAGCTTTGTTCCCACGTCGGGATCTCGAAGGGGTAATCCTGGAAGTCCAGGCTTTCGACCTGCGTGTAAGGCGGCAAGGCATAGAGGCGCTTTTCACGCCCTGCCCCGAACAACATCAATGCGGGACTCATATTCAGCTTGGGATTATCGAATTTGGGTATCGGTGAAGGATCCATCACATAACGATCATCGACCATCACCGGGTAGGCATAGGTAGTGGCGATGTGGCCGTAACGGGCAATGTCTTCGTACAGCTTCACATGCATGACGCCATAGTCGTTCAATGCATGCATGGCCTTGGTCTCGGAATCGGACGGTTCGATGAAGCGCAAGGGCTCCGGAATGGGCACCTGATAGACCACGATCTGCCCCTTGCGCAACGGCGTCTCCGGAATGCGGTGCCGCGTCTGGATGATGCTGGCCTCTACCGTGCGCTCGGTGGTTTCCATGCCGGCCGTACGGGTAAAGAAGCGCCGTATCGACACGGCGTTCGTGGTGTCGTCGGCTCCCTGGTCGATGACTTTGAGCACATCGTCGCGGCCTAGTATGGCCGCAGTCACCTGCATGCCTCCGGTGCCCCAGCCATAAGGCAGCGGCATTTCACGCCCGCCGAACGGCACCTGGTATCCAGGGATGGCCACGGCCTTGAGCAAACCGCGGCGCAGGCTGCGCTTGGTCTGTTCGTCCAGGTAGGCAAAGTTGTAGCCCGCGATCGTCGCGGTATCCTGCATTGGCGTGTTCATGCCCGTTTCTCCTGCATAAGGTCCGGCAAGCCCGCAGCAGGCTTGCGCAACTGGCGGATAAGGTCCAGCTCGGACTGGAAATCAACGTAATGCGGCAGCTTCAAATGGGAAACAAAGCCCGCCGCCTCGACGTTGTCGCAATGCATCAGCACAAACTCCTCTTGCTGGGCCGGCGATTCGATATCCTCGTTGTACTCATCGGCGCGCAGCGCACGATCGACCAGCGCCATGCCCATGGCCTTGCGCTCGGCATAGCCGAAAGCCAGTCCGTAACCCCGGGTAAACTGCGCCGGCTGATCCTTGCTGCCGACGAACTGGTTGATCATTTCGCATTCGGTGACCTCGATGTCGCCCAGGAGCACCGGGAAGTCCAGTTCCTCAGGCTCGACCCAGACCTCTATATCGCCGATGCGGATCTCGCCCGCAAAAGGATGATTGCGTCCGTATCCGCGTTGCGTCGAATAGGCAAGTGCAAGCAGAAATCCTTCGTCGCCGCGAGCCAGCACCTGCAGGCGCTGCGCACGATTGGACGGGAAATCCAGAGGCTGGCGCGTAATATCCGGAACGTCGGCCGCGCTGTCCGCATCGACAGCCAGCAAGCCCTCATCCGCCAGCATGTCGACCACCCGCGGACACGATTGCTGCTGCAGGGGTTCCGTGGCCGATTCAGCCGTCGGCAGTGCGTCGCCTTCAGCCAGCAAGGTGAAATCCAGCAGGCGATGGGTGTAGTCGAAGGTGGGGCCCAGCAATTGACCGCCCGGCAGATCCTTGAAGGTTGCCGAGATGCGGCGCTCAAGCACCATGCTTTCCGTCTGCAGGGGCGTGCTGGCCAAGAAACGCGGCAAGGTGGTCCGGTAGGCGCGCAACAGGAAGATGGCTTCGAGCAGGTCACCCGCGGACTGCTTGATGGCCAGGGCGGCAAGCTCTTCGTCGTACAGGGAACCCTCCCCCATAACGCGCGCCACGGCCAAGGGCATCTGCTGTCGTATCTGGTCCACGCTCAGTTCGGGTACTGACGCATCGCCCCGCCGCTTTGCGGCCAGCAAGGCATGGGCGTTATCGATGGCCTTCTCGCCACCCTTTACGGCAACATACATCAGTTCACCTCCGTCATGGTGTAGTGCGCTCGCGTACTGCGCGGCAAGGCGACCAGCCTTGATCCGCTGGCGAAGAAAATATCGAGTCCTTTCGGGAAGGCGCAGAATGCCTTGCGCTGTTCCCAGAAGCTGGCGGCCACGGACAAGTGCATCACCCGCTCGTGTTCCATACCCGGACCCTGCCACGCCAGCGCCGTGCCGTGTTCCAGATCGCTCAACTGGACGATGAGCGTGCAGGACAGGTCGGGGTCGCGATCTGTACCGGCGTTGAACTCGTGGAGGTCGACCAGGTCCTCTTCCGTCAACAAGGCGAAGGACGCCAGGCGGCGTTCGCTTACCACGGCGCAACCGCAATGAAACGCCAGGTTCGCGCGCAAGGCCGGCGTATCCAGGGCGGGAGACAACCAGACCGGCGTATCGCTGTCGAGCAGGCTGAGGCACAGCGCGTATGCCGCGGGCGACATCTCGCCCAGCGCGGGCGCATCGTCCAGGACCTGTATCGTCCCGGGCTCCGACATGGCCGTCAGAGCATGGCGAAACGCCTGCTGCGCCTGCCCTATGGGTTCGGAAAAAGCCGGTAGAAGCAAGGCATCGTTCATCAGTCTTCACCCCGCAGCAACGTCATGAAATCAACTTTGGTCGTGGCGGTCGCCGCCGTCTTGATGCCGCGCTGCAAGGACTGCGCCTGCTCCAGCGGCGCAATCAACTGATCCAGCCAATGCTGCTGCCGCGCGCCTTGCAAATGCGCATCGGCCAATGCGGCAAGTTCTGCGTGCGGCTTGCTGCGGCCAGCCACATAACTATGGCCGGTGCATCCGTTGTCCAACTGCACCACGCAGCGGGTCACCGTCATTTCGCCCAGGTTGAATGCCGCGCCGCTCGAGCCTATGCGGCCGCGCACCATCACCATGCCGATTTCAGGCGGCCGTATCAGGCGGTAGCCAGGTTCGCGCAGTTGCTCGCCGTAGGCGTCGAGCTGGCGTCCTGCCCGCGCCAGCACACTCATCCACTGCTGGCGCCGGCCCGCGCCGGCGGTCTCGGTACTCACACTAGTGTTCATCTTGATCTCCGGAAATAACGTGATACTTGAAACGATCAGCCCGGCTGATCGAACTGGATAATTCAAAGGGCTCTCCGCCGGCATCGCAGGAAAGCGTCCGTATGCTGAGCACCGGCGTATGCCGCGGCATCAATAGCTGCAAGGCTTCTTTCTGTGAGGGCGCCCGGGCACCGATCAGCGTCGAGGCGCGCTTGAGCGCTATGGCTTGCTGTTCCAGGTGCAGGCGCAGTGACCCTCCCCTGTAGGCCTCCAGCGCCTCGCTGCGGCGCGCGGAAAAGCAATGAGCAATAAGACTGATGGGCTGCCCGTTTAGCAAGCGCAGGGTCGTGATTTCCACCACCCTGTCCTCGCCTCCCAGAGCCAGCTCTTTTGCTTCGTCCGGCTTGGCAGAACGCAGGCGGCGATCCAGCAGCACCGCATCGGAACGAAAACCCATATGTGCGAGCGTCTTGCTGTAGGCGCTGCCGGCATGGACCGGGTAGACAATAGGCGTGGGCAACACGCAAGTGCCGCGGCCCTGATGGCGCAGCACGCGCCCTTCGACAACCAGCACATCGACGGCACGCCGCAGCGTATGGCGATTGACCGAGAAGCGTTGGGCGAGTTGCTGTTCAGCAGGCAGGTAGTCGCCGGGCTGGTAGCCGCCGAGTTCGTCGCGCAGTATATCGGCCAGTTCCACGTACCGCCGCCCTGCTTGTCTAGACATGTCCATATCAAATTCAGGGCGCGCCGCGCCCTTGTTTCCTTAAATGAAATGTTTGCGCAGGCGCTGCGAAACAATGTCGATGAGGCTTACGACGGCAATAATGATGATGAGGATGGCGCAGGTCTGGGCCAGCTGGAACCCTCGTATGGCTTCCCAGAGCGTCACGCCTATGCCTCCGGCACCGACCATGCCCACGACAGTGGCGGAACGCACGTTCGACTCGAAGCGATACAGCGCATACGAAATCCACAGCGGTAGAACTTGCGGGATGACGCCGTAGATCACTTCCTGCAATGCGCTGGCGCCTGTCGCCCTTACGCCTTCGACAGGCCCGCCGTCGATCGCCTCGACCGCTTCGGCGAACAGCTTGGCCAGAACTCCCGTCGTGCCGATGAACAAGGCCATCACCCCGGCAAAAGGCCCCAGGCCAACGGCCACCACGAAAAGCATGGCGAAGACCATTTCATTAATGGAGCGGAAGGCATCCATCAAGCGGCGTAGAGGCTGGGAGATCCACCACGGCGCGATGTTCTCGGAACACAGGATGCCCAGCGGTATGGAGCAGATGATGGCCAGGACCGTGCCCCACAAGGCAATCTGCACCGTCACGATCATCTCGGCGAAATACATTTCCCAGTAGCGGAAATCGGGCGGAAAGAAATCGGCGGCGAACATGCGCATGTTCTCGGCATCGCGCCACAGCATGGCGGGATTCATTTCCGCGCCTTCCCAGGACCAGGCGAGGATGGCCGCCAACAAGGCCCAGCCCATCCATTGATACCAGGGACGTTTGGGCTGCGGGTCGGACAATACGGTGGACGTTATAGCTGTCATGTGGTGGGCATTCCGATATCAGGGGGTCTTTGCCCGGCCGGGTGCCAGGCAAAGACAAGAGCCATTTACTTGGCGCTGGCGAGCTTCTTGTCCAGCGCTTCCATGCGCGCGTTCAGCTTTTCCAGGCTGGCGTCGATCTCTTTCAGTTTGGCTTGCTTCTCGGCGGCATCGTAGGTAGCGTCCGCTGCCAGTTGGCTGCGCTGCTTGAACAGTTCGAGCTGACGGATAGGCAGCAACTGGTCATCGTTGGACACCCTGAACTTGCCCCATTGCAGGCCGGCCAGCACGGCCAGTTCTTTCTGATTCGCGCCGTAGCTGGTGAAGAAGTCATTGATCTTCTTCTTGGTTTCTTCAGGCAGGTTCTTGCGCCATACAATAGGATCGGCGGGAATCAGCGGCGACTTCCAGATCACTTTCAACTGGGCTGCCTTGCCCGGATTGGTTTCCTGCAGACGCTCCATGCCTTCGGTATTGAAGGTGGCCACATCGACCTGCTTGTTTGCAACGCTGAGCGCATTGACTTCGTGGCTGGCGTTCAAGGTGCGCTTGAAGATCTTGCTGGCTTCGACGTTGTTCTTGGCGAATACGTAATAGCCCGGCACCAGGTAGCCCGAGGTCGAGTT
The DNA here is from genome assembly GCA_036675955.1 of Orrella sp. GTDB lineage: Bacteria > Pseudomonadota > Gammaproteobacteria > Burkholderiales > Burkholderiaceae_B > Pollutimonas. Next base: position 5,935 of record JAKFDW010000413.1, on the reverse strand, counting down.
CGGGTCGCCATTGCTGAATGTGAGATTGGCGGCATTCTTCAGCACGTCTTCAACCGAGGCCAAAGGACTGTCTTTGTGCACAATCAGCAAGCTCCAGTAGCCCGGATTGCCATTGGCCGCCACCGTTTGCGCGAAAATCTGGCCACCGGCGCGATCCACCGCCTCCATGGCCGATTTATTGCCGTACCAGGCGACATCCACCTTGTTGAAACGCATGCCCTGGATGATGCCGGCGTAATCCGGAGCAAAGTAGGCATTGATCTTCATGCCCGTGTGCTTGCTCATCTCTGCCAGGAAGGGATCCCACATGCCCTTCAGGTTCTGCGACGACTCTGTCGAGATGATGCCAAAATTCAGTTCCTTGGTATCGGCCGCCCGGGCAGGACCCGACAGGGCCAATCCTGTAACGGTGGAAATCAGCAGAAAGCGCCGTATGCTTTTAAACATGTCAATACTCCAGTAGTACTACTCGGCTCGCCCAGCGCCTCTTGTCTAGACAAGCCTTAGTAAAAAAACTGATCCGGCGAGCCCGGATCAGGCAGCAACCAAAGACATGGCAGGCCGGGCTTGCGAGCGCAAGGCTTGGCCGGGAATGACCAGGGACGTATCCAGGTCACCGCCATAAAGATCGTTGAGAAACACACCGTTCAATGCGTCAACCGATCCGTCGAAATGAATATGGCCGGACTTAAGCGCGACGACCCGCTTGCAATAGCGCGCGGCATAATCGACCTGGTGCAAGGTAACCACCACGGTCTTTCCGTCTTTCTCGTTGATGTCGGCAAGAATGTCCATGACCTTGCGGGCCGATTCCGGGTCCAGCGAGGCAATGGGCTCATCAGCCAAGATGACTTCTGCACGCTGAGTCAGTGCACGTGCTATCGCCACACGCTGTTGCTGGCCGCCCGACAAAGTCGATGCCCGGCGGTGCGCAAACTCGGCCAGCCCCACTCTTTCCAGGGAAGCCATTGCAAGCGCTTTGTCCTCGGCCGTGAACAGGCCCAGCGAACCGCGCCAGCGCGGCATGCGGCCCAGGCAGCCCAGCAACACATTGCGCAATACGCTGAGCCTTCCAACCAGATTGAATTGCTGGAAAATGTAGCCGACATCGGCGCGCAAGCGGCGGACGTGCCGGTTGAGCTGTCCGCCTGCCTGAACCGATTTCCCCATGACCCGAATCGAACTGTTGTCATGCCTGTCGCCGCAGGCCAGGCCCGACAAATGGCGCAACAATGTCGACTTGCCCGATCCGGATGCCCCGATCAGGGCCACCATTTCGCCCGGTTCCACCGCAAGACCCATATTGAATAAAACCTGTTTGCCGCCGAAGCTCTTGTTCAAGCGCTCCACCTGGATCACTGAGTTCATTCACATACCCCTAAAATGCCAGACGACACAGATCGCCTTTGATGACCCGCATCTTAGGCACGGCATATGACATCGGGATTAAACTGCGATGACGTTTTCATGACACCCTGTGTCGCAGGGCATGGATAATGGACGGTGATAAATTCTTTGAGGCTCTAAAAAATGGCGACTCTGGCGTTCGACCACCTTGTGTTGATGTTGCGCGACCGGCTGGCCCGGCTCGCGCCCCGTTTCGAGGAAGACGGCTACTGCCTGACCGACCTGGCCCTTCATAATCTCGGCTCGGCCAATCGCCTCATTACGCTGAAGGACAGCTACATCGAATTGCTGGGCTGGCCGGAAGGCGCACCGCCCGCCCGCAAGGAAATCGCCGATTCGCCAGTGGGACTGGACGCCCTGGTATTGCGCAGCACAAACGCGCAGCAGACCTATGAATACCTCAAGGAAAACGGCTTTGACGTCAACCCGGTTCAGCGGCTGGAGCGACCGATAGAATCTGCCGGAACGCAGGCGACCGCGCGCTTTGACACTGTGCGCTTTTCAACCCAGCCCATCTCCGGGTTCAGGGTATATTTCTGTGAGCACCTGACCCCCGAATATGTGTGGGTCGATAGCTATATGAAGCATGCCAATGGCGCCAGCACGCTAAGTGATATTCTTCTCACATCGAGTCAGCCGGAATCGGTCGCGCATACACTTGCTGTGCTGGCGCAGGCCGATGCAAAGGCGGGCGTCAACGGGGAATATGAAATTGCACTGCCTAACACTTGCATCCGTGTCCGTCACGACAATTCGGCAACGCAGGCCAGGATAGATGCGGCATGGCTTGCCGATGAGCAAGGTGCATGCCGTCCGTTCAACACCCGGCTCGCTTGAGCGATTTGTGCGCAGGGGCCGGTACACGTATTAACTTCAGCGGAGAGGAAAAGGAATGTCAAAATTGAATGGTGCTGATGCAGTCGTTCGCATGCTTCAGCTTAATGGCGTCAAGCATATATTCGGTCTATGCGGAGACACCAGTCTTCCTTTCTACGATGCCATGGCCAGGCTGGACCACGGCATCGACCACATTCTGAGCCGTGACGAGCGCAGCGCGGGATACATGGCCGACGGCTACGCCCGCGTCACCGGAAAAGTCGGCGTCTGCGAAGGTCCCAGCGGCGGCGGCGCTACTTACCTGCTGCCCGCCCTGGTCGAGGCCAATGAGTCCTCGGTAGCCGTTCTGGGGATTACAACCGACGTATCGGTCGTTTCACGCGGCAAGTACCCGCTTACCGAACTGGACCAGGAGGCCATGTATCGCCCCTTGACCAAGTGGAACACGACCATAGATCTTGCCAGCCAGATCCCGGGCGCTTTTCGTAGCGCCTTCCGCGCCATGACCACCGGCAAGCCCGGCTCCGCGCACATCTGCCTGCCTTACGATATCCAGAAGCATGACGTTGACCCCGCCGATATCTGGGCGCAAAAGCAACATGCCAATTTTCCGGCGTTCCGTTCCTGCGCCGACCTGGACGATATCGAAACAGCGGCGGACAAACTGGTGGCTGCGCGCTCGCCCGTGATCATTTGCGGCGGCGGCGTGGTGCTGTCCTCGGCATGCGAGCAACTTGAAGCGCTGGCAGTTGCCTTGAAAGCGCCGGTATGCACGACCGTAAGCGGCAAAGGCAGTCTGGCCGACACGCACCCATTGAATGCCGGCGTAGTCGGCTCCAACGGCGGAGTACTGGCAACCCGTGAAGTAGTGAAGAATGCCGACATCGTACTGTTCATTGGATGCCGCGCCGGATCCACAACGACAGAACACTGGAAATTTCCGGACCGCAACACGCCGGTCATACACCTGGATTCGGATCCGTTTGTGGTGGGGGCCAATTACCAGACCGAGGTCGGCCTGGTCGGGGATGCGCAACGCAGCCTGGCCGCCATGGTCGCGGCCGTCCAGGAGCGTATCCAACACCGCCCCGAAGGCGCCGCCGACGGCTACGCGATTGTCGCAAAGGCAAGAGCGGAAAAACAGGCTTTCTTTGCACCGCTTGCTGCGTCGCTCGATACCCCCATCAAGCCCGAACGCGTGGTCGATGCGTTCAATCGCTTCTTGCCGCCCGAATCCATTGTGGTCGCCGATCCCGGTACACCTTGCCCTTATTTTTCGGCCTACTTCAACGCGCCACAAGCGGGCAGGCACTTCATCACCAATCGCGCCCATGGCGCCCTGGGTTTCGCGATGGCCGCGGGTATAGGCGCATCGATAGGACGTCCGAACGCGACCGTGGTGTCAGTCATGGGCGATGGCAGCTTCGGCTTCACCTGCGGCGAACTCGAAACCATAGGCCGCCGCGGCATTCCGCTGAAGATGGTCGTGTTTTCGAACTCGGTATTCGGGTGGATCAAAGCCAGTCAGAAGTCGGGCTACGCTGAACGCTATTTCTCGGTGGATTTCAATCGCACCAACCACGCAAAAGTGGCCGAAGCATTCGGCATCAAGGCATACACCGTCGACGACCCATCAAAACTGGATGAAACTGTCAAGGCCGCCATCGCTTACGACGGTCCGGTTCTGATCGATGTGATTTCCCAGGAACTCCAGGATACAGCGGCACCGGTCAGCCAGTGGATGGGCTGAGTGAAGTAAACATAGACCTCCGCACAAGCCACATCAACGCAAAGGAAAAACAATGACTCGACTCTTCGCGCAACGAAACCCCAAGGGCACACTCCTGAAACTTGGCGCATCATGCCTGCTCGCCCTGTCAATGGCAGGTACGGCCAGCGCGGATGATGCGCCTATCCGCCTGGTAGTCCCATTTCCTCCCGGAGGCAGTACCGATATTGCATCCAGAATCATCCAGCCCAAACTGGCCGAGTTGCTGGACCGCACGGTAATCGTCGAAAACAAGCCCGGCGCCGCCAGCCAGATCGCCACGCAATATGTAGCGCGGTCCAAACCCGACGGCACCACCTTGCTGGTCAGCTTCGACACGCATGCCATCAATCCCATCGTCAAGCCCGACCTGCCCTACGATACGTTCAAAGACCTGCGCGGCATCGCGTTTGCGCTGCGGTTCCCGCTGGTTATCGGCGCCTCCACGGTCACGCCCGGCGATAACCTGAAAGAATTCCTGGCCGCGGCCAAGGCCCAGCCGGAAAAATTCAGCTACGCCTCGACAGGCGCGGGGTCATTGAACCACCTTGCCGCTGAAGACCTCAAGCGTCAAGCCGGGGTCGAAATTCTTCATGTTCCTTTCGGCGGCGGCGGACCAGCCGTACAAGCGGTTTTGGGAAAGGTGGTCAATTTCACGATGCTCAGCTATGCGGCAACGAAATCCAATATTGCAGCAGGAAAAATCAAACCACTGGCAGTTACCGGAGCGACACGTCTGCCGGACCTTCCCGAGACGCCCACCGTGGCGGAATCCGGTTTTCCGAACTACGAAGCGTATTCGTGGATAGGGATTTTCGCGCCCGCCGCCACACCGGATGACATCTCGAACAAACTGACGGAAGCCTTCCAGAAAGCGCTCAACGACAAAGAAGTCAAGCAGAAGCTTACCGACCTTGGCTTTGAAGTTATTGCGACTGACGGGGCAAGCGTGGACAAATACACTGTCGAGCAATACCAGCGCTGGGACAAATTCGTGAAAGAGACGGGAATCAAGTTGACGAATTGAACAGCATCCAGCTGAAATAAAAAGGGCCGAGCGCTGTACATACAGCGTTCGGCCCTTTTTTCCTCAGCGTTGAACGTGCCGCTTTACAGGGTCAGTTCAAACGCAAAGGGAGCTTTTCCGGATACACCGGCTTTTACTCTGCAGCGCGGGTGATCGCGCTGCCGGCCCTGCTTATATCTTCGCCCGCACCTGCTACGGTATTGCAGCCAGCCAGGGCAAAACAACCCAACAAAGCCAAGGATGCAAGGATTCTGCCAACCATGATTTCCCTTCTTATAAAAGTGTTTTAAATGACAAGGTGCTTGATGCAGGAACGGAATCAGGCGATTTTTATACGCAACTCGCCCAGACCGGCAACCGCGCCCACCAGAGTATCCCCGGCCACGACCGGACCCACACCTTCGGGGGTACCGGTAAAGATAATGTCGCCGGCTTTCAGTTCGAACAGGCCCGAAAGATAGGCAATCGATTCGGCAATGTTCCAGATCATTTGCGTCAAATCGCTGGACTGCTTGACGGTGCCGTTCACGCTGAGCGAAATCGCACCGGAGTCCAGCGTGCCGACCTGGTCGCGCGGGTACAGGGGGCCTATGGGCGCCGATTGGTCGAACGCCTTGCCGACTTCCCATGGACGTCCCTGCTTCTTGGCTTCGCCTTGCAGGTCCCGCCGCGTCATGTCAAGGCCGATGGCATAGCCCCACACGCACTCGGCGGCCTGCTCTACGGTCAGGTCGCGGCCGCCCTTGTCCAGCGCCACGACCAGCTCGATCTCATAATGCAGGTTGGAGGTTTTCGGCGGATAAGGCATGGTGCCTGTCTGGCCTTCCGCCACCGTCAAGAGCGCGTCGGCGGGCTTATTGAAAAAGAACGGATCTTCACGGCCGGTGAAACCCATT
>JAKFDW010000412.1:0-6969 GCA_036675955.1 Orrella sp. | reverse complement strand
TATGTCCAAAAGCCAGGGCGCCAGCACCATCACCATGCAGGTGGCGCGCAACTTTTACCTTTCATCCGAAAAAACCTACACCCGCAAATTCTACGAGCTGCTGCTTACCTTCAAGATCGAAGCAACGCTCACTAAAGATCAGATTCTCGATCTTTATATGAACCAGATCTACCTGGGTCACCGCGCCTATGGTTTCGCGGCCGCCTCGCGCGCCTATTTCGGCAAGCCGCTGGGTGAAATCACGCCCGCCGAGGCGGCCATGCTGGCCGGCATACCGAAGGCACCTTCGCGATTCAACCCGATTGCCAATTTCGAACGCGCCAAGTCGCGTCAAGGCTATGTACTGCGACGCATGCGCGACCTGGGTTACCTCACTGAAGAAGAATTCCAGAAGGCCACGAACCAGGAAATCATCATCAAGTCGGCGCCCGGCACCCCGGCTGGCGGTTATTCCGTGCATGGCGAATACGTCGCCGAACTGGCCCGCCAACTTTTATATGGCGTCTATCAAGACAACATCTATTCCCGCGGTTTCAACGTATACACCACGGTCAATTCGCAAGACCAGGAAGAGGCCTACGAGGCCGTGCGCGAAGGCATCCTCGATTACACCCGCCGCTCCGTCTATCCCGGTCCGGAAACAACGCTGAGCTTGCCAGACGGCATTGAAAACGACCCGGCGCAGCTGGACACCATCCTCGACGAGCTGCAAGAAAAATACCCAGACAGCGGCGACGTTCTCACCGGTATTGTGCTGGATGCCAGTCCCACGAAAATCACCGTGGCCCGCAGCGCCCAGGAAATCATCGAGGTCACCGACAAGCGCGCCTTGCGCGTAGTAGCCCGAGGTCTAGTTAAGAACGCCAAAGAGAAAGTCCGCATTCAGCGGGGCTCGGTGGTCTATCTGCACAAGAACGGCGACCACTGGGAAGTCATCAACATGCCCAGCGTGCAAGCGGCATTCGTCGCCGTACGTCCGCAAGACGGCGCCATCAAGGCACTGGTGGGAGGTTTCGACTTCTCGGAAGGAAAGTTCAACCGGGTTACCCAGGCGTGGCGCCAGCCCGGATCGGCATTCAAACCCTTCATCTATGCATCGGCGCTGGAACGCGGCCTTACCCCTGCCACCCAGATTTCCGACGAACCCTTCGTTCTGACGGCTGCACAAACCGGCTCCAAGGCGTGGGCGCCCAAGAACTACGGGCGCACCTACGAACCCATGCTGACCATGCGCCAGGGCTTGTACAAATCCAAAAACATGATCTCCATACGGATCATGCAGGCGGTCGGCCCAAAATATGTTCAAGACTACCTGACCCGTTTCGGCTTCGATCGTGAGCGCCAGCCTGCCGTGCTACCGCTTGCGCTGGGCGCCGGCAGCGTTACTCCGCTGCAATTGGCGGGCGCCTACTCGGTCTTTGCCAATGGCGGATATCGTGTCCCGCCCTATCTCATCGACCACGTCACCGACAGTAGCGGCAAGGTCATCATGCAGGCCAAGCCTACCGTCGCAGGCGACACGGCGGCCCGTGCCATCGACCCCCGTACGGCCTATGTCATGAACGACATGATGCGCGGCGTCGCGACATCCGGCACGGGGGCGCGGGTGCATCGCGAACTCAAGCGCAACGATATCGGCGGCAAGACGGGCACGACCAATGAATCCCACGATGCGTGGTTTGCAGGATTCACGCCCAAACTCGTGAGCGTGGTCTGGATGGGCTACGATCAGCCGAAATCGCTGGGGTCCAGCGAAACGGGCGGCGGCGCGGCCCTGCCTATCTGGCTCGATTACATGCGCTATGCACTGAAGGGCCAGCCTGAAACACCGCCCGGTCCCATGCCTTCCGGCCTCAGCAAAATCGATGGCGACTACTACTTTTCAGAGTTTCCTCCCGGACAGGCAGTAGCCCGTGTCGGTTTGCCCACCCCATCTGAAACGCCTCTGGATGGCGGCGGACTGGACGGCATCGGCAACTTGCTGGACGAACTCACCGGCGGCGGCGCACCCCGCCGGGAACAGCCTCCCGACGTTCCCTTCTAGGCCATAAGCCCGGCGTCCGGCCGACGACTTGAGAAAAGATTGCGATGGCGCCCCCGTTATTGGGGGTTGCCTCGCGTATCATTCCATAGTCGATCAAAACGATAAACATAAACGCTACCTGCCCGCCTTTGGAGTCCTATCATGCAAGCGCCCCGCGCCACGACACCTGCCCGTACTCTTTGTCGCATTGCAGCCAGCTTTGCAGTGTTGTCCACGCTGCTCGCCTGTGGCTATAAAGGGCCGCTCTACATGCCCCCACCGCCCATGCCGGAAGAATCGCTGACAACACCGCCGGCACCGGCCAGCCTGCCCGCAGCGGACTCTACCGACCGAACCAACGACACCGACGCCGCCGCACCCAGCCCTGTGCAAGCGCAGTAATTTGGCCACTTGTCGCCCACAACTTTTTCGTCTCTGCCAAAAATGACCGTCGCACCTCACTTCGAATTCCGCAATGGCGCCCTGCACGCCGAAGACATGCCTTTGGCCGATTTGGCCAGTCGGTTCGGCACGCCGCTCTATGTCTATTCCCGGCAGGCTTTGCGCGATGCATGGGAAGCTTATCGCACTGCCGCCGAGGGCCGCGATGTGCTGGTATGTTTCGGCATGAAGGCCAATTCCAATCTTGCGGTTCTTGACGAATTCCGCAAGCTGGGGGCAGGATTCGACATCGTATCGGGCGGCGAACTGGCGCGTGTGCTGGCAATCGGCGGAGATCCTTCCAAGGTGGTCTTTTCAGGCGTGGGCAAGCAAATCTGGGAGATGCAGGCAGCGCTCAAAGCGGGCGTCAAATGCTTCAATGTCGAATCGGAAGCCGAACTGGTGCGCTTATCGGAAGTGGCCCAGCAAGCGGGCAGCATCGCCCGTATATCGCTGCGCGTGAATCCCGATGTCGACGCCCAGACGCATCCCTATATTTCCACCGGCCTCAAGGAAAATAAATTCGGCATTGCGATCGAAACCGCGGTAGCGGTGTACCAACGCGCCGCCACCTTGCCCAATATCGAAATCGTCGGGGTCGACTGCCATATCGGCTCGCAGATCACCGAGATCAGCCCTTACCTTGATGCGCTCGACAAGCTCATCGCTCTTATCAAGGCCTTGGCCGTCGAGGGAATCCAGCTCAAGCACCTGGACCTGGGTGGCGGCATAGGCATCCGCTACACCGACGAAACGCCTCTTTCCCCTACTGTGCTGCTCGACAAGGTATTCCAGTCGCTGCAGGCCCACGGGCTTTCACATCTGCAACTCGTCCTCGAGCCAGGCCGTTCGCTCGTGGGCAATTCGGGAGTCCTGCTGACCACGGTCGAATACCTGAAACACAGCGAAGCCAAGAACTTCGCCATTGTGGACGCGGCCATGAACGATCTGCTACGCCCAACGCTTTACGACGCCTGGCATAGTGTCGAAGCCGTCGTACCGCGCAATAATGCGGGCACGGCTCCCCTCTACGATATCGTGGGGCCCGTGTGCGAGAGCGGCGATTGGCTCGCACGCGACCGCAGTCTTCATCTGCAGCAGGGAGATGTACTGGCCATCATGTCTGCCGGCGCCTACGCGTTCACCATGGCAAGCCAATACAACACCCGGCCGCGGGCCGCGGAGATCATGATCGACGGGGCGAATGCCCATGTTGTTCGTCCGCGCGAAACGCTGGAAAGCCTGTTTGCCACAGAAACGCCGCTGGACTGATTCCCGCTGTGGCTCGCCGTTCTAAAGAAACATACGAATCAGCCGTTAACGTCTGGTGGTTCATCGATACCCGCAAATCTACCTATAAGGCAGCGTAGACACCGGATACATCAATGAAAAAGTGCTTTTTTGCCATAGAGCAATCGAGTCCGCCGCGAAAGTTCAGTATCATGCTCAATCGGTATTCTTGATCGTTGCTTCCTGGGAAAAGGCCCGTAGAAAAATAAAACATGACGGCTTCAAACGCGCTTCGCAGCACCTTCTTCAAGAAGCTCTCCACAGTAGCCGACCGACTGGTTTACTATTTCTCGCTCTATGCAGTTCCGGCCGCTATCGTCATATTGTCCGGCCTGGCCTTGTACGGCTTGAACAGCCAGTATCCGCTTACCACTGGCGACCGCGTATCCATTCGGCTCTTGTCTCAGAATGCCGCCGAGTACACGCCCTCGAAGGCCGTCGCGGCGCTGCGTACCCTTCCCGCAGTACCGGAAACGCGGGCATCATCGCCCAGCTGGTTTCTGGTGGACTTGCCGGCGTCGCCTCATATTGATGACGCCACCCTCCACATTCCCTCGCCGCTGACCCAAACACTAGAGTGCTGGAAGGCCGACGCAAGCCTGCTGCGTACCTTGGGCGGCGCAAGCCGGACCGAGGCAACCGGATCGGTACGCACCAGCAAGATGGGTTTCGCCGTGTCGCTGGGTTATATCCCAACGCCCACATCGCTCTTGTGCTACGCAAGCTTTGTTGATACCGGCGTGCTGTCCGCCGAGCTCTGGAACCAGGCCGACCTTCGCGCCTCGACCAGCCGCTTTGATCGAGGAACAGGACTGCTGGAAGGCGGCTTGCTTACCATCGCCCTGTTCCTCGTCGTTATTGCGATCACCAATCGTGAATGGGTTTACCTGTTGCTCGCGACATGGCTGGTGGGCAACTTGCGCCTGGGCGCATTCGCCCTGGGCTGGGATAGCCTGTGGCTGGGCCACGCCATTCCGCTGGAATGGATGCCGCTGATCAGGCAACTGACCGTTGCGGCCTATTACCTGCTCACGTATTCATTGCTGACCCAGCTCTTCCAGAACAGTTTCCAGCCGCGGTTCTCGCGATTATGGCGCGCAGCGAAATGGGCCGGCCTGGCACTGCTTGCCGGCGCCCTGATCCTGCCCTATTCGTCCTTCCTGTCGCTCATGTGGCTGACTTGCGGCTTCGGCATCCTGGTGGCGATTTTCATGCTGTCCCGCTGTGTCTATGTGGCGCGAACGCGCGTCTGGATGTGGCATCTCGTCATACTCAGCATGTCGCTATGCGTGCTGCTATCCGGCATTTTGCTGGTCATTTTCGGCCGTACCACCTTCGTCGATACCTTCAATAGCGTCATCGCCTTGTTGCTGTCCAATATCATGGTCGCCCTGTCCGTCGCCGAACGCATGCGCGAGGAACGAAAGGAACGCATGCGAGCGCAAACGGAACTCGTCAGCAACTATGCCGTGACGCCCATAGGCATGTTCACGCTGGGACCCGACGGAGCCTTCGTGCGTGTCAATCCGGTGCTCGAGCGGATGCTGGGCTTTTCTCTGGACAGGAGGAAGGCGTACCGCTGGACGGATTACTTCCCGGCCCAAGACTGGCCTGCGCTGGCCGAGAAAACCCGATCGGGCGAAGAAGCCGAGGTCGCGCCGCTGGCCGATGTCGTTCAACCAGGAATGCCTCAACATTTCGTTATCCGGGTCGCGCTGGCCGACAACCAGATTGAAGGCTCGCTGCAGGACATCACATCGCGCACGGAAACCATCAGTCAATTGCAGCTGCTTGCCGATAATGACCCGCTTACCAACGTACTGAACCGGCGGGGGATAGAAAAGGCGCTCAATACCTCTCTCGATCGCTTGAGTACGGGTGAGCCCTGCGCGCTGGCCTACATCAACCTGGACCCCTACAAGCGCATCAACAGCCTGTTTGGCCATATGTCCGGCGACGACGTGCTCCAGCAAGTCTGCGAGCGCATCAAGGGAGCATTGACCGCGCAGCAGCACGTCGGCCGTATCGGCGGTGACGAGTTCATCATCCTCTTTCCCGACTCGACCATAGCTCAGGCGCGCGTTACCGCGGCCACCGTCATCCAGAGCCTGAATGCCACCGCTTTGTATGTGGGTGGACGGGCTTACCAGATCAACAGCGCGATGGGGATCATTGAGGTCACCAAAAACATGGACCCCAAGGACATGATATCGGCAGCGGGGCGCGCCTGCCGGGACGCCCGCAAGCAGCATCAGGACATCGTGGCCTACGAGCAGAATTCGCACGAGCTGCAAGAACACACCGAAGAGCTGCGCCTTTTTGATGAGCTGGAAGGAAGCGATACACCGCGCGGCCTCTACCTGGAAATGCAGCCCATCATGTCGATGAAGAATCCGCTGCAGACGCTCAACTTCGAAGTTTTGCTGCGGGTGCGCAACTCCGTGGGCGCGCTGGTTCCAACAGGGAAAATAATTGCGGCGGCGGAAGAGAACGGCACGATCACCATCATCGATAAATGGGTTTTCTCGGCCACGCTCGAATGGCTCGCCAAACACGAGCACAGGCTGACCCGAACCGAAATGGTCAACGTCAATTTGAGCGGCGTGTCGCTGAACGATGACAAGTTCATCGATGCCTTCTTTGCCATATTGGCGCGCTACGAACACCTTGCCAATCGCCTGTGCGTCGAGATTACCGAAGGCGTGGCGCTGCAGGATCTCGATCGCACGCGCGTGTTCATGAAACGCCTGCAGAAGATGGGCGCATTCATAGCGCTGGATGACTTCGGTGCAGGCTACACCTCGTTCTCGTATCTCAAAGAATTGGCGGCCGATGCCATCAAGATCGACGGTGCGCTGATCAAGGACATGGTCGCCAATGAAACCAATACCGCCATTGTGCGCACCATTGTCGAACTCGCGCGCAACCTGGGCATGAAGAGTATTGCTGAATGGGCCGAAGACTGCGCGACCCTGCGTGCGCTACAGGATATGGGCGTGGACTTCGTTCAGGGCTTTATCGTGTCGAAAGCCAAATCGCCGGCCGACATGCTAAGCGCAAACACCCTGGCCGACCTGATCGTTGATGAGGAAGTGTTGAAGTTTATCCGTGAGATCGCAACCGAGAACCGGGATGAGAACGATCGGCACAAGCCAAGCAGACAGGCGCCCGCCAACTGGTATTGATGCCGCAGCGGCAACGCCGTGGCACGATAG
>JAKFDW010000411.1:0-8544 GCA_036675955.1 Orrella sp. | reverse complement strand
GAAGGGCTGCTGGCATTGTCGGCAAAATGGGGCATGAAGGGCGAACGCGGCGAAGGTCTGTTGCGCGCGCTGATGCTGGATCGCGACGACGGTCCCGCCATTGTGGAAGCGGCACGCGACTGGGCGCCGGAAGGCATGCTGCTGAATGCGCCGCGCCCGGGATTGCTGCGCTTCATGCCGTCCCTGAACGTCACGGCGCAGGAAATCGACCTCATGCTCGAGCGCCTCGACGAAGTCGTCACCAAAGTACGCAGTTAAGCCGCGTCTGGCGGCAAGCACAGGCCGGCGCGCATGGCGCGCCGGCCTTTTCGCGCAGGTCTGATGACGCCATTTTCCGGCGATACACGCGTCACACCAGGCGTTGCAATCCAATACGACTAAAATATTAGTATATTCGCCGCTGATGCGTGATTTTTACCTAGAGAACAGCTATGTGTGTTGCCTATGAAGCCGCAAATTGAGCTCGACCGTGGCCGGCATGCCGCCCCGCAGTTATACGAACTGCTCAGGGCACAAATCGTGTCGCTGGAGCTGCCGCCGGGCGCGCCTTTGTCGCGCGTCAAGCTGTCGGCTGAATTCAATGTAAGCCAGACACCGGTGCGCGAGGCGCTGCTGAAGCTGACTGAAGAAAGACTGGTCGACGTCTTTCCGCAGGCCGCTACCCGGGTCAGCCTGATCGATATCGGTTTTGCGCAAGAAACGCATTTTCTGCGGCGCGCGATCGAGCTGGAAATCGTCCGCGAGTTGGCCTTGAACCGGCCTCCTCAATTAATCGCCGAGTTGCGGACTTTACTGAGTCGCCATGAAGCGCTGCGCGATAAGCTCGACCTGGCCGGCTTCGCCCAAACCGACGAGGCTTTTCATCGCTGCATGTACCAGGCCGTAGGCAAGGCGGCCTTGTGGTCGCTGGTGCACAGCCGTAGCGGTCATATCGATCGCCTGCGCCGGCTGCATCTGCCCGCACGCGGCAAATTGGCGCGCATTGTCAGCGATCATGAGCAACTGCTTGCCGCGATAGAAAGCGGCAATGCGCCGCAGGCCCAGGAGGCGCTGCGCACGCATTTATCGGGCACCCTGGAATATGTCGAGAAAATCCGCGAAGCCCACCCCCAGTATTTCACCAGGCGGTGAGCATCTCGCCGTTTTTTTTACACAGACGCCTTCACGGTCTGGCGCCATTGATGCAGTAGTGGTTCTGTGTAGCCATTCGGCTGCTCCAGCCCCTTGAACACCAGGTCGCAGGCCGCCTTGTAAGCGGCGGATTTCTCGAAATTGCCGGCCATGGGCTGGTAGGCCGGATCGCCGGCGTTCTGGCTGTCGACCACTGCCGCCATGCGCTGCATGGTTTCGGTGACCTGTTCCTTGCTGACGATGTCGTGGCGCAGCCAGTTGGCCATGTGCTGGCTGGATATCCGCAGGGTTGCGCGGTCTTCCATGAGCCCCACGTTGTGGATGTCGGGCACCTTGGAGCAGCCTATGCCCTGGTCGATCCAGCGCACGACATAACCGAGTATGCCTTGGGCATTGTTGTCGAGTTCTTCCTGGATTTCCTGTGCGGACCAGTTGGTGTCGCTGGCGACCGGTACCGTCAGGATATTGTCCAGCAAGGGCTCGGACTTGCCTTCCATGCCGCGCTGGATTTCCTGCACGTCGACCTGGTGGTAGTGCAGCGCATGCAGTGTGGCTGCCGTGGGAGAAGGAACCCAGGCGGTATTGCCACCGGCTTTAAGGTGGCCGATTTTCTGGACCAGCATATCGGCCATGAGATCGGGCATGGCCCACATGCCCTTGCCGATCTGGGCCTGGCCGCGCAGCCCGCATTCCAGGCCGACCTGTACGTTATTGCGCTCATAGGCATCGATCCACACGCTGCGCTTCATGTCGCCTTTGCGCACCATGGGCCCTGCTTCCATGGAGGTATGCATTTCGTCGCCGGTGCGATCCAGAAAGCCCGTGTTGATGAAGGCTACGCGTTCGGTGGCTTGGGCGATGCAGGCTTTCAGGTTGGTGCTGGTGCGCCGCTCTTCGTCCATGATGCCCATTTTTATGGTGTTGGGCGCCAGGCCAAGCAAGGCTTCCGTGCGTGCGAAGAGTTCGCTGGCGAAGGCCACTTCATCGGGCCCATGCATTTTTGGCTTCACGATATAGATCGAGCCGCTGCGCGAGTTGCCGCCTTTCTGGAGGTCGTGCATGGCGATCAGCGAGGTGAAGACGGCATCGAGTATGCCTTCGGGTATTTCCGCGCCTTGTTCGTCGAGGATGGCAGGATTGGTCATGAGATGGCCGACATTGCGGATGAACATCAGTGAACGGCCATGCAGTTCGCGCGTTTCGCCCTCGGTGTCGGTGTAGCGGCGGTCGGGGTTCAAGCTGCGCGTGAATGTCTTGCCGCCCTTCGAGACCTCTTCGGCCAAAGTGCCCTTCATCAGGCCGAGCCAGTTCCGGTAGGCGCAGACCTTGTCCTGTGCGTCGACCGCAGCGATGGAGTCTTCGCAATCCATAATGGTGGTCAGGGCCGATTCCATGAGCACGTCTTTTATGCCTGCGCCGTCTTGCCGGCCGATGGGGTGGGACTTGTCGATCTGGATTTCGAAATGCAGGCCGTTGTGCTTGAAGATCAGCGCTTCGGGTGTCGATGCGTCGCCGCGATAGCCCAGGAACAGCTCGGGCTGCGCAAGCGCAGTATGCTGCTCTTCGCCCAGGCTGACTTTAAGGCGGCCATTTTCGACGGAGTAGGCGGTGGCGTCGATGTGCGAACCTTGGGCCAGCGGAATGCTGTCGTCGAGAAACTTGCGCGCGAAGGCAATGACCTGGGTGCCGCGCACGGGGTTATAGCCCCCGGCGCGTGTGGCGCCATCGGCTTCTGAAATGGCATCGGTGCCGTACAGGGCGTCGTACAGGCTACCCCAACGCGCATTGGCCGCATTCAGGGCGTAGCGGGCATTGGTGATGGGAACCACCAGCTGCGGTCCGGCCTGTTGGGTGATCTCGGTGTCCACCTTGGCGGTATTCACCCTTACCGAAGCCGGGACATCCTTCAGGTAACCGATCTGGCGCAGGAACCCCTGGTATCCGGGGGCATCGGCGATGGGTCCTGGATTCTGGCGATGCCAGTTGTCGAGTTCTGCCTGCAGGCGGTCGCGCTCGGCCAGCAGTTGCCTGTTCTTCGGGGCAAGGTCGTGTACCAGCTTGTCCAGTCCGGACCAGAATGCATCGGAAGCCACGCCTGTGCCGGGCAGTGCTTCCTGTTCGGCAAATTCGTGAAGCTCGGTGGCGACTTGCAGTCGTCGGCATGAAATTCGGGCGGTCATGGTACGTCCTTTAGTATTTGAAAATAGCTGGGCACGCGGGAGCGCCGTCCGGGAGTTCGTGCCATGTAATGTATAGGCGTTGTAACCTGGAACGAGTAGACTGTTGTCAGGGCGCGCACCTATTATGGCCTGTGCCGAACTAGGACTCAACATCACCCGCAGTTAAAAGACCTGGTACTAAAAGTACCTTATCTGTCTTTGGTGTTGCCCTATTCGAATACTCAAGTGCACGGGTGCGTTGCCAATTTTGGCCTCTCCACGACAAAGGACAGATCATGAAGAACCAAGTGAAATTGATCGGCGCACCCTCAGCCTTGTTGCTGCTGGAAGGCTGGTCGGCGATCGAAGGACGCGATGCCATCCATAAAACCTTCATTTTCAAGAATTTCAATGAAGCGTTCGGATTCATGACCCGCGTAGCCATGCAGGCAGAGAAACTGGACCATCATCCCGAATGGACCAACGTCTACAACCGGGTCATTGTCACCATGTCCACCCACGACGCCAAGGGCGTCACCGAACGCGATGTCGCGCTGGCCCTGTTCATGGATCAATTGGCATAATCAGTCGGATACTCCCATGCAGACAACACTCACACCCGTCGTACACGACCTCGCACCCACCGGCACCTTGCGCGTGGCCATCAATTTCGGCAATCCGGTGCTGGCGCAGCCGCATCCCCAAACGGGAGCGCCCATGGGCGTCTCGGCCGACCTGGCTACCGAGCTTGCCCGGCAATTGACGGTGCCGCTCGAGTTCGTCGCCTACGACGGTGCCGGCAAGGTCTTTTCCGCCGCCGATACCGGCGCCTGGGATATTGCCTTTATGGCCATCGATCCTCTAAGGGCCGAAAAGGTCTTGTACACCAGGCCCTATGTCATTATCGAAGGCAGCTATCTGGTGCGTTCCGATTCGCCCTTGCAGACCATAGAAGATGTCGACCAGGAAGGCGTGCGTATCGCAGTGGGCAAGGGAGCCGCCTACGATCTTTTCCTGAGCCGCAGCCTGCGGCACGCCGAAATCGTGCGCGCCGACACATCCGCCGCGGCACTCGAGCTGTTTCTGGCCCAGCAGTTGGATGCAGCGGCCGGGGTCCGGCAGCCTTTGCTCGCCTTTGCCGCAAGGCACGACAATCTGCGCGTTATCGACGGCCGCTTCACGGCAATCGAGCAGGCCATGGCCACCCCCAAGGGCCGCAACCGCGCACTTGGCTTCCTGACGTCTTTCATCGAGGACATGAAGGCCAGCGGTTTCGTGGCGCAAGCGTTGGCGCGCAGCGGCCAGGGCGACGCCAGCGTGGCGCCCTGAATAGTGGCGCAAAAAACTGTGGCGGTAACTTAGGGGGGCGTTCCGGGCCCCAACAGGGCCACCATCACGGACACCGTCGCCACCGATAACACTGTGGAAATCAATATCGCTCCGGAGGCCGTTTCCGGCTCGCGCTCATAGAGCTTGGCCAGCATGAAGGGACCGGTGCCCACGGGAAGCGAAGCCAGCAGAACGGCGGCGCTGGCCCAAAGCGGCGGCATATCGAATACCCAGCGCACCAGCACGAAGGCGATCAGCGGATGCAGGAACAGCTTCAGGGCGACGATCCGCCATACCGGGCCCAGATGCAAGGCCAGCCTGCTCTGTGCCAGGAACAGGCCTATGGTGACCAGCGCACAAGGGCTGGCTGCAGCGCCCAACAAGTTCGTGAATTGCAGCAAGGCATAGGGTAGCGGTATTTGCAGTACGGCCACAATGGCGCCAAGCACGGGGGCGGCCACCAGCGGATTGCGCAACAGTGACGTGCCCACTTTGCGCGTAGTGGCCAGCACACTGCCCGTACCGAGCAGATCCACTTCAATCAGCACGATGGAAAAGGCAAACAGGGCACAGGCGGTCAACAAAATGGCGATGATGACGGGCGGCAGACTCTCGGGGCCGAACACCATGAGGCATAAGGGGATGCCCATGAAGCCGGAATTGGAATAGGACGCCGCCAGGCCTTCGATGCTGGCATCGGCCAGCCTGCCGCGGCGGCGCCGGTCCAGCGCATAAGACGTAGCGAATACCAGGGCGATGGCCAGAAAAGAGGCGGCTACATAGCCTGGCTGGTTGACCTGCTCCCACGTGATTTGCGCCATGGACTGGAAGAGCAGCGCCGGAAGCGCCATCCACACGACGAACTTGTTAAGACTGTCGACCGCTCCGGCTCCCAGGAGCCGTTTTCGTCCGCTGATATAACCCACCAGTATCAGTGCGAACAGCGGGAAGACGGCATTGATGATGACGCTCAAGGGTACTCCGGCCAGGCAGGTTGAAGGTCAGGTATTAAAGCAAATAATCCGGAGCTGTGTTACAGCTTACGCTTATAGTGCGGTATCAGGCATTTAATGTCATAGTGCCTTTCTATACTGTAATTTTGTCTGGTGAACAGCCATGTTCGATACTCCCAATTCCGACACGCCCACCCTGCTGCCCCCGCTGGTTCCGTTCGCCGCCTTCATGGATCCGCGCCCAGCGGTCGAAAGATTGGTCGAAATCTATGACCGCAACACGGCCTTCATTCGTGACGCTTTTGCCGAATATGCCAAAGGACGGTTTGCACCCAGGCAGCGTGTGCGCGCCTACTATCCCGCCATACGCATCAAGGTCGATACCTATCAGGGAGTCGACAGCCGCCTGTCCTACGGCCATGTGGTCGAGCCGGGCGTCTACATGACCACCATCACGCAACCCGACCTGTATTTCGATTATCTGCTCGAGCAGCTTGGCCTGCTGATCAAGAATCACGGCGTGCCGGTGGAAGTCGGCGAGTCCGATCTGCCCATACCGCTGCATTTCTCTTTCACCGATGGCCAGTATGTGGAAGGCGTCTATACCGACAAGTTGGGCGATTCGCTGCGCGATCACTTCGATGTGCCGGACCTGTCCGTGACCGACGATGCCATCGTCAACTGCACGTGGGAAGGCAAGCCGGAGGAACCACTGCCGCTTGCGCCTTTTACCGCGCCGCGTGTGGATTATTCCCTGCACCGCTTGCAGCACTACACGGCAACGGCACCGGAGCACTTCCAGAATTTCGTGCTTTTTACGAATTATCAGTTCTACATCGACGAATTCTGCCAGTGGGCCAAAGAAACGCTGGCTTCGGGAGAAGGCGGCTATACCGCCCTGGTCGAACCGGGCAACGTCATAACCCGCGCCGGACCTGACGCCGAACGTACCGGCCTGCCATTGAGCCGCATACCGCAAATGCCTTCCTACCATCTGGTGCGCGACAAGCATATGGGCATCACCTTGATCAACATCGGAGTGGGGCCTTCCAACGCCAAGACCATTACCGACCATGTCGCGGTGTTGCGTCCGTCGGCATGGCTGATGCTGGGGCATTGCGCCGGCTTGCGCACGACCCAAAGGCTGGGCGACTACGTCCTGGCCCATGGTTATGTGCGCCAGGACCACGTGCTCGACGACGATCTGCCCAACTGGGTTCCAGTTCCGCCTTTGGCCGAGATCCAGGTCGCGCTGGAAGAGGCCGTCGCCGAGGTGGCGGGTCTGTCAGGATGGGAACTCAAGAAAATCATGCGCACGGGCACGGTGGCGACCATCGATAACCGCAATTGGGAACTGCGTGACCATCGCGAGCCGGTGCAGCGCCTGTCGCAGTCGCGGGCCATTGCGCTGGATATGGAATCCGCCACCATTGCCGCCAATGGCTTCCGCTTTCGCGTGCCCTATGGCACCTTGCTGTGCGTCTCCGACAAGCCGCTGCACGGCGAACTGAAGCTGCCGGGAATGGCCAGCGAGTTCTATCGTACGCAGGTAAACCAGCACTTGCATATCGGTATCCGCGCCCTGGAAAACCTGCGCGAGATGCCCCGCGAGCGACTGCATTCGCGCAAGCTGCGCAGCTTTATTGAAACCGCTTTCAAGTAGGGGAACTTTCAAGTAGGGGAAGTGAGTGAAAAAGATTTATTTGGCCGGCTTCGATGTGTTCCGCCCGGATGCCCAGCAGTACGGTGCGTTGCTGAAGACTTTATGCGAGAAATATGGGTTCGAAGGTCTTTATCCGCTGGATAATTCGGCGCCGAAGAACCTGACTACCCTGGAGACGGCGCGCTGGATATACAGGGCCAATATCGCCTTGATTGAGCAGGCGGACATTTTGATGGCAAACGTGAATCTGTTCCGCGGCGCCGAGCCGGATTCGGGGACGGTCTTCGAAGTTGGATACGCGACGGCGCTGAACAAGCCGGTGTGGGTATATACCGATCAGGCGCGTTCATTGGTACAGCAGGTGGCGGCGCACAAGGTGCCTGGTACGCGGAGCTATGTCGATAACCTGGGTTATACGGTGGAGGACTTCGGGCTCAATTTGAATCTGATGATTGCTTGCAGCGCGCATGTTGTTGTTGGCAGCGCTGAGGATTGTCTGCAGAGGATAAGTCCGGCGTAAGTGTTCATGCGGCTTATTCGGCACCGAAAGTCGCTGCAACATCTCCCCACAGAGCACCTGGCTTTTTGCGTGAGGTCGGCGATGTCAATAGAGAGCCATCGCTATTGCTATTGACCAATCCGGATACTGTTGCAGACGTAAGGTCTTCAACTCCGCGCGTCAGGTTCTATGGGAAGGTGTTGCGCTCCTCGTTGCCGGTTCGTCGCCCTGCGGCGCCGAACATCGCTTAGCCCCGCTCGTACGCCCCCTCCGGGGCTCCCTTCGCGTGCGGCTCGCTCGGCACCGAAAGTCGCTGCAACACCTCCCCATAGAACCTGCCCCGCTGCAACGCGGAAGCTTGGAATGCTGTTGGGACGAGAGGACTGCTTGGCCATTTTGCGTGAGGTCGGCGATGTCGATAGAGAGCCATCGCTATTGCTATTGTCCAAGCTGGATACTTGCCGGCGCTGAGCTATGGGAGCACTGTGGCCGTCGGTGATACTTGGTCCGATCTATGAGCGTACTGCGACCGCCGATAATACCTGCCCCGATGTCCGAGCGGCCCGGCTGGCGGGACGCGCAGGACGAGCGCATGAGTTCTTTTGAATCGGGTGTACCCGACGCAAAAAGGCCAAGCACCAAGGCCGTCCCAGCAGGCTTACGAATACTTTTAATGCAGCCGTTGGCGCGGTGATGGGGATGTGGGCGACTTTCGGGGCGCCCGGCATAGGGGGCCCCAGTCGGCCGAATGCGAAGGGAACCCCGAATGGGGTGGACGAGCAGGCCGTACTGGTTCGGCGCGCAGGGCGC
>JAKFDW010000410.1:0-22932 GCA_036675955.1 Orrella sp. | reverse complement strand
CCGATGCCAAGATATTCCCAGGCAACACAAGGAAGGCTGCGTAATGAGTCAAGCTGCTCGCGACCAACGGATCGGAGAAACCATACTCGATCTGCAAAACATTTCGCTCGCCTTCGGGGGCGTGAAGGCGCTGACCGACATTTCCTTCGATGTGCGCGAACACGAGATTCGCGCCATTATCGGACCCAACGGCGCGGGCAAAAGCTCCATGCTCAATGTGATCAACGGTGTCTACACTCCGCAACAGGGCGAGATCACGCTCGCCGGCATCAAGTTCTCCAAAATGAATTCCCGGCGTGCCGCCGAAATGGGCATCGCGCGCACATTCCAGAATCTCGCCTTGTTCAAGGGCATGAGCGTTCTGGACAACATCATGACAGGCCGCAACCTGCGCATGAACAGCGGGATACTGGCGCAAGCTTTCCGCCTGGGCTCGGCGGAACGCGAAGAAATCGCGCATCGCGAGTTTGTCGAGAACCTTATCGATTTTCTTGAAATCCAGGCCTACCGCAAGACGCCCGTGGGCCGCCTGCCTTACGGCCTGCAGAAACGGGTGGACCTGGGCCGCGCCCTGGCCATGGAGCCCCGCATCCTGTTGCTGGACGAGCCCATGGCGGGCATGAACATCGAAGAGAAGCAGGACATGAGCCGTTTCATACTCGATGTCAACGAAGAATACGGCACCACCATCGTGCTTATCGAACACGACATGGGCGTGGTCATGGATGTCTCCGATCGCGTAGTGGTTCTGGATTACGGCAAGAAAATCGGCGATGGCATGCCCGATGAAGTCCGCCAGAATCCCGAAGTAATACGCGCCTACCTTGGCGCCAGCCATTAGACCCTAAACAAGGAAGACAGAAATGGCATTTTTCCTGGAAACCCTGTTCGGCGGCCTGATGACCGGCATGCTGTATTCGCTGGTGGCGCTGGGTTTTGTTCTTATCTTCAAGGCATCGGGCGTTTTCAACTTTGCGCAGGGCGCCATGGTGCTTATCGCCGCTCTGTCGATGGCGCGGCTTTCCGAATGGATACCGCAGTGGCTGGGAATTGAAAGCCTGTTCCTGGCCAATGTACTCGCCTTCATCGTCAGCGGCATTTTCATGTGGCTCATCGCCATCGCCATCGAGCGCTGGGTATTGCGCTACCTGGTCAACCAGGAAGGCACCACCTTGCTGATGGCAACCATCGGGATCAGCTATTTTCTTGACGGCATGGGACAGATCATATTCGGCAGCAGCGTCTATTCCATCGACGTCGGCATGCCCAAGGATCCTGTTTTTATCCTCGATACGGTCTTCGAGGGCGGCATATTGATCAGCCTGGAAGACTTGACCGCGGCCGGCGTGTCGGCATTGCTCGTTGCCGTGCTGGCGATATTTTTCCAGTACACCTCGGTGGGCCGCGCATTGCGCGCGGTGGCCGACGACCATCAGGCGGCGCAATCCATCGGCATACCCCTGAACCGTATCTGGGTGGTGGTATGGACCGTTGCAGGCATAGTCGCGCTGGTGGCCGGCATCATCTGGGGATCCAAGTTCGGTGTCCAGTTCACCTTGTCGACGGCCGCCTTGCGCGCCTTGCCCGTCGTCATTCTGGGCGGCCTCACCTCGGTACCGGGCGCCATTGTGGGCGGCCTGATCATCGGCGTCGGCGAAAAGCTGTCGGAAGTGTATCTGGGGCCTTTCGTGGGCGGTGGAATCGAGATCTGGTTTGCCTATGTACTGGCCCTGGTGTTCCTGTTATTTCGTCCGCAAGGCTTGTTTGGTGAAAAAATCATCGACCGCGTTTAATGGTTTAACAAAAAGTAGACTGGATACCCATTATGTTTTATCGTGAAAACGGTCAGTTCAAAAGCACTTACCGGGCCGATCAGCAGATCTTTCCCATACGGCAGGATCGCTTCTTCATGCTGCTGGTGCTGCTTGTCGCCTTCCTGCTGATTCCGCTGCTTGCGTCGAACTATTTCCTGCAGGCCATTCTCACCCCGTTCCTGATTCTGTCGCTCGCCGCCATAGGCTTGAACATCCTGGTCGGGTACTGCGGGCAAATCTCCATCGGTTCGGGCGCTTTCATGGCGGTGGGCGCTTATGCGGCCTGGAATTTCGGTGTGCGCATGCCGGCCACTCCCCTGGTCGTTCAAATACTGCTGGGCGGCGTCTTTGCCACGCTGGTCGGGGTCGTATTCGGCGTTCCCAGCTTGCGGATCCGCGGTCTTTACCTGGCGGTCACGACGCTGGCCGCGCAGTTCTTCGTCGACTGGGCGTTTCTTCGCATACCGTTTTTCACCAACTATTCATCCTCGGGCAATGTCTCGGTGCCGGCCCTGGAAGCTTTCGGCCTGCCGGTGCAAACGCCCGTCCAGCGCTATCTGTTCGTTCTCATCTTTGTGGCGGTTTTCGCTTTGTTGGCCAAGAATCTGGTGCGAGGCGCCATTGGGCGCCAATGGATGGCCATACGCGACATGGATGTCGCCGCATCCGTTATCGGCATTCGTCCCATATACGCCAAGCTCACGGCTTTCGCTGTCAGCTCCTTCATCATCGGCGTGGCCGGCGCCCTGTGGGCGTATATCCACCTGGGCTCATGGGAGCCGCTTGCTTTCGATCTCACACGATCGCTGCAACTCTTGTTCATTGTCATTATCGGCGGGCTTGGTTCCATTGTCGGCAGCTTCTTCGGGGCGGCCTTCATGGTGCTGGTGCCGGTATTCCTGACCAATGTTCCGCATATGTTCGGCATACCGCTGGCCGTGGACACGGCATCGCATATCGAGCATATGGTATTTGGCGGACTGATTGTCTTTTTCCTGATCGTCGAGCCGCATGGCCTGGCCCGGCTCTGGAGCATAGGCAAGGAGAAACTCCGCATCTGGCCATTCCCGCATTGAACTGTCTTTGATCGACGACATAAATCAGTAAGCTCGGCTGGCTATTTTTGACCATGCCGAATCACAAACGGTGCACACAGACACCATCAGGAGGACTTGGAGATGAAACGTTCGTTTAAATTGGCCGCAGCCATGATCGCTGTAGTCGGCACGCTGGCAACGGCGTCCTTGCCGGCTGCCGCGGCTGAAGAACAATTCGTGCCGTTGCTGGCATACCGCACCGGTTCGTTTGCGCCGCTGGGCATTCCATGGGCCGATGGCAAAATGGATTACCTGAAGTTGGTCAACGAGCGTGACGGCGGCGTCAATGGCGTCAAGATCACATATGAGGAATGCGAGACGGCATACGCTACCGACCGCGGCGTAGAGTGTTATGAACGCCTGAAAAACAAGAACGGCGGCGCTTCCGGCTTCGATACTCAATCCACCGGCATCACGTTCGCCCTGACCGACAAGGCCATTGTCGACGGCTTTACCATCGAAACCGTGGGCTACGGCCTGTCGCAGTCGGCAGACGGCTCAGTCTTCAAATGGAATTTCCCGCTGCTGGGTACGTACTGGACTGCCGCCGATGTCATGATCCAGGACATCGCCAAGAAGGTCGGTGGCGAGGACAAGCTCAAGGGCAAGAAAATCGCGCTGGTGTATCACGATTCGCCTTACGGCAAAGAGCCTATCGCCCTTTTGCAGGCGCGGTCCAAGGCCAATGGCTTCGATTTGCAGCTGTATCCCGTCACGGCGCCTGGTGTGCAGCAGAAATCCACCTGGCTGCAGATTCGCCAGAGCAGGCCCGACTACGTGTTGTTGTGGAGCGCCGGCATCATGACGCCCACGGCCATACGCGAAGCGCAGGCTGTAGGGTTTCCGCGCGACAAAATGTACGGCATCTGGTGGGCCAGTTCCGAGAATGACGTCCAGGACCTCGGCGCCGTCGCCAAAGGCTACAACGGCATCACGATCCACAACAGCGCCGATCATGGCCGCGTGCACGAAGACCTTAAAAAGCACGTCTACGACAAGGGACAGGGCACGGATTCCACCGGCAAATACGTCGGCACCATTGCCCATACGCGCGGCATGATGATCTCGATGCTGCAAGTCGAGGCCATACGCACAGCCCAGGAAAAGTATGGCAAGGGCAAGCACATGACGCCCGAGCAAGTCCGTTGGGGTTTCGAGAACCTGAACATCACCACAGAACGTCTGGAGGAGCTCGGGTTCGCCAAGCTGATGCGTCCGGTCAAGACGTCGTGCAGCAACCACATGGGCGACGACTGGGCTCGCATCATCCAGTGGAACGGCACGAAGTTCGACATCGTCTCGGACTGGTACCAGTCCGACAAGAAGTTCGTGGAGCCGCTGGTGAAAGACCTGGCCGCCAAATACGCTTCCGAGAAGAAACTCGAAACGCGTAATTGCGACGCTTCGTAAGCTGTAACACGCCCGGCCGCGCTATATCGCGCCGGCCGGGCTGAACTGATTGCAGGGAAACTCCTATGAATGCAAGTGTCGAGACCGCGGCCCCCAATATTCTTCTGAATGTGAACGGGATCGAGGTCATATACAACCACGTGATCCTGGTGCTCAAGGGCGTGTCGCTGTGCGTGCCGGAGGGCAAGATCGTGGCGCTGCTCGGGGCCAATGGCGCTGGCAAGACAACGACCCTGCGCGCCGTATCGAATCTGCTCAAGGCAGAGCGCGGCGATGTGACCAAGGGAAGTATCGACTACCGGGGTGAACGCATCGAACGCCTTACGCCTGCAGACCTTGTAAAAAGGGGTGTTGTCCAGGTCATGGAGGGCCGGCATTGTTTTGCCCACCTCACGATAGAAGAAAACCTTCTCACGGGCGCCTATACGCGCAACATCAATCGGGGTGAATTAAGCGCTTCGCTTGACAAGGTTTACCAGTATTTTCCAAGGCTCAAGCAGCGCCGTGGCAGCCAGTCGGGCTACACCTCGGGCGGCGAGCAGCAAATGACGGCTATCGGGCGGGCCCTGATGGCCAATCCCAGCATGATCCTGCTGGATGAGCCTTCCATGGGGCTTGCCCCCCAGATCGTCGAGGAAATTTTCGAAATTGTCCGCGACCTTAATCAGCGTGAAGGCGTCAGCTTCCTGCTGGCCGAACAGAATACCAATATTGCCCTGCGCTATGCCGACTACGGCTATATCCTGGAAAACGGACGCGTCATGATGGATGGAGCCGCCAAGGCCCTGGCCGATAATGAAGACGTCAAAGAGTTCTACCTGGGCGTATCAAGCGGCGAGCGCAAGAGTTTCCGCGACAATAAATTTTATCGGCGACGCAAGCGCTGGCTGGCCTAGAGACAAATACCATGACTACCTATTTCGAGGAACGCGAGCGGGCCCCGGCACCTGAGCGCGAGCATGCGCTGCTGAACAGCCTGTCCCATGCCCTCAAGGCGGCTCGCGCACGCGCCCCTGCGATTGCCCGGCAATTGCAGGGTATAGACACTGACCGTATCCGCGACCGGGACGCCCTGTCGCAGGTCCCCGTAGTGCGCAAGAGCGAGCTGCTGCAAGCCCAGCTTGCCATGCGCCAAGGCAAGGACGGACAGGAACTGCCGGCCGTCAGCCGGGTTTTCGGCGGCTTTTCGGCCATCGGGTGGGGCGAGGCGGCGCGCGTATTCGCGTCGCCCGGCCCGATCTACGAACCGGAAAGCAAGCGTCCCGACTACTGGGGATTCGCCCGCGCACTATATGCCGCCGGCTTTCGTCCGGGCGACCTCGTGTACAACTGTTTTTCATACCATTTCACGCCTGCCGGCTCCATGATGGAAACCGCTGCGCACGCATTGGGCTGCACGGTGTTCCCAGGCGGGGTGGGCCAGACCGAACAGCAGGTACAGGCCATTGTCGACCTGGCGCCAGCCGGTTATACCGGCACGCCCAGCTTTTTGAAGCTGATACTGCAGAAGGCCGACGACATGGGAGTCAAGCTGCCGTCCATACGCCGGGCCTTGTTTTCCGGCGAAGCCTTTCCGCCTTCCTTGTGTCTATGGTTTGCCGAGCGGGGCATTACCGGATACCAGGCCTATGGCAGTGCCGATCTGGGCATGATCGCCTACGAAACGTCCGCGCGCGAAGGCTTGGTGGTCAATGAAGACATCATTCTGGAAATCGTACGGCCGGGCAGCAACCAGCCCTTGCCAGCCGGCGAAGTCGGCGAAGTGGTTGTCACAACGCTGAATCCCGATTACCCGCTGCTGCGTTTTGGTACTGGCGATCTATCGGCCATTTTGCCGGGCATGTCTCCCTGCGGCCGTACAAACGTGCGCATCAAGGGATGGATGGGGCGCGCCGACCAGACCACGAAGGTGCGCGGAATGTTCGTGCATCCCGGCCAGATCGAGCAAGTAATCAAACGGCATGCCGAAATCGGCAAAGCCCGGCTGGTGGTAAGCGGCAAGATAGGAAGCGACGCCATGGTGCTGAAGGTGGAAAGTGCCTCGCCGCAGCCGGGGCTTGCACTGCGGGTTGCCGAGTCTGTGCGCGAATTGACCAAATTGCGGGCCGATATCGAAATAGTCGAGCCTGGCAGCCTGCCCAATGACGGCAAAGTGATCGACGATATACGCAGTTACGAATAAGTTTATTCGTTTGGGCCCATGTCTATTGCAGTAAGATGCGAAAAATTGAGTCCGAACACTTATCGTAAGGGGAATGTCATGCGCAAGATCAAGTACGTCCGGGGCGCGTTCGTCGGGGACGCCTACGTCCGGGGCGCGTTCGCCGGGAGGGCCTTAGCACGGGGCGCCATGGCCGTCGGCGCTTTCGCCATGTCGGCTGGCATGCAGCTGGCACATGCCGACACGCTCGATGTCGTCAAGGAACGCGGCGTGGTGCAGTGCGGCGTCACTACCGGCTTTGCGGGGTTCTCGGCGCCTGACGCCAAGGGCGTGTGGCAGGGCCTGGACATCGACGTATGCCGCGCCGTGGCCGCCGCGGCTCTTGGCGATGCATCCAAGTTCAAGGCAGTGCCCCTTAATTCGCAGCAGCGATTCACCGCGTTGCAATCGGGTGAAATCGACTTGCTGGCGCGCAATACCACGGTTACGCAGCAACGCGACACGGCGCTGGGTGCGATACACGCAGGCATCAACTTCTACGACGGCCAGGGTTTCCTGGTTCCCAAGGCGCTGGGCGTGAAAAGCGCCAAAGAGCTCGATGGCGCAACCATCTGCATGCAGACCGGCACTTCCAATGAAAACACCATGGCCGACTGGGCGCGTGCAAACAATATCAAGTACAAACCCGTCGTTATCGACCAGTTCAACGAGGTCGTGAATGCCTTTGCAGCGGGGCGCTGCGATGTATTCACGACCGACGCCTCGGGCCTGGCTTCGATCCGGATATCAAAACTCAGCAAACCGGACGACTACATGGTGCTTCCCGAAATCATCTCGAAAGAGCCTTTGGGACCTTTCGTGCGCCAGGGCGATGACCGGTGGCTCAATCTCGTGAAATGGTCGTTGCATGCCATGATAGGCGCCGAAGAGCTTGGCGTTACCTCGGCGAATGTCGATGAACAACTGAAAAGCACGAACCCCAACATAATGCGCCTGCTGGGCGTAACGGCCGGGGCGGGAAAAAACCTGGGCGTAGACGAAAAATGGGCCTATAACATCATCAAGCAGGTCGGCAACTACGGCGAAAGTTTCGATCGCAACGTTGGTCAGGGCAGTCCATTGAAAATACAGCGCGGCTTGAATGCGCAATGGACCGATGGCGGACTGATGTACGCCCTGCCTGTGCGTTAGCAGCCCCTTGCGCAACACCCCATGCAAGAAAAAAGCGTGGCACGGAGCCACGCTTTTTCATTTGCAGCTTAGGACAGTGGCCCTATTCGACCGAAATATTGGCCGACTTGATGACCTTGGCCCATTTTTCGGTTTCGCTCTGGATGAAGGCTCCGAACTCTTCCGGGGTGCCGCCAGCCGACTGGCCGCCTGTTGCTTCGAACGCTTTCTGGACTTCAGGCTTCTTCAGTATGTTGTTGAATGCGGTATTGAGCTTCTGGATGACCGCGTCGGGTGTCCCGGCCGGCGCAATGACCCCTTGCCAGTTGTACGATTCAAAGCCAGCCAGGCCGGATTCCGCCATAGTGGGTACGTCAGGCAGCAATGCCAGGCGCTTGGCGCTGGTCACTGCGAGCGGGTGCACTTTCTTGGCCTGGATGGCGGGCATGGCGGCATAGCCCATTTCAAACATCATGTCGATATGACCTGCCATCAGATCGGTCGCTGCGGGGGCACCGCCTTTGTACGGGACGTGAGAAAGCTCGACGCCGGCCTCCGAGGCGAACAGTTCGCCCGACAGGTGGTGCGCTCCGCCCACGCCTGAGGACCCGAATGTGAGGCGGCCCGCATCTTTCTTGGCCAGCTCGATAAGCTCTTTTACGGTTTTTACAGGAACTTGATTGTTCACGCTAAGGATGAGCGGGCTTTCCTCGATCAGAATAACCGGGGCGATATCTTTCTGAACGTTGTACGACACATTCTTGGCCATCAACGTCGGGTTCACGGACAAGGGCGCAAGATTGCCGCTGCCGATTGTGTAGCCGTCCGGCTTGGATTTGGCGATAAACGCGGTGCCGATGACGCCACCCGCGCCCGCCTTGTTTTCGACGACGACGGAAGTCTTGAGCTCGTCAGCCAGTTCACGCGCGAGCAGGCGCATGCGCGTGTCGGCAAATCCGCCGGCAGCGTAAGGCACGACAAAGGAGATGGGCTTGGACGGCCATGTGTCTTCTGCATGGGCCAAGCTGGGAGCTGCGGCGGCGAAGAGTGCGCCGATCAGGGCGGTGGCGCCCGCTGTTTTCAGGGAAATCATGTGTTTCTCGGGATAGGGACGATCAAGTGGGATTTAGCGGCCGCAATTGTAAACCGGAAGCCCTATTTCTGGCGCCGGTAAACCAGTGCAATGCGGGCGAAGGCCACCTGCAGTTCGCGGGTACCGGCCTGGAACACGACCGGACGCCCTTTTCCGGTAAAGCACACCAGCCGCTTGGACGCCACCAGGGGAATGAATTTGGCAAACTGGATATCTTCCCAGGCAATCTCCCGCCGCGTGATCCAGGTCTGCTCAATACCTTTGTGGGTAATGCGTGTTTCGGAGATCAGCATATAGCGCGCAAGCACCAGCAAGGCCAAATAGCAGAGCAGTATGCTGCCCGCCACCATGGGGTTGACCGTCTTTCCTGTGGGACCCGCCGCGACTTGCATGATCATCAGGCCGATAAAGACCAGGATCACCCATGCCAGTATCTTGATCCATTTGGGCCAGGCGACGCCTCGCAAGGGTAGCGGTCCGATGGCTTCAAGAAGCTCGGACCGCTCTTCTTCGCTTGGAACGTGTTGTGTTGAAAATAACATTAAGGCCCGTGGTTGTACTGGAGTGCGCGCATCGCGCGGCCTAGGCGGCCTTGCGCGCGGCCAGGGCGTTGCCTGCGCGACTGGAGGATTTGTGCCCGATATGGCTGGATATCCATTGTCCGATATCGACGACGGCGTCAAGGTCGATGCCGGTGTCGATATCCAGGCCGCGCAGCATGTATAGCACATCTTCGGTCGCGACATTTCCAGTCGCCCCTTTCGCGTAGGGGCAACCGCCCAGTCCCGCGACCGAGGTATGGAAGATAGACACGCCGGCTTCCATTGCGGCCAGTATGTTGGCCAGTGACTGGCCATAGGTATCGTGGAAGTGTCCGGCCACGCGGGAGGGGTCGACGACTTCAGTGACGGCGCGCATGACTTGTCCGACACGGAGCGCCGTACCGACCCCAATGGTATCGGCGACATCTATCTCATCGCATCCCAGCGCCAGCATGCGTTTCGCAACATCGACCACCGATGCGATCGGCGTTTCGCCTTGATAGGGACATCCGAGGGCGCAACTGATGCTGGCGCGCAGGCGCAAGCCCGCGGCTTTGGCCGCTTCGGCGACGGGCTCGAAGCGCGCGATCGATTCGGCAATAGAGCAATTGATGTTCTTTTGCGAAAAGGCTTCGCTGGCTGCTCCGAAGATCACGACCTCGTCGACGCCGGCGGCAAGCGCGGCGTCGAAACCCCGCAAATTCGGCGTGAGTGCGGAATAGATGGTGCCCGGCCTGCGCTTTATTCCGGCCATGACTTCGGCGCCATCGGCCATTTGCGGCACCCATTTGGGCGATACAAAGGAGACTGCTTCGACGTTGGGAAAGCCGGCTGCGGACAGGCGGTCGATGAGTTCGATCTTTACCGATGTCGCGATGAATTCTTTTTCGTTCTGCAGCCCATCGCGTGGAGAGACCTCGACGATTTTGACTTTATTTGGCAAAGACATGGAAATATTCCTTGGTATGGTTGCATGCAATAGCAGCTATCATAAAACGAGTCTGTCTGGACGGCATCTTCAGCGTCGCTGGAAACAGCCATCGTCCAGCCGGACGACTATTTCCTGTAATTCCAGCTCCAGAAGGCTTGCTGTCAATGCGGGCATGTCGAGGCGGCTTCTTTCTTGCAAGGTGTCGAGATGGACTGGATCATAACCTAGCGCTTCCAGCACCAGTCGACCCGTCGGGCCTATGTCGGGTTTCTTGCGCCGCAGCTGTCGCTTTGCAGGCGCCGGCGCGTGCGCGACACCCGACGAACCAAGTTCTTCACGTATGTCTTCGGCCGACTCCACCAGTTTTGCTCCTTGCCGGATCAGGGCATGGCAGCCGCGCGACAGGGGGGAGTGGATGGAGCCTGGAATGGCAAAGACTTCGCGTCCCATTTCGGAGGCAAGCCGGGCGGTAATGAGGGACCCGCTTTGCCTGGCCGCTTCGACGACAAGTACGCCTTTGGCGATGCCGGCCACCAGCCGGTTGCGCTTGGGGAACTGATAGGGAAGTGCACGTGTCCCAAGTGGAAATTCGGATATGAGCACGCCCTCTTGGGCGATCCGGTGTGCAAGCTGCAGGTTGCGCGCCGGATAAACGATGTCTATGCCCGTGCCCAGGATGGCAATGGTTCCGCCGCCGGATGGGCCGGCCGCCAAGGCGCCCTCGTGGGCGGCCGTGTCGATGCCCAGGGCAAGGCCGCTGGCAATGCACCACCCCTGCCCGGCAAGATGCTGGGCGAACGCGCGGGCGTTGTCGGTGCCGCCCGCACTGGCATTGCGGGCGCCCACGATGGAAATAATGGGTTTGCTCAGGGTGTCGAGGCGCCCATTGACGTAGAGCAGCAGTGGCGGATCGTGGATGTCGAGCAGAGCGTGCGGGTAGGATGGATCGGCCAGCGTCAATATGTGGTGATTGGCGTGTTCACGCCACGCCAGGGTGTTCTGGATGGCTTGCTGGATATCGTCGCTGGCGTCGCCTTGAAGCTGCCTTGCCATGTCGTGGGGCACGAATTTGCTGAGCGATGCCGCTGAAAGCGCGTAGATATCCTGGGGCAGGCCTATGGCGGCAAGCAGGCTGCGCGCCTGGGCGGGGCCCAGGCCGGGTTCCAGCGACAGCCGTATCCAGGCGCTGAGTTCTTCGGTCGATAATGTGGGGTGCATGCGCTAGTGTGGCATAAGGCAGTGGGGCGCGGGCGACGATGTGTCGCGAAAAGTCATAGCGGCCGGATTGCGGGATGTCCTGAAGGGCGCTATTCGCATAAAACCGGGATTCCGGACAAAATTTGTTTTATCATAGAGACTTACATGCATTTCGGACTAGTTTGATGGCTTTACTTCCTATTCTTCGATATCCCGACCCACGCTTGCACAAAGTTGCCAAGCCGGTTCAGGTCGTCGACGACCGCATCCGCACCCTGGTTCGCGACATGGCCGAAACCATGTACGACGCGCCTGGTGTGGGCCTGGCCGCTACCCAGGTCGATGTGCACGAACGGGTGGTGGTAATCGACGTCTCTGAAGACAACAACGATTTGCGGGTATTGATAAACCCCGAAATCATCTGGAAAAGCGAAGAAACCCAGGTGTATGAAGAAGGGTGTCTTTCGGTA
This sequence comes from Orrella sp., assembly GCA_036675955.1. Taxonomy (GTDB): domain Bacteria; phylum Pseudomonadota; class Gammaproteobacteria; order Burkholderiales; family Burkholderiaceae_B; genus Pollutimonas. Next base: position 11,047 of record JAKFDW010000410.1, on the reverse strand, counting down.
CCCGGCGTCTACGACGAAGTGCAGCGTTCGGCGCGTATCCGTGTGCGTACCCTGAACGAGCAGGGTGATACCCTGGAATTCGATGCCGAAGGACTGCTTGCCGTATGCGTCCAGCACGAACTCGATCACTTGATGGGCAAAGTGTTCGTCGAATATTTATCTCCCCTGAAACAGAATCGCATCAAGACGCGCCTGCGCAAACAAGAGCGCGAAGCCCTCAAGGCCTGACCCCGCCGGTACGCACTTGGTACTATGCCTGTTCTAACTTTGAATTGGCGTTTCTATGCGTATAGTATTTGCAGGTACCCCCGAATTTGCTCGTCTCGCGCTTGAGGCGCTGTTGCAGGCAGGCCACGAGGTGCCGCTGGTACTGACTCAACCCGACCGCCCATCGGGCCGTGGCTTGAAGCTGACTCCCAGCGCTGTCAAGCAGGCGGCTCTTGCGGCGGGAATCCCGGTGTGCCAGCCACGCAGTTTGAAGCTCGACGGCAACTATCCCGGCGAGGCGCAGGCAGCCCGCCAGGCGCTGGAGGATGCCGCCCCCGAATTGCTCGTGGTGGCGGCCTATGGCCTCATCCTGCCGCAATGGGTGCTCGATTTGCCCACGTATGGTTGTTTCAATATTCACGCCAGCCTCTTGCCGCGATGGCGCGGTGCCGCTCCCATACAGCGCGCTATCGAGGCCGGCGACGAGCAGACTGGCGTCACGATCATGCTGATGGATGCCGGTCTCGATACCGGGGCAATGCTGTTCACGCGCACTCTGCCCATCACGCCCGAGCACGATGCGGCGCTTTTGCACGACGAGCTGGCCCGCTTGGGTGCGCAGGCCATTGTTCAGGCCATAGACGAGCTCCAGGCTGGTACGCTTGTATCGCAGCCACAGCCCGAAGAGGGCGTCAGCTATGCGGCCAAGCTCGATAAGCAGGAGTCGCCGCTCGACTTCACACAGGCTGCAGCCGTGCTGGCGCGCCGTGTTCGAGCCTTCGATCCGGTGCCCGGCGCAAGCATGCGATTGCCCGGCTTGCCCGATCCCGTCAAAGTATGGAAGGCGCAGGCCATTCAGGCTGCGGCTTATGGCAAGGGCGAAGGGCAAGCTGAAGTCGCCGCCCAGGCAGCCCAACCCGGAACCGTGCTGCAGGCCGGCGCGCAGGGTATAGACATTGCGACCGCCGACGGCGTCTTGCGATTGCTCGAACTCCAGAAAGCCGGCGGTAAGCGCCAGCCCGTGGCGGCCTTCGTTCAGGGATGGTCCAGGCCGTGACCGCGTCAACCCTGGACTATTACGCCCAGAACGCGGAAAGCTTCAAGGCCGGCACTCTTAACCATGATGTCAGCCAGAACATGGCTGCCTTGCTGCGCCACATCAAGGGAACGCCGCCGTATCGCATCCTGGATTTCGGTTGCGGGCCGGGCAGGGATCTGAAGGCGTTCACGGCGATGGGCCATATTGCGACAGGGTTGGACGGCACGGCTGCCTTCGTGAAAATGGCCCGGGAAGAATCCGGCTGCGAGGTGTGGCACCAGGATTTCCTGGCGCTGAACCTGCCTGTCGACGTGTTCGACGGCATATTCGCCAACGCTTCCTTGTTTCACATACCGACCAAGGCGCTGCCGCGCGTGCTCGGGCAGCTTCATGGCACATTGAAAACCGGTGGAGTCTTGTTCAGCTCGAATCCGCGGGGCGAGAACCAGGAGGGCTGGAGCGGCGGACGTTATGGCGCCTATCACGACCTCGAAGCATGGCGGGCGCTACTGTCCGCCGCGGGCTTTGCCGAGCTGGAACATTACTACCGGCCTGAAGGCTTGCCTCGCGAGCAGCAACCATGGCTGGCCAGCGTGTGGCGCGCCAAGTCTCTTATTGACTGACGCATGCCTTGTGCTACGATCTTCCGAGGCTTTTCAATCACTCGGAACAACCCCAAAAATGACTTGCTATAAATTGGGCGACTTGACGCCCGTCATACACGAAACGGCGTATGTCGCCGCCGAAGCCACTGTCATAGGCCTGGCCACCATGCAAGCCCGCAGCAGCATCTGGCCCGGCGCAGTAATTCGGGGAGACAACGAGCCCATCGTAGTGGGCGAAGGGTCCAACATCCAAGAGGGCGCAGTCCTGCATACCGATCCAGGCTGCCCCCTTACCTTGGGCAAGAACGTAACGATAGGTCATCAAGCCATGCTGCATGGCTGTACCATCGAAGACGGCGCGCTTATAGGCATACAGGCCATAGTTCTGAATCGCGCGGTGATCGGCCGCAACAGCCTCGTCGGCGCCGGCGCAGTGGTCACCGAGGGCAAGGTGTTTCCGGAACGCTCATTGATACTGGGCGCGCCGGCCAAGGTGGTGCGCACGCTTACCGATGACGATATCGCAGGGCTGCAAAAAAATGCCACGGGCTATGCCGAACGCGCTGCACGCTACAAGACCGACCTTGTCGCGCTTTAAAGCCTGTTAACACTAACAGGCGCCAAGCGGTCTGTCATTCGCTCAGGTTGTCGTGCACCCATTTTTCGCCGTCGCGCGCCAGGTCCATCATGTGCTTGATGATCTGCACATCGGACTGACCGTGTGCGCGGCATCGTTCAGTAAAAATTGCCATGCTTTCCGCGGTGGGGAACCAGTCTTCTTCTGGCTGTAGCTCCAGCCCGTTCGTATGCTTGATGTTGCCGTTCGGCAAAATGTACCAGGTAGTCATAACGCAATAATAAAGGATCAAAGGCCATTCATGCGCATCGTTATACCGGATGATTATCAGGACTGCGTGAGGCATCTGGACTGCTTCAGAAAGTTGGGGGCAGGGCACCAGGTGACTGTATTCAACGACAGCGTCACCGACATCGACGCATTGGCGGCGCGTTTTGCCGGAGCCCAGGCACTGGTCCTGATTCGCGAACGAACGCGCATTACCGAACGGCTTCTGGACAGGCTGCCCGACTTGCGCCTCATCAGCCAGACGGCCAAGATTTCCGGCCACATCGACCTGGCCGCCTGTACAGCGCGCGGGATAGCCGTGGCCGAAGGTTCCGGCGACCCCACATCCACCGCCGAACTGACGTGGGCGATGATTATGGCAAGCCGCAGGCACCTGGTATCCGAGGTCAACCGGCTCAACTCCGGCAAGTGGCAGGGCTTTCTGGGCCAGCAGTTGCGCGGGCAGCGCATGGGAATATGGGGCTATGGCCGTATCGGCAAGCTGGTGGCCGGCTACGCCAGGGCATTCGGAATGAAGGTCTGGATCTGGGGCCGCGACGGCTCGATAGCCAGGGCTCAGGCTGACGGCTTCGACGTTGCTCCTACCCGCGAGCAGTTCTTCTCAGATTGCGATGTCATCTCCATGCACCTGAGGCTGAACAGCGAAACCGCCGGCATTGTCACGGAACGCGACTTGGCTCGCATGAAGAAGACCGCCTTGTTCGTCAATACCAGCAGGGCCGAACTCGTTGCGCCGGGCGCCTTGGTCAGCGCGCTTGATGCGGGTCGTCCCGGTTTTGCAGCCGTCGATGTGTATGAAGAAGAGCCCGTGCTCGGTGCCCGGCATCCCTTGCTCAATCGCGATAATGTGCTGTGCACTCCTCATATCGGCTATGTCGAACGCGACAACTACGAACTTTACCTGGGCACAGCCTTCGACAATGTGCTGGCTTACGATGCCGGGCGGCCGGTGAACCTGGCCAACCCCGATGTGCTTGCACCAAAATAGCGGCGTATGAATCTTCTTCAGGATCCCGAGTGATGGCACCGCTTGCTTATGGAGCTACGCGGCCCTTTGCCGGTATTGCGTTTCTTGTGCTGTCGGCATGGGCACTTTCCGGACTGGACGCCAGCGGCAAATGGGTGATGGGGGCGGGGGTTTCGCTGCTCATGCTGTGCTGGGTACGCTACGTGGTGCACTTGCTGCTGGTTCTCGGTTTGGTATTGCCGTCGCGGGGGCGCGGGGTATTGCGCAGCGTGCGTCCGGGGGCCCAGTTGCTGCGGGGCTCGGTAATGCTGTTGGCCACCTTGTCATTCTTCAACACCTTGCGCTATTTGCCGCAGGCGGAAGCAACCGCCATCAATTTTCTCGCACCCCTGATCATGTTGTCGCTGGCGCCCTGGCTGCTGAAGGAACCGGCGCGCATCTCCCGCTGGGTGGCCGCGGCCGGCGGCTTTATTGGGGTGTTGATCATCATCAGGCCGGACGCCGGCCTGGATCCGACCGGTACGGTGTCCGGCCTTGTCACCGCCTTTTTATTCGCCGGACAGTTCATTGCTACGCGCCGCGTTGCCGTGGATGATCCATTCACGACGCTGATCTGGAGCGGGGCGGTCGGCAGCCTATGCCTCACTGTGGCGCTGCCCTTCATATTGCCCGCGGCATGGCCTTTTCTGGCCGTGCTGGAGCCGTGGCACTGGATAGTGCTCGTATCCACCGGCTTTTGGGGTGCGGCAGGGCACTTGCTGCAGATCCAGGCCTATCGCCATGCACCCGCGTCCATGCTGGCTCCTTTTATTTATTTGCAGATCATCAGCGCGGCAACGCTGGGGTGGCTGATCTGGGGCCAGTTCCCCGACGGACTGACGTGGGCGGGCATTGCTGTCATCTGCCTGAGCGGTATATCGCTGGGCATCTGGGAATGGCGGGACAGCAGGCGGCGTTCATAGCGTGGCCTGCTGTCGCGGTGTGCTTAAGTACCATCGACAATATCGCCGGGGCTTCGTTAACTTTATAATCGCCGCATGACGAAAAAAATTCTTATTATCCGTACGTCTTCGTTGGGCGACCTGGTGCACATGCTTCCGGCGGTATCCGATATTGCCCGCCATGTGCCCGGCGCTGAAATAGACTGGATAGTCGAAGAAAGCTTCGCCGAGATTCCTTCCTGGCATCCCGCGGTACACGAAGTGATACCCGTGGCGCACCGGCGCTGGCGCAAGCACTGGTGGTCCGCCGAGACGCGGTCGGCGCGGGCTGCCTTGCGCAAGAATCTCGACGCCCGCCGCTACGACATCGTGCTCGACATGCAGGCGCTCATGAAATCGGTCTGGCTCGTTCGGCAAACTCATGGCACCCGCCATGGCCTGGATCGCCGGTCTGCGCGTGAACCCCTGGCGTCATTCTTCTACGACGTCAAACACACCGTCAACTTCTGGCAGCCCGCGGTCAAGCGGCAGCGCGAGCTGGCAGCAGCGGCACTGGGCTATGCCTACAAGGGCGACCCCGATTTCGGACTGCATGAAATTACCGAAGGAGTGCAGGTGCAGCCCTATGCCGTCATCATGCCTTCGGCCAGCCGCGACGACAAACTATGGCCTGCGGAGGCCTGGCACAAGGTGTTCGGCCGCCTCCACGAGCATGGCCTCGATCTGAAGCTGCTCTCGGGCAGCCCTGCCGAAACCGAAAGGGCAACCCAGCTGGTCGCGGGCAATCCACGCGCGCTCGTCCTGCCCCGCATGGATTTGACCAATGTCGCAAAAGTACTGGCCGGAGCCCGTATCATGGTCGGACTCGATAGCGGCCTTACCCATCTATCGGCCGGCCTGGGCCGGCCTACCATAGGCATTTACAAGGCTTCGACGCCGGTGCGAACCCCGCTCGAAGGTCCGGCATATACGGCAAGCCTCGGCGAGCGCGGCAACGCGCCTTCGGCCGAGACGGTATTGAGCGCGGTCGACCAGGCGCTTGCCTTCGACGACTCGGCCCATGCTGACTTTCTCGGCGCCAACCCTCCAGACAAAGCCATCGTCCCGCCTTTCGACTGAATGACTTGGCCTTCATGCTTGAACTAGACTCTCCCCATCCGCTGTTCGTGTTCGGTCATTGGCGCACTTTTTGAACCGTTTTTCCTACTCCCTCATCGTCCGGTTGCTTTCCCCGGCCTTACTCGGCTGGATGGCTATACGCGCCCGGCGCTCGGGCCGTCACTGGGGGATTTGTTCCGGCGCGCGGTTCGGCCGGTACGCGCAGCCCAGCATCCTGAAGAATCCGGTCTGGGTGCACGCGGTCAGCCTGGGCGAGACTCGGGCGGCACAGCCTTTTATTCAGGCTTTGCTGGATCAGGGCCAGACGGTGTTGCTCACCCACATGACGGTAACGGGGCGTGACGAGGGCAGCCGCAGCTTTGCCGACGCCATACGGCAGGGCCGCCTGCTGCAGCAATGGCTGCCCTACGATTTTCCGGGCAGCACCCGGCGGTTCATGGCGCATTATCGGCCGAAGGCCGGCGTGCTCATCGAACGCGAGGTCTGGCCCAACTTGCTGCACGCCGCACGCCGCCATCATGTGCCCATGCTGTTGGCCAGCGCGCGATTTTCAGAGCGTTCTTTGCGGCACAGCCTGCATGCCGGCCGTGTAATGCGCGACGCTTATGCCAGTTTCGAAGCGGTGTATGCCCAGACCCTGCACGACGCGCAGCGCCTGGAGAAGGCCGGGGCGTCCGCCGTCCGGGTGTCGGGAAATTTCAAATTCGATATCTCCTTGCCCCAGGACAAAATATTGCGCGGCCGTCAGTTCGCGGCCGCCTTGCCAAGAAAGATTATCGTCATAGCCAGCACGCGGGAAGGCGAGGACGACATGTTCATCAATGCCATCGCGCGGCAAGTCAAACGTGCGCAGGCTCAGGGCATCGATATCGAGGACCAGGTGCTTTACTGCCTTGTGCCGCGGCATCCCGAAAGATTCGAACAGGCAGCGCAACTGCTGGCCGCCGCAGACCTCGCATTCGTGAGGCGCTCGGAGTTTCTTGAAATGGGTGACTGCACCGCTACGGCGTTGAAGGCTTGCAGCAACGCCGCGGTGTTGCTTGGCGATACTCTGGGCGAGATGCCGCGTTATTACGCGTCGAGTCAAGTGGCCATTGTGGCAGGAAGCTTTGCCCCGCTGGGCGGCCAGAATCTCATCGAGGCGTGCGCCATAGGCGTACCTGTGCTTGTCGGCCCGCATACCCGCAACTTCGAACAGGCCGTGGTCGACGCCATCGATGAAGGGGCTGCCATGCGTGTAAGCGACGCCGAGGCAGCGGTGCAGGCCGCAGTGCAGTTGCTGGGCGACCCCCAAAGATTGACTCGTATGGGCCAGGCCGGAGAGCATTGGGTGCGCAAGCACGCAGGCGCGGTTGCGCGCGTGCTTGCTGGCTTGAATGAAATCAAGAGCCCGTCCAAGCCGTCCTAGGAGCCGACGCCCCTAGAGCCCATGATACTTGCGGCCCAGCTCCAGGGTCGCCTCAAAGAAACCCGCCTTGCTTCCGCAGTCGTAACGCGTGCCTTCGTATTCCAGGCCGAATACGGCGCGTGCCTGCAGCAAGCTCGCTATTCCATCGGTAAGCTGGATTTCGCCGCCTACGCCGGCCTGTGTCTGGCGCAAGTGCTCGAAAATTTCGGGCTCAAGCACATAACGGCCTACAACAGCCAGTGTCGATGGCGCATCCGACGGTTCCGGCTTTTCGACCATACCGCGCAGGCGCATGGTTTTTTCGTTGACGGCTTCGCCGGAAATGATTCCGTATCTGTTGGTCTGTTCGATTTCGATATTCTGGATTGCCAATACGCTGCCGTCTTGCTGATGGGCCGCTTCGACCAGCTGTTGAGTGACTGATGTCTTGGCATCGATCAGGTCGTCCGCCAGCAACACCGCGAATGGTTCGTTGCCTACGATGGGCGCCGCGCACAGCACCGCGTGACCCAGGCCCAGTGGAGCGGGCTGGCGGGTATAGATGCAGTTGACGTAAGCGGGAATGATGTTGCGTATGGCGTCCAGCAGTTCGATCTTGTTCTTGGCCGCCAGGTCGGCCTCGAGCTCGGGAACGCGATCGAAATGGTCTTCTATGGCGCGCTTGTTGCGCCCCGTGATGAAAATCAAATCCGTGATGCCTGCCGCGATGGCTTCTTCGACGGCGTATTGGATAAGCGGCTTGTCGACGATGGGCAGCATTTCCTTCGGCATTGCTTTGGTGGCCGGCAGAAAACGTGTACCCATGCCTGCCACGGGGAATACAGCTTTACGGATTGGTTTCATGTGCAGTGGGTCTTTCCAGGGTTGTGCAAGAGAGTTGGAATCATAGGTAATGTAGCGTTTGGGGCCCGGCATTTCAGCAACTGTCATGCCCGCCATATTCAATGGGCATAATATGCCACGGAACCTCATGGACGGCACTCGCCTTATGCCGGGGTTTTGATGTTTTATTGCTGTGTTTTGATCTATTCCCGGCGGATGTTTTAAAATGCAGGGCTACTGTGGCGCCATTTCAGGCAGCCGGGGCAATTCCGTTATGCGCTTTCTTTTTTTGATCGTTTTCGTCGCCAATGTAGCGGTGCTGGCTTATGGGCAAGGCTTTTTCGGCGTTCCTCCCAGTGAACAGGGGCGGGAGCCGCGTCAGTTGTCCGAGCGCAATCAGCACGCCATCACCCTGGGCAACCCGCTGCCGGCCGACCAATTGCGCTAAAGCAGTTCGGGGGCCAGATGCGCCAGGCCATCCAGCACCGGCGTGGGCAGCCAGCGTATGGGTTCGTGGGCGAGTCCGAGATCGGTCTGCGCGTTTGCCAGTAGCCGTTGCGCTTCATTTTCGATCATGTTCCAGTCTCCGCCGGTGCTGTATACGACCGGCGGCCTGCCGAACTTTTCCAGCCCCTCCCGCCATTGCCGCAGCAGAGCACCCGCTTGCGCAGCGGCAATACCGCTGGCGATAGCCTGGTGAGTGTGTACGGGAAACGCTGCAGCGCTGCCGGCTCCCTCGGGAAGGTTGGCAGTACCGGCGGCCAGCGACGAGCGCATCAATGCAGGACCGGGCAGGATCAGTCCGCCATGGAACAGGCGGGTGTCATTTTCGAGCCCGCGCGGACCAAGGGTATCCAGTGTCGTGGCCGTGCCGAAGCTGGCCAGCATTGCCGCTTCATCGGTATGCCGCGCCAGGCCTATCATGGACACCCACCGGTCGGCGCCCAATTGCTCGGCGACTTCATACGCGCTTCTGACGCCGCCGGCCATGCGCTGGCTGGCTACCCATCGAATATCCAATGAATGATGGTGCCGCAAGGCGGCGGCAAGGTCGCGCGCCACGGCGGGGCCCGCCACATTGACGCCTATGGCCTTCACAGGCTTGCCTGCAAGCTGATCCGTCCATAGCGGCAGTTGGGCCATATCGGCATGGCGCAGCGCAAAGGCTGCCGTCTCGCGCCGGTTCGTGGAAGGATCCAGCCAACCTATCTTTATCCGGGTGTTTCCGGCGTCGATCAGCAAAATCATGGCGTGGACCCTTGCTGGGTGCGGACCGAAATATCGCCGACAGAAACAGGTATTTCGCCCGTATGCGTGCGCACCAGCAATTGCCCCAGATTATTCACGCCGCAGGCAATGCCGGCGTGTGTCAGGCGACCGTCGTCAAGTACGTTTATATGTTGCCCAGCCAGGACATCGACTTCGGCATAGCGGTCGGGCAGACCGGCGAAACCATGCGCGGTCACGTCATTCAAGCTGGTATACCAGGCGTTCGCAATAGCGGACACAATATCCGCGGCGTTGACCGCGGCGGCATGCGCATCCTGGCGGGCAATTTCGGACCAGTCCGCCACCTGGCGGTCCAGTGACTGGCTTAGCGCCCGCGCATCGTTCAAGTTGATTCCCATGCCGATGATGGCCACGTAATGATCGGCAGACAGCCGCGATGTTCCGGCGCGCGTGACCTCTACAAGAATCCCGGCAAGCTTGGCTGGCCCCCACTGGATATCATTGGGCCATTTCATATTCAGCCGACTGCGCATGGCCGGGCTGATCAGCCGGCGCAATGCTTCGCATGCCGCGAGCCCTGCCAATGGAGAGAGGGCCGGCATTTGCTGCGACGGAAGAAACACATCGAAAGCGCAAGAGAACATCAGGTTGGCGCCTGCCCGGTTTTGCCACGTGCGGCCCGCGCGGCCGCGGCCCTGTTCTTGCAGATGAGCGCCCAGCAGCCAGGGACGCGCGACGGGGCCGCCGTCCAAGCGGGCCTTCGCCATGAGCTCTGCATTCGTCGACAATGTGCTTTGCACCCAGTCGACCTGGCGAAAGCCGGGCAAGGCGGCCATCAAGGCATCCTTCAGTTGCTCGGGCGCCGGCATGGAAAAAGAAGACGGCAGAGGCGGAGAAGACGGAGTAGACATTAATTCGGTAAGGTGGAATGGCGTAGAATGATCGGGCCTCCGTTATAACTCAAACCACCTGTCATGCACGCTCGTACTGTGAAAATTTCCTTCGAAGGCGCAGCAGGCCCGATAGACTGCGTGCTGGACACCCCCATGGACACGCCACGCGGCTGGGCGCTGGTGCTTCATCCGCATCCCCTGCACGGCGGTGCTCGCGAAAACAAGATCGTCACTACGATAGCGCGTGCCTGTGTGCAAAGCGGGCTCATAGCCGTAAGGCCGAACTTCCGGGGCGTCGGCGATTCAGCCGGGGAGTTCGATCTGGCTGTGGGCGAAACGGCCGATATGTTGCAGCTGGTAAGCCAGTTCCAAGAAGCCTATCCCGATGCCGCAGCCGGAAAATGGGTGCTCGCCGGTTTTTCGTTTGGCACATCTGTTGCCGCGCAAGTGTATTCGCACTTGGCGGAACACGCCGGAAAAACGCCAGATGCGCTCCTGTTGGCCGGATCTGCGGTAGACCGCTTCAAGTTTCGCGACATCAACGTTCCCGCCGACACCTTCCTGGTGCACGGCGAAGCGGATGAGGTCGTGCCCTTGTCCGAGGCCATGGCTTTCGCGCGTCAACACACGCTGCCTCTCGTTGTGGTGCCTGATGCCAGCCACTTCTTCCATGGCAAGCTCATAGTGCTACGCCAGTTGGTCGAACAACGGTTGGCATCAGTCTGACTCCTGGGCTGAGCTGTTTTGCCCGGTCCGGTTTCAAATTTTTTCCGTTTTAATGTTGAAACATCGCGTTGCCGGTCGCAATAGCCGGGCCGCTCTGCCTATAATAGTTGCCTTGCGCCGTTTGTTTTCTCGGCCAATATTCTTTACGATATGGCGATGATAATCACTAAACCCCGTTTTCAATTCTCACGAATCTCACATTTTCTTGCGGGATTGGCGCTGGTA